>NZ_JBFAYO010000018.1:113541-174393 GCF_040681325.1 Nocardia sp. NPDC051787
TCGCCTCCAGCTGCTCGATGCGCAGCGCCGCCTGGGCCTTGGCCACCTCGTCGCGGTGCACTGCGTCGGTGAGCTGAGCCAGTTGCGCTCCGAATGCGCCGCCCAGGTAGAGCATGTCAAGGAGCGGGTCCGCGCGCTCGGAGCGCAACTGGCTCAGCTCACCGACGCAGTGCACCGCGACGAGGTGGCCAAGGCCCAGGCGGCGCTGCGCATCGAGCAGCTGGAGGCGACCATCGCCGAGCAGTTCGGCATCGCGCTCGACGATCTGATCGCCGAGTACGGTCCCGACGTGCCGCTGCCGCCCTCGGCGCTGGAGTTGCAGGAGTACGAGCAGGCCACCGAACGCGGCGAACAGGTCAGCCCGCCCGCTCCGATGCCCTTCGATCGGCAGACCCAGGAGCGCCGCGCCAAGCGTGCCGAGAAGGACCTCGCGACCCTCGGCAAGGTGAATCCCCTCGCGCTCGAGGAGTTCGCTGCGCTGGAGGAACGCTACAACTTCCTGGCCACGCAGCTCGAGGACGTCAAGAGCGCGCGCAAGGACCTCCTGGACGTGGTCGCCGAGGTCGATGCCCGCATCCTGCAGGTGTTCACGGAGGCCTACGCCGACGTCGAGCGCGAATTCGTCGACGTGTTCGCGAAGCTGTTCCCCGGCGGCGAGGGCAGGCTGCTGCTCACCGACCCTTCGGACATGCTCACCACCGGCATCGAGGTGGAGGCCCGCCCGCCGGGCAAGAAGGTCAAGCGGCTGTCGCTGCTGTCCGGCGGCGAGAAGTCGCTGACCGCGGTCGCGCTGCTGGTGGCCATCTTCCGCGCCAGGCCCTCGCCGTTCTACGTGATGGACGAGGTCGAGGCCGCACTGGACGACACCAACCTGCGCCGCCTGATCGGCCTGTTCGAACAGTTGCGGGAGAAGAGCCAGCTGATCGTCATCACCCACCAGAAGCCGACGATGGAGATCGCCGACGCCCTCTACGGCGTCAGCATGCGCGGCGATGGCATCACCCAGGTGATCTCGCAGCGGCTGCGCGGGGAGAACCTGGCTCCGGTGGGCGCGGCGAGCTGAGCCGCCGCGCGGTCAGCCGGGTCGCACGGTGAGCGTGACGGTGCCCGGGTGAGGTTTCGCGGATTACCTCGCGGGACTCACTTTTTCGCTGTCCAGTAGCGCTTTGATCAGGGCCGCGCCGGTTTCGGCCAGCCAGGTGTCGAATGTCCGCAAGCCGGGATGGATTTCGCGGATCTCGTCGACGTCGGCGTGCCAGCCGCCGGTATGGCGCATCAGCCGCCAGGTGTTGCCGATCTCCACGCCGAGCGCATCCGCCTCGGCCTCGGTGACCTCCTGATAGCGGACGTGGTGCCCGGTGGCTTTGCTGATCGCCTCGGCCGCCGCGGGCGGGGCGAGCGCGTCGCCCGCGAGTTCGAGGACGCGGCCGTGGAAGCGGTCCGGGTCGGCGAACGCGAGAGCGGCGATGTCGCCGATGTCCGCGAGGGCGATGATCTTCATCGGCCCGGCGGCGGGAAAGAGATGCCGGTGCACCCCGCCGATGATGCCGTCGACCGGCGAGGTGCGCAGCAGGTAGTTCTCCATGAAGCGCACCGGACGCAGCAGCGTGTACCGGACGCCACTGGCGACGATCGCGTCTTCGATACGCTTCTTGCCCGTCGTGCCCCATGAGGTGTTGTCACCCATTGACGCGATGCCGGTGAACACGATCTGCTCGACACCAGCGCGGCGTGCCGCGTCCACGAGCGCCTCGCCGCGCGCGGCTTCCAGTTCCACGTCCCAGCCGTGCGGACCGTACGCGGCGGGCGGGACCGCGAACAATCCGGAGACACCGTCCAGCGCGGCGGACACGGTGTCGGGGGAATCGAAGTCGCCGATCACGAGTTCCGCGCCCGCCGCGGTCAATTCCCGTGCGGCGGGCGACTGCGCGTCGCGGACCAGCGTGCGCACCGCCCGGCCGTCCGCCAGCAGCCTGCGGGCGGTCACGCCGCCCTGCTTGCCGGTGGCTCCGGTGACCAGGATGAGATTGTGCTGAGGGGACATGCTTCGCCTTCGCTGCTCGATAGAATCGGGTCGGGTAACCCGGATTCGAACGATACGGGTGGCCTGACCCGATTCAACCCGTCGAACGAGGAAGGCCGTAACGAAATGACCGCATCGTTGGCCCCCGGTACGGCGGCGCGCGCCGATGCCCGGCGCAATCGCGCTCTGGTACTGGCTGCCGCGCAGCGCGCCTTCGCCGAACAGGGGGTCTCGGTATCGCTCGCCGAGGTCGCCCGGCGCGCAGGCGTCGGCGCTGGCACCGTCTACCGGCACTTCCCGACGAAAGGCGATCTGCTGGAAGCGGTTATGCAGCAGCGCATCGATCGGTTGGCCGAACTCGCCGCCGATCACCTCGGCGCACCGGACGCCGGGGCGGCTTTCTTCGACTTCTGCGGTGCGGTGATCGCGACGACGCCGGGCAACCAGGCACTATGCGACATGGTCCGATCCGATGACGGCTGGCCGCGTGTGCTGGTGCGGAGCGCGGGCGAACGCTTTCACCGCGCGCTGGCGGCCCTGCTGGTCGCGGCCCAGCGTGAAGGCGCGGTCCGCGCCGACGTCGAGCTCGAGGACGTACTGGCGATCTTCACCGGATGCGTTGCGATTCAACAGCTCAGGAAGACGAGCGGCAGCCTCGATCGCACCGCCGCGATCGTGCTGGACGCGCTGCGGGCGCCGCCAGGCGGACCGGGCGGAACGAAACAGGGCGCGGACGGAGGAAACCGTAGCGAATCAGTGGACCGTAACGAAAGTGGTGGCGAGCGCTGCCCGGTGTGTCACGCGGCGGTGCCCCGGGTCCGCACCGGTCGCCGGGCCACGTATTGCTCGGCGGCGTGCCGCCAGAAGGCGCACCGGCGACGCGCCGCGGCGGTGCGCTAGCACCCGGATGGCGCATTTGTGCCATTTGGGTCTCTGCTGTGCCATGGACCCGACCGGGCCCGCGGGTCTCCCAGCCGCTTCGGCGTCGGGCCGGACATCGGCCGAGGCGCGGGCGGCGACGGGATACGGGCGGGTGCCTTGAAGCGGCGTTCCGGTGCGGTCGGTCTTCAGTACCGGCGTGGAGCGTGCCACTCGATAGGCCGATCCGGCGCGGACTGCGGGTCAGAGCAGGTCGCTGACGTCGTCCGGCACATCGACGGCGTACTTGCGCAGGATGTCCATCGAGATCACTTCGAGAGCGTTCTCGTGCGTGGCAGCCAGGACTACGGGCGCGGCGACACCGTCCTCGTGCGCGTGCAACCACCGCACCGCCACGACGCACCAGCGGTCGCCCGGCTGCAGACCGGGAAAGTTGTTCTCCGGACGCGGCGTGCTCAGATCGTTGCCGATGGAGGCTTGATGCTCCAGGAACTCCGCCGTGACGACGGTGCATACAGTGTGGCTGCCCAGATCCTCCGGCCCGGTACTGCAGCAGCCGTCCCGGTAGAAGCCGGTGAGAGGATCGGTGCCGCACTCTTCCAGCGGCCCCCCAAGCACGTTTCGATCGGTCACGTCGCCGATCCTATTGTCACTTCGCGAGAAGTTCCGCAGGACAAGAAATCTCAGGGGTTGTGTCGGTGCCCGCCGAAGCCCGCCCGCGGCTCGGGACGCGCGGAGTTCGCCGAGCGTCTGCCGTGCTCGCGGGGGCGCGACGCGACCGTTCGATGCGGCTCGGGGCCCAGCCCGTGACGACCGGTCTGCAAGGATGGTTCGCGTGAGTCCCGAAGTCTGGATCCTGATCGCCGCGGTCGCCGCACTGCTGATGGTGGTGCTTGTCGCCGGTTTCGTCCGGTACAAGCGCGGCCGCGTGTCGCTGACTCCGCCCGCGCAGGACAAGGAGGTGACCGACCGGTCCGGTGGTTACACCGCGTCCGGCGGATTCAACTTCAGCCGGGCCGGCACCGCTACCGCGCCGCCACCGCTCGAGCGCACCGACACCGAAGGACAGCCGCACGTCGGCGACGACGCCGCGATCCCGCGCGACGCGCCCAAGCGCGGGATCACCAACGTGCCACTTCCGGAAGCGGACGTCGCCGAAGCGCCCCCCGCGTCCGGCGCCGCGGCGCCCGCCGAACCCGAGGCCGAAGCTCCGACGACCGCGGCGCCCGCATCGACCGGTCAGGTAGAGGCTCCGGAGGACGTGGCCGACACCACCGCGCCCGTCATCGAACCCGGTGCCAAGGAGGCTGCGCCCGATACCGCCGCCCCCGCGACCGAAGTCGTCGCCCCGGACACCGCCGCGGGCGTCGAGACCGCCGCGGCGCTGGAGGAGATCGAGCCCACGGAGGGCCGTCTGATCCGCCTGCGCGGACGCCTGTCCCGCTCGCAGAACGCGGTCGGCAAGAGCCTGCTCGGCCTGCTCGGCGGCGGCGACCTGGACGACGAGTCGTGGGAGGAGGTCGAGGACACCCTCGTCCTGGCCGACCTCGGCACCGCCAGCACGGCCGCGGTCGTCTCCCGGCTGCGCGCCGAGATGGCGGCGCGCAGCGTGCGCACCACCGACCAGGCCCGTGCCGTTCTGCGTGACGTGCTGATCGAGCAGCTGCGCCCGGAGCTGGACCGTTCGGTCCGCGCGCTGCCGCACCCGGATCATCCGTCCATCCTGCTGGTGGTCGGCGTGAACGGCACCGGAAAGACCACCACCACCGGCAAGCTCGCCCGCGTGCTGGTCGCCGACGGCCGCCGGGTGCTGCTCGGCGCGGCCGACACCTTCCGCGCCGCGGCCGCCGACCAGCTGCAGACCTGGGGCGAGCGGGTCGGCGCCGACACCGTCCGCGGCCGGGAAGGCGCCGACCCGGCCGCCGTCGCGTTCGACGCGGTGGCCGCGGGTGTCGAGCGCGGTGTCGACGCCGTGTTGATCGACACCGCGGGCCGGCTGCACACCAAGACCGGGCTGATGGACGAGCTGGGCAAGGTCAAGCGCGTCGTGGAGAAGAAGGCCGCCGTCGACGAGGTCCTGCTGGTGCTGGACGCCACCGTCGGCCAGAACGGACTGACCCAGGCGCGGGTGTTCGCCGAGGTGGTGGACATCACCGGCGTGGTGCTCACCAAGCTGGACGGGACCGCCAAGGGCGGCATCGTTTTCCAGGTCCAGCACGAGCTGGGCGTGCCGGTGAAGCTGGTCGGTCTCGGGGAGGGCGCCGACGACCTGGCCCCGTTCGAGCCCGCCGCGTTCGTGGACGCGCTGTTGGGCTGACCTGCTGAGCCCGGCGAAAACAGTTGAGCCCGCGGCGTTCCGCGTAAGCGGCGCGCCCCGGGCCGGGCGAGCCATGCCGTCCGTCGTATCGGTGCGAGGCCGGTCACACCCCGAATGTTTGCCGACTCCGGCTCGGCGGTAACGAATGTCCGATTTCATGGACACGCCGCTCACAGCGCCGGCAAACATCCGGTGTACATCGTGAAACGTGGTAGCAACACAGCTACGCCATCCGTTCACATAGGTGAAACACGACAGCTCAACGGATGAAACACCGAGTGAGGACCCTTCTGTGCAGGTCCATTTGCCGGAATCGGCTGGGCCCGAGATGAGGAGGACATTAAGGTGGCATTTCCGCTTACCGGTGCGCCGGACACCGGTGATACCGCATGGATGCTGGCGAGCTCGGCGCTGGTGTTGCTGATGACACCGGGCCTGGCATTCTTCTACGGCGGCATGGTCCGATCGAAGAACGTGCTCAACATGATCATGATGAGCATCAGCGCGATGGGTCTGGTCGGCGTGCTGTGGTCGCTGTACGGATACTCGACGGCGTTCGGCGACAACAAGTTCGGCGTGATCGGCGATCCGACGCAGTTCTTCGGCCTGAAGGGCTTGATCGGTGGTAACTCCGTCGCCGAGGTCAAGGACGCGGCCGGTGCCGTCGCGACGGAGGCGGTGAACATTCCTCTCGCCGGCACGATTCCGGCGACGGTCTTCGTGGCGTTCCAGCTGATGTTCGCCATCATTACGGTCGCCCTCATCTCGGGCGCGGTCGCCGATCGCCTGAAGTTCAGCGCGTGGCTGCTGTTCACGGGCATCTGGGCCACGGTGGTCTACTTCCCGGTCGCGCACTGGGTGTTCGACTTCGACGTGAAGGACGCCGACGGCAACGTCGTGCACGAGGGCGGCTGGATCGCCAACAAGCTGCTCGCGGTCGACTTCGCCGGCGGCACGGCGGTGCACATCAACGCCGGTGCGGCCGGTCTGGCGCTGGTACTGGTGCTCGGCAAGCGCAAGGGCTGGCCGACGACGCCGTTCCGCCCGCACAACCTGCCGTTCGTGATGCTCGGCGCCGGTCTGCTGTGGTTCGGCTGGTTCGGCTTCAACGCCGGTTCCGCGGTGACCTCCGGTGGCCTCGCCGGTTCCACGTTCATCATCACCACCATCGCGACCTGCGCCGCGATGCTGGCATGGCTGCTGGTGGAGAAGGTCCGCGACGGCAAGCCCACCTCGCTGGGCGCGGCCTCGGGCATCGTGGCCGGTCTGGTGGCCATCACCCCGTCGTGTTCCTCGGTGAACGTACTCGGCGCGCTCGCCATCGGCGTGGTCGCGGGCGCGCTGTGCGCCCTCGCGGTCGGCCTGAAGTTCAAGTTCGGCTTCGACGACTCGCTCGACGTGGTCGGCGTGCACCTGGTCGGCGGCATCGTCGGCACCCTGATGGTCGGTTTCGTCGCGGCGCCCGAGGCGGGCGCGGCCAAGACCGGTCTGTTCTACGGCGGCGGCATCGACCAGCTGTGGCGTCAAGCGGTGGGTGCCGGTGTGGTACTTGCCTTCTCCTTCATCGCGACGCTGATCATTGCCTATATCGTGAAGTTCACCATTGGGCTGCGCGTGAGCGAGGAAGAGGAGTCGGTGGGCTTGGACGAGTCCGAGCACGCGGAAACCGCCTACGACTTCGCCGCTCTGGGTAGCACGGCACGTTCGGCCAAGGAGGCATGACGAACATGAAACTGATCACCGCAATCGTCAAACCGTTTACGCTCGAGGACGTCAAGACCGGGCTCGAGCAGGCGGGCGTGTTGGGCATGACCGTCAGCGAGGTACAAGGGTACGGCCGCCAGAAGGGGCACACCGAGGTGTACCGCGGTGCCGAGTACTCGGTCGATTTCGTGCCGAAGGTCCGCGTCGAGGTCGTGGTGGACGACGCGTCCGTCGACAAGGTCGTCGAGGTGATCGTGGAGGCGTCCCGGACCGGCAAGATCGGCGACGGCAAGGTCTGGGTCACCCCGGTGGAGTCGATCATTCGGGTGCGCACCGGCGAACGCGGCACCGACGCGCTGTAACGAACATCGAGTAGAGCGGCGGCCCCGCTCCCACCGGAGCTCCCGGTCGGGGCGGGGCCGCACGCGTGAAATGGGCGGTGGGTTGTGGGTAGTCAGCACCAGCACGACGGTGACCCGAAGGTGACCGGAGAAGTCAACGGCAAGATATCCAATGGCGCGGCCGACCTGGTCCGGGCACGAACCCAGCTGCTCGACGGCGGCCTGCCCCGCAACCCCCGGCTCGACGCGGAGTCGCTGCGGCATGCGCTGGTCGACCTGTACGAACTCTGGCTCACCAGCAAGGGCGCCGAACTGGGCATCACCCCCGACAGCGGTCTGGCCGTGGTCGCGGTCGGCGGTCTCGGCCGCGGCGAGATGCTGCCGTACTCGGATCTGGATCTGGTGCTGCTGCACGACGACGTCGATCCCGCCCGGGTCGCCGAGGTCGCCGACCAGCTCTGGTACCCGCTGTGGGACGCGCACATCAAGCTCGACCACAGCGTGCGCACCGTGCCGCAGGCGCTGCGGGTGGCCGCCGACGATCTCATCGCCGCGCTGGGCATGCTCGAAGCCAGGCACATCGTCGGCGACCAGGAATTGAGCAACCTGCTGATCGGCGGCGTGCGCCGGGAATGGCGCACCGGTATCCGCACTCGCTTCGACGACCTCATCGCCCAGGCCAAGGCCAGGTGGGAGCGCAACGGCGAGATCGCGCACCGCGCCGAGCCCGATCTGAAGAACGGGCGCGGCGGCCTGCGCGACATCCAGCTGCTGGATGCCCTGGCCATCGCCCAGCTGACCGACGCCATGCCCGGGCTGGGGCCGGACGTGCCCGGTGGCGGATTGAAGCAGGCACATCGTCGCCTGCTGGACGTGCGCACCGAACTGCACCGGGTCGCCGGCCGATCCCGCGACCAGCTGCGCGCGCAGGACGCCGACGAGATCGGCGCGGCGCTGCGCATCGGCGACCGCTTCGATCTGGCTCGTACGCTGAGCGATTCGGCACGCACGGTGAGCTATTCCGTGGACGTCGGGTTGCGCACCGCGGCCAACGCGCTGCCCCGTCGGGGGCTGGCGCGGCTACGCCGTATGCCGGTGCGCAGGCCACTCGACGAGGGTGTGGTCGAGCATGCCGGTGAGGTCGTGCTCGCGCGCGACGCGCGCCCCCAGCGCGACCCCGGACTCATCCTGCGGGTGGCGGCGGCCTCGGCGCAGACCGGGCTTCCGATGTCGGCCACCACCCTGAACCGGCTCTCCGAGGATGCGCCCGAGCTGCGCGAGCCGTGGCCCAAAGACGCCCTCAACGACCTGCTGGTCCTGCTCGGCGAGGGCCGCGGCGCCATCGATGCGATCGAGGCGCTGGACCGGACCGGCCTGTGGGGCAGGCTGCTTCCGGAGTGGGGTGCCGTGCGCGACCTGCCCCCGCGTGATGTCCTGCACACCTGGACCGTCGACCGTCACCTCGTAGAGACGGTCGCCTACGCCAGCGCGATCAGCACCCGGGTGGCCCGGCCGGATCTGCTGGCCCTCGGCGCGCTGCTGCACGACATCGGCAAGGGCCGCGCAGGCGATCACAGCGTCGTCGGCGCGGAGCTGGCCACCCACATCGGCCGGCGTCTGGGCCTGTGGCCCTCGGACGTGCGCACGCTCAGCGCGGTCGTCCGCCACCATCTGCTGCTGCCCGACACCGCGACCCGGCGCGATCTCACCGACCCCGAGACGGTGCGGTTCGTGGTCGACGCGCTCGATGGCGATCCCCAGCTGCTGGAACTGCTGCACACGCTGGCCGAGGCGGATTCGCTGGCCACCGGTCCCGGCGTGTGGGGTGACTGGAAGGCGTCGCTGATCGGCGAGCTGGTCCGGCGCTGCCGGTTGGTGATGGCGGGCGATCAGCTTCCGACGCCGGAGCCCATCGCGCCGGAACTGGTCGAGCAGGCGCACGCGGGTGGGGTGCACGTGGACCTGAAGCCGGGGGACAGCAAGTACACCTACGCGGTCACCGTCATCGCGCCCGACACTCCGGGGCTGCTCTCCGATGCCGCGGGCGTGCTCGCGCTGCACTCCCTGCGCGTACTGTCGGCCGCCGTGGGTGTCGAAGGCGATTTCGCCGTGGACACTTTTGTCGTCTCGCCCAAGTTCGGCGACCCGCCGGACCCGGGGTTGCTGCGCCAGGAACTGATCCGCGCCACGGCGGGGGACCTGGATGTGTCCGCGGCGCTGGCCAAACGCGAGCGCGAGGCCAGCGGCATCGGTCGGACCCGCTACGCGCAGGCGCCGCCCCGGGTGATCTGGTTGGACACCTCGGTGCCCGGCCAGGTGATCCTGGAGCTGCGCGCCGAGGACCGGATCGGATTGCTCAGCCGCCTGGCCGCCGAACTGGCGAGCTGCGGGGCGGACGTCCGCTGGGCCAAAGTGGTCACGATGGGGTCGGCGGTGGTCGACAGTTTCTGCCTCGATTTAGGCGCCGAGGACGGTCCCGCGCGCCGGGAAGCGATCGCGAAAGCGATTGTCGCGGTGGTTCCCAGAACTGCGCCAAAGCCTCCGGAAAACGACGCGACGACCTCGTGAAATTCCATTTGACCTGCAAATTTGCCTGGTGATCAATCTGTTGCCAGATATTTGCTGGATGTGCGCTCCGGCCCGGCTGCTGAGCCCTACGATCTAGAGCGTCTGGCTATCGCGAGCACGAGGGGAGCAGGTCGGTGGCAATTGAAGTCGTTTCGGCGTCGACAATGACAAGTGACGAGACCACGCATATGGCACGCTGCGTCGGCGGCGACCGCTGGGTGGTCTCCTGGCTCCCCGGTCGCACCTTGACCGGGCGGCAGGCGGTGACCGCGATGACGATCGCGTCCACGGTCGCCACCTCGCCCATCCCGAGCACGGCGGAGTGGGCCGTCCTCGACGATCTGGCCCTCGAACTCGGGCTGACCGCCAACGAGGCGGTGTTCATGGTCACCGAGGAGAACCACGACTACCGCAGCACGCCCAAACCACGCCGTCGCGTGCTCGACTAGCTTGCCCGCCGCGCCCCGAAGGACGCACCGCCTGCGCCATCCCGCGGGCGATCCCATTACCCTGGGAGAGAATGTGACGTCCCCCGAGATCAGGAGCGCGATCGGTGTTCGAATCCCTGTCCGACCGGCTTACCGGTGCCCTCAAGGATCTGCGTGGTAAGGGGCGTCTGTCACCGGCCGACATCGACGCCACCTGCCGCGAGATCCGCCTCGCGCTGCTCGAGGCCGACGTCGCGCTGCCCGTGGTGCGCGGTTTCATCGGCCGGATCAAGGAGCGTGCCAAGGGCGCGGAGGTCTCCGCGGCGCTGAACCCGGCCCAGCAGGTCGTGAAGATCGTCAACGAAGAGCTCGTCGGCATCCTCGGCGGCGAGACCAGACGGCTGAACCTGGCCAAGAATCCGCCGACGGTGGTCATGCTCGCCGGTCTGCAGGGTTCCGGTAAGACCACGCTCGCGGGCAAGCTGGCGAAGCTGTTGAAGGGGCAAGGGCATCAGCCGCTCCTGGTGGCCTGTGACCTGCAGCGTCCCGGCGCCGTCACCCAGTTGCAAGTGGTCGGCGAGCGCGCCGGCGTGCCCGTCTACGCGCCGCACCCCGGCACCTCCGTCGGTGGTGGCGAGAACCCGTTGGGCATCTCGGCCGCCGACCCGGTGAACGTGGCGAGCGGTGGTGTCGAGGAAGCGCGGCAGAAGCAGTACGACGTCGTCATCGTCGACACCGCGGGCCGTCTCGGTATCGACGAAGAGCTGATGCGGCAGGCCGCGGGCATCCGCGACGCCGTGCAACCGGACGAGACCCTGTTCGTGCTCGACGCGATGATCGGTCAGGACGCGGTCACCACGGCCGAGGCGTTCCGCGACGGTGTCGGCTTCACCGGCGTGGTGCTCACCAAGCTCGACGGCGACGCCCGCGGTGGCGCGGCGCTGAGCGTCCGCGAGGTCACCGGCGTTCCCATCCTGTTCGCCTCCACCGGCGAGAAACTGGAGGACTTCGACGTCTTCCATCCGGACCGTATGGCCAGCCGCATCCTCGGCATGGGTGACGTGCTCACCCTGATCGAGCAGGCCGAGCAGGTCTACGACGCCAAGCAGGCCGAGGAGGCCGCCCGCAAGATCGGCAGCGGCGAACTCACCCTCGAGGACTTCCTCGACCAGATGCTGGCCATCCGCAAGATGGGCCCGATCGGCAACCTGCTCGGCATGCTGCCCGGCGCGGGTCAGATGAAAGACGTACTCGCCCAGGTCGACGACAAGCAACTCGACCGTGTGCAGGCGATCATCCGCGGCATGACCCCGGCCGAACGAGACAACCCGAAGATCATCAACGCCTCTCGCCGCCTGCGCATCGCCAACGGCTCCGGCGTCCAGGTCTCCGAGGTCAACCAGCTCGTCGACCGCTTCTTCGAGGCCAAGAAGATGATGGCGATGATGGGCCGCCAGATGGGGCTGCCCGGCTCCCGCCGCGGCAGCGCGAAGAAGGGCAAGAAAGGCAAGAAGGGCGGCCGCGGCCCGACCCCGCCGAAGGTGCGTGGCGGATTCCCGGGAATGGGCGGCATGCCCGGGATGCCCGCCGGGATGCCCGACATCTCCAACATGCCCGCCGGGCTCGATCAGCTGCCACCTGGCCTCGAGGGCTTCGACCTGTCGAAGCTGAAGTTCCCGAAGAAGTAGACCGGGTCCGAGCGGCGACCAGCTCGGGGCGAGGATGTCACCATTCGCGTAGGCCCCGAGGGGTTCGCCGAGCATCGGCGGTGCAGGGCGGACCGCACGTCACAGCGCGCGGTGACCATCCCGCGGTGCGGACAGTAGGTTGGAGGCAGCCGACGACGTCCAGGAGGTTGCTGTGCATCTGCGAGGAGTGGTTCTCCCCGACGACGAGGTGCGCGATCTCTGGGTGCGGGACGGGCTGGTGTCCTTCGAGCCCGTGCCCGGGGCCGAAACACTGTGCGGCAGCGGGTGGATCGTGCCCGGACTCGTCGACGCGCACTGCCATGTCGGTATCCGGTACGGCGGAGGCCATGAGGACCGGGCGGGCGCCGTCGCGCAGGCCGAGATCGAACGGGAGGCCGGCGCGCTGCTGCTGCGCGACGCGGGTTCGCCGATCGACACCCGGTTCATCGACGACCATGACGAACTGCCGCGCATCATCCGCGCCGGCCGCCATATCGCCCGGCCGAAGCGCTACATCCGCGAGCTCGGCATCGAACTCGACGACGAACGCGACCTGCCGGAGATCGTCGCCGAACAGGCTCGCTTCGGCGACGGCTGGGTGAAGATTGTCGGCGACTGGATCGACCGCTCCGTGGGCGACCTGCGCCCGCTGTGGAGCGACGCGATCCTGAAGGAGGCCATCGACGCCGCGCACGCCAATGGCGCCCGCGTCACCGCCCACGTCTTCGGCGAGGACGCGCTGCCCGGCTTGATCAACGCGGGCATCGACTGCCTGGAACACGGCACCGGCCTCACCGACGAGACCATCGAGATGATGGTCGAGCACGGCACCGCCTTGGTGCCCACCTTGGTCAATATCGACACCTTCCCCGAGATCGCCGACAGCGCGGGAAAATTCCCTCGCTACGCCGCGCACATGCGCGACCTGCACCGCCGGGTGCGCGGCACGGTGGCCGCCGCGCACGAGGCGGGCGTGCCGATCTTCGCGGGCACCGACGCAGGCGGTTCCATCCGCCACGGGCGCATCGCCGACGAGATCGCCGCGCTCGGCGCCGCGGGCCTGTCCCGGCATGACGCGCTCGGCGCGGCCTCCTGGGATGCCCGCGGCTGGCTCGGCCGACCAGGCATCGAGTCCGGCGCGCCCGCGGATTTCGTTGTCTACCAGCAGGACCCGCGCACCCACCCGGAAGCGCTCAGCGCACCGTACGCCGTCGTACTGCGCGGGCGCGTGTACGGCGGGCGCGGTCCGGTCACCGGTCATCGGTAATTCGTCACTCGCGGCTCACCGCTCGTTTTCGAATCAGGCCTGCGGCTGCCTCGCCTCCGCTCGGCCCGGCGCGGGCTGTTTACGGACTTCGCCCGGCTGCGCCCGGTAGGGTCGATTCCGTGACCATTCGCCTCGGTTATCAAATGCCCAACTTCAGCTACGGCAAGTCGGTGCGCGAACTGTTCCCGACGGTCATCGCGCAGGCCAGGGAGGCCGAAGCCGCCGGTTTCGACACGGTTTTCGTGATGGACCACTTCTATCAACTGCCCGGCATCGGCACGCCCGACGAGCCGATGCTCGAGGCGTACACCGCCCTCGGCGGCCTCGCCACGGCGACGGAGCGAATCCAGTTGTCGGCCCTGGTCACCGGCAACACCTACCGCAACCCCGCGATGCTCGCCAAGACCGTCACCACGCTCGACGTGGTCAGCGGCGGCCGCGCGGTGCTCGGCATCGGCGCGGGCTGGTTCGAGCTCGAGCACCGATCCTTCGGCTACGACTTCGGCACTTTCACGACCCGCTTCGAACGGCTCGAGGAGGCGCTGCAGATCATCCAGCCGATGCTGGCCGGCCGGCGCCCCACCTTCGACGGCAAGTGGTACCAGGTCGAGAACGCGATGAACGAGCCGCGCGTGCGCGACGACGTGCCGATCCTGCTCGGCGGCAGTGGCGAGAAGAAGACCTTCCGCCTGGCCGCCCGCTTCGCAGACCACCTCAACCTCATCTGCAACGCCTCCGAGCTGCCGCACAAGCTCGAGGTGCTGCGTGGACGCTGCGCCGAGGTCGGCCGCGACCCCGCGACGTTGGAGACCAGCTACCTGTGCTTCCTGATGGTGGACGAAGACGGCGACCTGGTCCGCAAGCAGCAGCGGGATTACTTGAGCCGCATGGGTATCGACCTGTCGGCGCTGTCGGAATCCGAGCGTGCGCAGACTCCCGCCGACCGCCAGTTCGTCGGAACGCCGGACGAGGTTGCCGAGCAGCTGCGGACCCGCGTTCTCGACCACGGCGTCGATGGTCTGATCGTCAACATGGTCTTCCAGGGACACGAGCCGGGCGCGGTCGAACTCGTCGGACGCACCCTGGCGCCGCTGGTGAGCTGACAAGCGAGAACCCGCCGCGAATGCCGTTGCCGCCGGATACAATCGGCCGATGATAGCCCCTCCGTGGCGAGCGTCGTACGGTGTCGACGCGCCGTCGGTGCTGCTGTTGCTGGGAGTTCTCGCGGTCGGCTATCTCGCTGCCGCACTGGTGGTGGCGCTGTTTCAGCAGCTGCGTCCGAGCCTGCTGCTCCTGCTGATCGGCATCGTGCTCGCCGCGCAGTTCGGGCTGTTCCTGCACGCGACCCTCCGGGGCAAGTTCCGGGTCTGGGCCGGTCTGCTCGACGACCTCGAACTGCGCGGCGACGAACAACTTCTGGACATGGGCTGCGGGCGCGGCGCGGTGCTGCTCGCGGCCGCGCGGCGGCTGCCCGCCGGGCGCGCCGTCGGACTTGACCTGTGGTGCTCCGCCGATCACTGCGGCAACACCCCGGCCACCGCCGAGCAGAACGCGCTCGCCGAGAACGTCGCCGATCGGATCGAACTGCGCACGGGCGACATGACCCGGATGCCGTTCCCGGACGGCGCGTTCGACGTCGTCGTGTCCAGCCTGGCGATTCACACCATCAAGACCGCGCAGGGCCGCGCCGACGCCGTCCGCGAGGCATGCCGTGTCCTGCGCCCAGGCGGCAAACTGGTCATCGTCGATATCGGCGACACCCGGCGATACCGCGCCACCCTGGCCGGGAGCGGCGCGACCGGGCTCACCCACCGCACCCTCGGGTGGCGGATGTGGTGGGGTGGGCCCTGGGTGCCCACTCGCGCCCTGACCGCCACGGCTCCTGGGTAGCCCGTCAGCGACGCCTCTGCGCATCACTTTCGTGCCGTGTACTGCTGAGGTACCGCCGTAGATAGTCAGTCGAGGGCGCGGAAGATTCCCATGCCTGGTTATGGCGCGTGGGCCGCGAGCTGTAAACACCGGAACGCGATTTCTGGCGCGACCGTGCCGTCTGGCACAATGGACCACCGTCCTACGGGACAAGTGTCAGCCCGTCTCCGGTTACGTACCGCGCGGCGGTCACACACTCGAAGCGCAAAACCGGGCTCGCAGACCATGTGGGTCGCCGAATTGCGTCGTGACCAACCAAACGAAAGGCAGATCAGCAGTGGCTGTTCGCATCAAGCTCACCCGCATGGGCAAGATCCGCAACCCGCAGTACCGCGTCGTCGTCGCCGACGCCCGCACCCGCCGGGACGGCCGGGCCATCGAGTCCATCGGCAAGTACCACCCGAAGGAAGAGCCCTCGCTCATCGAGATCGACTCCGAGCGCGTGCAGTACTGGCTGGGTGTCGGCGCGCAGCCGACCGAGCCGGTCCTCCAGCTGCTGAAGATCACCGGTGACTGGCAGAAGTTCAAGGGCATCGACGGCGCCGAGGGCACCCTGAAGGTCAAGCCGTCGAAGCCGTCGAAGCTGGATCTGTTCAACGCCGCGCTGGCCGCCGCCGACAACGAGCCGGTCGCCGAGGCGGTCACCCCGAAGAAGAAGGCCAAGAAGGACGCCGAAGCGGGCGCTGACGCCGCCGAGGCCGCCGAGTAATGAGTCGGCATTACCCGTCCACTCTGTACCCGTCTCGAGCCGTCGATAGACCGGCCCCGACGGGGGAGTCGCGTATCGAGGTGATGGAGCAGTGAGTGCCGTAGTCGCCGATGCCGTCGAGCACCTCGTGCGCGGCATCGTCGCCAACCCCGACGACGTCCGCGTAGAGCTGATCACCGGCCGCCGCGGACGCACGGTCGAGGTGCACGTTCACCCCGATGACCTGGGCAAGGTGATCGGCCGCGGCGGACGCACCGCGAGGGCGCTGCGCACCCTGGTTGCCGGTATCGGCGGCCGGGGCATCCGGGTCGACGTGGTCGACACCGACCAGTAGATGGAACTCGTCGTCGGACGGGTCGCCAAGGCGCACGGTGTGCGCGGCGAACTTGTCGTCGAGGTACGCACCGACGAGCCCGAGGCGCGGTTCGCGCCCGGCGCCACGCTGCGCGGTCGGCTGCCGCGCACCGACGAGGTCCGCGATTACACCGTGGAGTCGGCCCGGGAGCACTCGGGCCGGCTCTTGGTGTTTCTCGCGGGCGTCGCCGACCGCACCGCGGCGGACGCGCTGCGCGGCATGCTGCTCATGGTCGACAGCGCGGATCTGCCGCCGTCGGAGGATCCGGACGAGTTCTACGACTACGAGCTGGAGGGGCTGGAGGTCCGCCTCACCGACGACACCGTGGTGGGGTCGGTCCGCGAGGTGCTGCATTCCGCGGCGGGTGAGCTGCTCGCGGTGCATGCCGCCGACGACGGCCGGGAGATCCTGATCCCGTTCGTCACCGCGATCGTGCCCACCGTGTCGCTCGCCGACGGCGTGATCGTCATCGATCCGCCCGAGGGCCTGCTCGACCCGGAATGAGGCGTTGGAAGACCCGATCGCGCGGCGCCCGCCCGCCTCGTAGCCGCGGCGACAGGAGACAGGCATGAGAATCGACGTCGTCACGATCTTCCCCGAGTATCTGGAGCCGCTGCGCACGGCGCTGCTCGGCAAGGCGATCGACAAGGGGCTGATCTCCCTGACGGTGCACGATCTGCGCCGTTGGACGCACGACGTGCACAAGTCGGTCGACGACGCACCCTACGGCGGCGGGCCCGGCATGGTCATGAAGCCGACCGTCTGGGGCGACGCGCTCGACGAGGTCTGCCCCGACGACGCGCTGCTCGTCGTCCCCACGCCGGCCGGCGTGCCGTTCACCCAGGCCACCGCGCACCGCTGGGCCGCCGAGCAGCATGTGGTCTTCGCCTGCGGTCGCTATGAGGGCATCGACCAGCGCGTCTTCGACGACGCCGCCCGCCGGGTGCGCGTGGAGGAGGTCAGCATCGGCGACTACGTGCTGATCGGCGGCGAGGCGGCGGTGCTGGTGATGACCGAGGCCGTGGTCCGGCTGCTGCCCGGCGTACTCGGCAATCAGCAGTCCCACCAAGAGGATTCGTTCTCCGACGGTCTGCTCGAAGGCCCCAGCTACACCCGTCCGGTCTCCTGGCGCGGACTCGAGGTTCCGCCGATCCTGCTCTCCGGCGACCACGCGAAGGTGGCCGCCTGGCGCCGCGAGCAATCCCTCGCCCGCACCCGCGAACGCCGCCCGGACCTGCTCGCCGACCACGACAGGGAGTCCGGCTCCCAGCGCTAGGCACAGCGGTCATCCGTGCAGGTGTAGCTGGAACTTCTGCGCGATCGACCGAAGGTGCTCGGCATACTCTGGCGCGGAGAGCTCGAAGCCTTGCTGATTCCAGCGATGACCGGTCACGTTGTCGTAGTGGACCGCTCGATGGATCGCGTTCAGCACAGCGGGCCGGTAGATCAGCGCCACCCGCCACCCTCCGAGGTAGCGTGCCTGAATGTGCGCGGTGACCAGGCGCCTGCGATGGCCGCTGCCGACAACCGTCACCACCTTGTGTCCCATCCCGGCGAACCCGCCGATCACGTGTAGTTTCGCACCCGCGGGATAAATCTTGTGGCTCCGGTGCTCCGCGTTCGGGCCGGGCCGGTAGGGGTAGGGCAGCAGGGTCGCGACGACACACCACTCCGGTTGGGGGACATTGTCGTTCACCACACCACGGTATCGAACAGCGTCTACGGGCCTCCGTGCACCGACTGCCGGATCATCTTCAGGGCAGCAAGCCGTGCCGTCGCGCCGCCACCACAGCCTCGTGCCGGGAATGGGCGTCGAGTTTGACCATCGCGTTGCGCAGATAACTTTTCACGGTTTCCGGTCCGAGTGAGAGGCGTTGTGCCGCTTCCTGATTGGTGCAGCCAAGGGCGATCTGGGCCAGCACGTCGAGTTCGCGGCGGGACAATCGCGGACTGTCCGGGCGCGGTTCGCCGACCAGAACGCGGGTGAGTCGTTCGCATACCGCGTGCAGGCGCCCGCGCAACCGGTCGTCCTCGGCGGAGCGCGCCATGCCGCGGAGTTCGGCGTGGATATCGCGGAGTTCCTCGGTGACGGCCGGTGCCGTACCGACGGACGGTGTGGCCAGCTCGAGCATCCGCAGCCGGCGGTCGACCTCGTCACGAATGGCGATCTCGGTAGCCAGGCGGCGACCGGCTTGCACGACGAGATCCGCGGTGCGGTCACCCAGCGGAGCCGCGCCCCGGGTGGCGGCGTAGAGCACCGCGCGGGAGCGCTGGTCCACGACCACCGGGACGGCGAGCACGGACCGGATGCCTTCGCCGGAGACCGGCCCGTCGTAGTCGTGGGTGATCGAGGACGAGGTGCGGTAGTCCACCACCGCGGCCGGCCGCCCCGAATCCATCACCCGGCCGCCGAGCCCCGACGTGCGCACCACCGCCAGCCCGCGCAGTCCGTTGGTGAGCGTGCCCACGAACTCCGACAGCAGCAGGGCGTCGCCGTGCACTTCGCCGCCGAAGGCCACCGGCACGCCCGCGGTGCTCGCCACCCAGCGGATCTCGGCGCGTAACGCGTCGGCGTCGCGGGGACGCAGCAGCGCGGTGTGGGTCATGGGACTCACCCCTTTTCGGGGGTAGTGGCCAGCGGGATGTGACCCACATCCTATTGCACACCCGGGTAGTGCTGGATCACAGATAGAGGAGAACCGAAGATGGGCACCGATCCGAATCAGCGGGTGCGCGAACTGCTGGACTGTTACGACCGCGCTAACGCATCGGCGGCGGACCTGCTGTGTGATCGGCACCCGGCCGACCGGGTGGCCTTCACGATCGTCGAGGCAGACCTGTCTTCGACCGACCTCACCTACGGCGAGCTGCGCGAACGCTCGGCACGATTCGCCGCCGCTCTCGCCGGACTCGGCGTCGGGCCCGGCGACCGGGTCGCCACGTTGATGGCGAAGTCGGCGGACCTGGTGGTCGCGCTGCTCGGCATCTGGCGCCGCGGCGCGGTGCACGTCCCGCTGTTCACCGCGTTCGCACCGCCTGCCATCGCGTTGCGGCTGGACGCCGCCGATGTCTCCATCGTCGTCGCCGACTCCGATCAGGCGCCGAAGCTGACGCCCGGTCCGGATCTGCCTGCGGACCCGCCCTGGCGACTGATCGTGTCGGGCGCCGAAATCCCCGCTGGGGCATTGCGGATGGCCGAGCTGCTCGACACCCATCCGGCGACTCACCCGCAAGCTCGCCCGGTCGCGGTCGGCGGCGACGGCCTGCTCGTCCAGCTGTTCACCAGCGGCACCACCGGCACGCCCAAAGGTGTCCCGATTCCGCTGCGCGCGCTCGCCTCCTTCCACGCCTACCAGGAGTTCGCGCTGGACGTCCGGCCCGACGACGTGTTCTGGAACGCCGCCGACCCGGGCTGGGCTTACGGCCTCTACTACGCCATCCTCGGCCCGCTGGCCACCGGCATGCGCAGCATCCTGCTGCACGCCCGCTTCTCCGCTCCGCTGACCTGGCAGGTGCTGGAGACCTTCGGCGTCACCAATTTCGCCGCGGCACCCACGGTGTATCGCGCGCTGCGTGCCGAAAGCGACGCGCCGCCGGTGCACTCCCGGTTGCGCCGCGCCTCCTCGGCGGGCGAGCCGCTGACGCCCGAGGTCGTCGCCTGGTCGACGGAGTACCTGGGTGTCGCGGTGCGCGACCACTATGGCCAGACCGAACATGGCATGGTCATCTGCAATGCCTGGCACGAAGACCTCGACGCCGAGACTCCCGCGGGCTCGATGGGTCGCACGCTGCCGGGCTGGTCGTGTGCGGTCCTCGCCGAAGACGCCGACAGCATCGCTCCCCCAGGCGCATTGGGCCGGGTCGCCATCGATACCGCGCACAGCCCGCTGCTGTGGTTCCTCGGCTACCTCGACGCGCCGGAGCGCACCGCGCAGCGCTATACCGCCGACGGCCGCTGGTACCTGACCGGCGACGCGGGCTCCCAGGACGCGAACGGTTTCTTCCGCTTCTCCGCCCGCGACGACGACGTGATCATCATGGCGGGCTACCGCATCGGCCCGTTCGAAGTGGAGAGCGTGCTCGTGCTGCACGAGCAGGTCGCCGAGGCTGCCGTGGTCGGTATGCCGGACGACCTGCGCGGTGAGGTGCTGGAGGCGTTCGTCGTGCTGCGCGACGGCGCGGAGGGTATCCCCGCGCTGGAGTCCGAACTGCAGAG
Organism: Nocardia sp. NPDC051787; assembly: GCF_040681325.1. Classification (NCBI taxonomy): domain Bacteria; kingdom Bacillati; phylum Actinomycetota; class Actinomycetes; order Mycobacteriales; family Nocardiaceae; genus Nocardia; species Nocardia sp. NPDC051787. The sequence continues at coordinate 133,966 of NZ_JBFAYO010000018.1, forward strand.
CTTGGTGAAGCGGAAATTCGCCGCGCACGCCTACCCGCGCAGAGTGCACTTCGTACCGAGCCTGCCGAAGACGCCCAGTGGCAAGGTGCAGCGGTTCGTGCTGCGGCAGGGAGGAATCCGGTGATGTCGCTGTCGCTGCCCAGTTACGCTTCCGGCGTTTCCGACGTCCCGCTGCTCGGCGACACCATCGGCGGCAACCTCGCTCGCACCGTCACGGCGTTCCCGGAGCGGGAAGCGCTGGTGGACCGTCCGTCCGGACGCCGCTGGACCTACCGCGAACTCGGTGCGGCGGTCGACGCCCTGGCCTGCGGCCTCGCCGATCGCGGCATCGGTAAGGGGGAACGGGTCGGCATCTGGGCGCCGAACTGCGCGGAATGGTTTCTCGTGCAGTTCGCCACGGCGCGGATGGGCGCCATCCTGGTCAACATCAACCCGGCTTACCGCACCAGCGAGCTGGAGTACGTGCTGCGTCAGGCGGGCGTGCGGATGCTCGTCGCCGCCGAGCGGTTCAAATCCTCCGACTACGTCGCGATGATCGAGCAGGTGCGGCCGAACTGTGCGGCGCTGGAGCAGGTGCTCGTGCTGGGCACACCCGAGTGGGACGCGCTGACCCGCACCGTGATCGACGTCGACCGGCTCACCGCGCTCGCCGCGCTGCTGTCGACCGACGACCCGATCAACATCCAGTACACCTCCGGCACAACCGGTTTCCCGAAGGGCGCCACGCTCAGCCACCACAATATCCTGAACAACGGCTATTTCGTCGGCGAGCTATGCGGGTATACCGAACAGGACCGGATCTGTGTCCCGGTGCCGTTCTATCACTGTTTCGGCATGGTGATGGGCAACCTCGCGAGCACGAGTCACGGTGCGGCCATCGTGATCCCGGCACCCTCGTTCGATGCGAAGGCGACACTGGCCGCGGTCGAGGCCGAACGCTGCACCTCGTTGTACGGCGTGCCGACCATGTTCATCGACATGCTGACCGAACTGGATTCGGCCACCCCGGATCTGTCCACCCTGCGCACCGGCATCATGGCGGGTTCGCCGTGCCCGGTAGAGGTGATGAAGCGGGTGATCGACCGGATGGGCATGCGTGAGGTATGCATCTGTTACGGCATGACGGAGACCTCGCCGGTCTCGACCCAAACTCGCCGCGACGACAGCATCGACCGGCGCACCGCCACGGTCGGCCGGGTCGGCCCGCACCTGGAGGTCAAGATCGTCGATCCCGCAACGCGTCTCACGGTGCCACGCGGCGAACCCGGCGAGCTGTGCACCCGCGGCTACTCGGTGATGCTCGGTTATTGGGACGACCGGGACAGAACCGCCGAAGCGATAGACGCCGCCCGTTGGATGCACACCGGCGACATCGGCGTGATGGACCAGGACGGATACCTGGCCATCACGGGCCGGATCAAGGACATGGTCATCCGCGGCGGTGAGAACATCTATCCGCGCGAGATCGAGGAATTCCTCTACACCCACCCCGACATCCTCGATGCCCAGGTGATCGGCGTGCCGGACCCGAAGTACGGCGAGGAGCTGATGGCGTGGGTCCGGATGCGCGAGGGCGCAACGCCGTTGGACGCGGTGGCTCTGCGCGAGTTCTGCACCGGCAAGCTGGCGCACTTCAAGATCCCGCGCTATGTGCACGTGGTCGAGGAGTTCCCGATGACGGTCACCGGCAAGATCCGCAAGGCCGAGATGCGCGAAGTCGCCAGGACGATCCTCGTATCAGCAGCGGAGCGCACGTCGGATTCGACACGCAACCAGTGAAAATCACTCGTCACCTGACTGGTACGGCCTGAAGACCCGGACGGGCGGGGGAGCGAGGCGGGACAGCCTGCAGACTCGGAGAGGCGGAACAGCTAGTGTCTCGGGCGTGACGACAGCGCCCGAGACTGCCAGTGCAGAGTCCAACACGATGGTTCCTCCCGTGCCGCCGCGTTCCGACAACGCGAGCACAGCCAGCGTGACCCGTCGCATCGCCGAGGAACTCGCGGTGCGCGAGACCCAGGTGCGCGCCGCCGTCGAGCTGCTCGACGCGGGCTCGACGGTGCCGTTCATCGCGCGGTACCGCAAGGAGGTCACCGGCGGTCTGGACGACGCCCAGCTGCGCCAGCTCGACGAGCGCCTGCACTACCTGCGCGAACTCGACGAGCGCCGGGCCGCGATCATCGAATCGATCCGCGGCCAGGGCAAACTCGATGACGCGCTGCACCAGCAGATCCTGCTCGCCGAGACCAAAGCCCGGCTCGAGGACATCTACCTGCCCTACAAGCCGAAGCGGCGCACCAAGGCGCAGATCGCGCGCGAGGCGGGGCACGAGCCGGTGGCCGACGCGCTGATCAACGACCCGGAGACCGATCCGGCGCAGTACAGCGCCGAGCAGCTCGACGGAGCCCGCGCCATCCTGGTCGAGCGCTTCGCCGAGGACGCCGACCTGGTCGGCGAACTGCGCGAGCTGATGTGGAATCGCGGGCAGGTGACCTCGACCGTGCGCGCGGGCAAGGAGGAGTCGGGTGCGAAGTTCGCCGACTACTTCGACTTCAGCGAGCCGTTCGACAAGTTGCCCTCCCATCGCGTCCTCGCGCTGCTGCGCGGCGAGAAGGAGGAGGTGCTCACCCTGCACCTGGAGCCGGACACCGAGGAGCCGGAGCCGGGTCAGCGCACCGTCTACGAGGGCAGCATCGCCGCCCGCTTCGGCATCGCCGACCGGGGCCGCCTCGCCGACTCCTGGCTGCTGGACACCGTGCGCTGGGCGTGGCGCACCAAACTGCAAGTCAGCCTCGGCATCGACACCAGGATGCGGCTGCGCCAGGCCGCCGAGAAGGACGCGGTCGACGTGTTCGCCGCGAACCTGCGCGACCTGCTGCTCGCCGCCCCCGCCGGCACCCGCACGACCATGGGCCTGGACCCCGGCTACCGCACCGGCGTGAAGGTCGCGGTGGTCGACGCCACCGGCAAGGTGGTCGCCACCGAGGTGATCTACCCGCACAAGCCGCAGGGCCAGACCGAGAAGTCGCTCGCGGTGCTCGGCGCGCTGGTCGCCCGGTTCGGTGTCGAGCTCATCGCGATCGGCAACGGCACCGCGTCACGCGAGACCGACGCGCTTGCCGCCGAACTGATCTCGCGCATCCCGGAGAACAAGCCGACGAAGATCGTGGTATCCGAAGCGGGTGCCTCGGTGTACTCCGCGTCGGCCTACGCCTCCCAGGAGCTGCCCGATCTGGATGTCTCGCTGCGCGGCGCGGTGTCGATCGCACGGCGGCTGCAGGACCCGCTGGCCGAACTGGTGAAGATCGATCCGAAGTCCATCGGAGTCGGCCAGTACCAGCACGACGTGTCCGAATCGCTGCTGGCCCGCTCCCTGGGCGCGGTCGTCGAAGACGCGGTGAACGCGGTCGGCGTCGACGTGAACACGGCCTCGGTGCCGCTGCTGTCGCGGGTGTCCGGTATCGCCGGGTCGGTGGCGGAAAGCATTGTCTCCCACCGGGACCAGAACGGCCCGTTCCGCAGCAGGACCGCCCTGCTCGACGTGCCGCGCCTGGGCCCGAAGGCGTTCGAGCAGTGCGCGGGCTTCCTGCGCATCCGCGGCGGTGACGATCCACTGGACACCTCCGCGGTGCACCCCGAGGCGTACCCGGTGGTGCGGCGCATCCTCGAATCGACCGGCCGTGGTATCGCGGAGATCATCGGCAACACCTCGGCGCTGCGTGCGCTGCGCGCCGATGACTTCACCGACGAGCGGTTCGGTGTCCCGACCGTCACCGACATCATTGCGGAGCTGGAGAAGCCGGGCCGCGACCCGCGGCCGGAGTTCAAGACCGCGGAGTTCGCCGCGGGCGTGGAGAAGGTCGCCGACCTGAAGCCCGGCATGGTGCTCGAAGGTGTGGTGACGAACGTGGCCGCGTTCGGCGCGTTCGTCGACGTCGGCGTGCACCAGGACGGTCTGGTGCACGTCTCGGCCATGTCGCACAACTTCGTGAAGGACCCGCGCGAGGTGGTCAAGTCCGGCGACGTGGTCAAAGTTAAGGTGCTCGAGGTGGACGTGGCGCGTCAGCGCATCGGTCTTTCCCTGCGCCTCGACGACGAGCCCGGCGTGCCGGGGAAGGGCGGCGACAAGCAGCGTGGCCAGGGTGGCCGATCCGGCGGCGAGCAGCGGCAGCGGCAGAATGGCCAGAACAGGCAGCAGGGCCAGGGCCGTAGCCAGGGGCAGGGGCGCGGAGGAAACCAGCGCCGCAATGCGCCCCCGCCGAGCGGTGCGATGGCGGACGCGTTGCGCAGGGCGGGCTTCGGCCAGTAGCCCGGTGCACGGCAGGGAGTAGGCGGCATGCGACGGTGGCTCCACGAAGACGTGATCGCCCAAGGGCGGCTGCCGTTGCTGTGCTTCCTCCTCGGATTCATCGTCGGCTTCCTGTTCATCCGGCTCAGCGTCCGGCTGATCCGGGCGCGGGTGCGCTGGTGGCCCGGTAACTTGCGCGCTGGAGACACCCACATCCATCACATGGTGTTCGGGGTGATCTTGGTGCTCATGTCCGGCATCGGCATGGTCACGCTGTATCAGAGCGCGGACATGGCGACGGCGGGCATGCTTGCGGCGGCCTTCGGTGTCGGCGCCGCGCTGGTCCTCGACGAGTTCGCGCTGATCTTCTACCTGCGCGACGTGTATTGGGAGGAACAAGGCCGCACGTCGGTCGACGCGGTGTTCGTCGCGCTGGCGGTGACCGGGTTGCTGCTGCTCGGTTTCCACCCGCTGTGGTTGCTCGACATCAACGACTTCCGGCGCGATCCGAGCATCGAGGTGCGCGCCTTCGTCGTCGTGTTCGCGGTGGTGAACCTGGCGCTGGCCGCGATCGTCATTGCCAAAGGCAAGATCTGGACCGGGCTGTTCGGCATGTTCTTCCTGCCGCTGCTGGTCGTCGGCGCGCTGCGGCTCAGTCGTCCGGGCGCGCCGTGGGCGCGCTGGCGTTACGCCGATCGCAGACGGCTGATGTACCGGGCCATCGTCCGCGAACGGCGATATCGCCGTCCGGTGATCCGTGCCAAGATCTTCGTCCAAGACCTGGTCGCGGGGAAACCGGACGTCGATCACGCTCGCACGGCGGCCGAGGCGGAACTGACCCGCACGGTGGTTCCCGCGCCACCGGCGCCGCACCGCCACCACTCGCTCTGGCATGCCGACCACACCGCGCTGAACTCGCCGAGTCCACCACCCGCGCAGGACGCCATCTCCGGCGAGTCGAATCACCGACGGCCTGGGCAGCCGTAGCGCGCCCGGCTATGGCCAGCCCGGCCTTCCTGCGGGAGGTGCGGCTCGTTCGCTGTGGTCCCGTACGTGTCGCAAGCCTGCCGCGGGTTCCGTCGCCGGTGCTTGCGTGCGGGTGGCGGGTACCTCCGCGGTTCGATCAGCGGCCCCCCGTGACACACGCTACTCCTGTGGTACGGCGGGTAGCGGCAACCGTGCGAGACGGTCGGGATCGGAGAACAGATCGAGGGCGACGATCCGGTCGTCGGCGACGGTGAACGCGATGATCGACCTCGGGACGCCCTCGAACGTATTCAGCAAGCCCGCATGGCCATTGACCAGCGCGGGCGTCGCGTCGTAGGTGGTGGCGAACCGATGGAAGGTGTCCAGCATGTCCGCCACCGCCGTAGCGCTGGTGAGCACGCGCAGTCCGTCCGCGTCGGCGCGGAGCACGACCTCGGGGTCGAGGATGGCGAGCAGCGCGTCGAAATTCCCGCCGCGTGCCGCAGACAGAAACGCATCGACCACCCGGCGCTGCCGGGGCAGATCAGGGGCACCGGGCGGCGTGTGGCCCCGCACGCGGCGGCGGGCGCGACTGGCGAGCATTTTCGTCGCCGCCGGTGATCGGTCCAGGATCGGCGCGATCTGATCGAACGGCAGGGCGAACATGTCGTGCAGGACGAACGCGACTCGCTCGGCCGGGTTCAGCGAGTCCAGCACGACCAGCAGCGCCATGCCGACGGAGTCCGCGAGCACCGCTTGCTGTTCGGGGCCGGAGCCGTCGTCGAGCAGTACGACGGGGTCGGGCAGCCGTGCCTCGAACGATTCCTCTCGGCGTGACTTCCGCCCGCGCAGCGTGTCCAGGCACACCCGGCCGACCGTCGTGGTCAGCCAGCCGCCGAGATTTCGATCGCGGCGGGCTCGGTACGAGCCAGTCGCAGCCATGACTCCTGTACCGCGTCCTCCGCCTCCGTCAGCGAGCCGACCATCCGGTAGGCCACCGCCGTCAGGTGCCCGCGCTGTGCTTCGAACCGCTCGGCCAGATAGTCGTGCTCGTCCACATGTCCTCCTCCGAAGACCTGGGTCTCCCTGCTCGTCTTCGCGGGCCTGAGCCTCACGTCCTGGGCGCTGCGACCAGCGGGCGGTCCGCTGGCACTGTTGCGCCGCCGCGCCGCCTAGGCTTCATCGCGCCCGGGAACGAACGGCTCGCCGTCGTGCATCAGGCCACTCTGGGCGTAGCGTGAAAGAATAATCCAACGCGCTGCGCTCGGGCCCGATTTTTTTCGTGCCGCGCCGGTCTGGCACAATGCTCAGGTTGCCCTGGGCGGTTGTCGACCCGGCGCACCCCCCAATTCGGAGCATGAACCGGCCGAGCACGCGAAGTGCCGCCAGGGTCCTCTGTTCGCGCGAAACCAGAAGGATGGAAATGAACACCCTTGACTTCGTCGACGAAAAGTCGCTGCGCAGCGACGTCCCCGAGTTCCGGCCGGGCGACACGCTGAACGTGCATGTGAAGGTCATCGAAGGCTCGAAGGAGCGCATCCAGGTCTTCAAGGGCGTCGTGATCCGCCGCCAGGGTGGTGGCATCCGCGAGACCTTCACGGTCCGCAAGGTGTCGTTCGGTGTCGGCGTGGAGCGCACCTTCCCGGTGCACAGCCCGAACATCGACCACATCGATGTCGTGACCCGCGGTGACGTCCGCCGCGCCAAGCTCTACTACCTGCGTGAGCTGCGCGGTAAGGCCGCCAAGATCAAGGAAAAGCGCTGAGTTAGCTTTTCGGCACAACGGATTTTCCTCAGCCCGGCATCGAACGTCCATCTCGGTGCCGGGCTAATCTGTTCGGCGTGGCAGACGAAAGTGGGTCGGTGTCGGTGTCCGAATCGGGCGACGAGGGTACGCGGGCAGGTCGCGCGAGGCGCGGGCAGAAGAAGAAGCAGCGGCCGTTCTGGCAGGAATTGCCGATTCTCATCGTGATCGCCGCGGTGATCGCCGCGCTGATGGTCACCTTCGTCGGCAGGCCGTACGTGATTCCGTCCGAGTCGATGGAGACCACGCTGCACGGGTGCGCCGGATGCACCGGTGACCGCATCTACGTGCAGAAGCTCAGCTACTACTGGGGCGATCCGCAGCCGGGTGACGTGGTCGTGTTCGTCGGCCCGCCCTCGTGGAACACCCACTACAAGTCGATCCGTTCGGACAACCCGGCCATTCGTGGCGTGCAGAACTTCTTCTCCTTCTTCGGCCTGGTGCCGCCGGACGAGAACGATCTGGTGAAACGGGTGATCGCGGTCGGCGGCCAGACTGTGCAGTGCTGCGACCCGCAGGGCCGGGTGATCGTGGACGGCAAGCCGCTGGACGAGCCGTACGCCCGCTATCTCGCCCCGTACGTGCCCGGCCAGCCGTACGGCGCCGGTGGCGGTCGCGAGTTCAAGCCCGTGAAGGTGCCCGAGGGACATCTGTGGGTGATGGGCGACAACCGCAACCAGTCCGCCGACTCCCGCGCGCACATCAACGACGAACTGCAGGGCACCATCCCGGTGGAGAACCTCCGGGGCAAGGCGGTGTTCAAGATCTGGCCGCCCGGCCGGATCGGACCGGTGCGCTCGGAGAATCCCCAGACGAACTGACCGTCCGGCACGCAGGATAATTGGATCGTGGGGCAGGGTCGAGTGCCAGTGGGTAACGGTTGGCCGCCGCGCGTGGTCATGCGCAGGGCCGGGGGATTGCGCACGCTCGAGGCGGCGTTGATCCGCAGTGGTCTCGGGCCGGTAGCCGGGGTGGACGAGGCAGGTCGCGGTCCGTGCGCGGGGCCGCTCGTGGTGGCCGCGTGCCTGCTCGCCCCGAAGGCCTACGACAAGCTGGCCGGCCTCGACGATTCCAAGAAGCTCACCGAGGCCACCCGCGAGGAGCTGTACCCGGTGATCACCCGCCTGGCGCTGGCCTACAAGGTCGTCGTCATCCCGGCTTGGGAGATCGACTCGATCGGCATCCACGTGGCGAATATCGAAGGAATGCGCCGCGCCGTCGCCGGGCTCGGCCGGGAGCCCGGCTATGTGCTCACCGACGGGTTCCGGGTGCCCGGCATCCCGGTGCCTTCACTGCCGGTGATCGGCGGCGACGGGTCGGCGGCCTGCATCGCGGCGGCCAGCATCCTGGCGAAGGTCACCCGGGACCGCATGATGGTGAAGCTGGACGAGCGCTTCCCCGGCTACGGGTTCGCGGCGCACAAGGGGTACAACACCCCCGAGCACACGGCCGCGTTGCACCGCCTGGGCCCGAGCAGCGAGCATCGCCGCTCATGGCGCAATGTGCGCGAGGCCGCCGGGTTGCGGCCGGTCGCGATCGACGCCGAAGAAGCGGACGCGGTGCTGGCGGGCGAACTCGACGAGACCCTGTCCGAGCAGTATCAGAACGCGCGTACGGCTGGCCGAGTGGCTACCGACGCCGCGCATGCGCGATGATGTCATCACACGACGCGATGCGGCGAGAAGGAGGACGTCCCACCCGATGAGTGCCGAAGACCTCGAGAAGTACGAAACCGAGATGGAACTCTCGCTGTATCGCGAGTACAAGGACATCGTCGGTCAGTTTTCGTACGTGGTGGAGACCGAGCGCCGCTTCTACCTGGCCAACTCCGTGGAGTTGCGGCCGCAGAACGCCGATGGCGAGGTGTACTTCGAAGTGCGGATGAGCGACGCGTGGGTGTGGGACATGTATCGCCCCGCCCGCTTCGTCAAGCATGTCCGGGTCATCACCTTCAAAGACGTCAACATCGAGGAGCTGGAGAAGCCGGACCTGCGGCTGCCCGAGTGAGCGGCCGGGTGGTTCTCCACAGCGCCGCGGTTATCAACAGACTTTCTGAATGCCCAGGTCGGCGACGCTGACCTGATTCGGGCCCGGCGCACTCTGGCCGGGTGACAGACAAACAGGCGCTCGGCGCGCACGGGGAGGAATTGGCGGCGGCGTTTCTACGCGCCGCCGGGATGGAGATCGTCGCCAGGAATTGGCGGTGCCGCTACGGCGAGCTGGATCTGATCGCCATAGACGGAGACGTGACCGCGTTCGTCGAGGTCAAGACCCGTTCGGGCCTCGGCTATGGCACCCCGGCGGAGTCGGTCACCTTCCTCAAGCAGCAGCGTATCCGGCGCTTGGCCCTGCTGTGGCTGGCCGAGCAGGACGGCCCGTGGCGGCGCATTCGATTCGACGTCGTGTCGGTGCTGGTGGCGCGCGGACGACCACCGGTGATCGATCATCTCGAGGCGGTGTTCTGAATGGCGCTCGGCCGGGCGCATTCCGTCGCGGTCACGGGCGTGGACGGTCTGCTCGTCGAGATCGAGGCCGATATCGGCCAGGGCTTGCCCTCGGTGCACCTGGTCGGGCTGCCCGACACCGCGTTGCAGGAATCCCGCGACCGCGTGCGCTCCGCGGTGGCCAACTCAGGGGAGAAATGGCCGGACGGCCGAGTGGTGCTCGCGCTGTCTCCCGCGACGTTGCCCAAGCTCGGTAGCGTCTACGACCTCGCGCTGGCCGTCGCGGTGCTGGACGCCTCCGACGCGGTCCCCTCCGAGCGGCTCGCGAAGACGGTGCTGCTCGGCGAACTCGCGCTGGACGGGCGGGTGCGGCGGGTACGTGGTGTGCTGCCCGCCGTGCTCGCGGCCCGCAGCGCGGGTTGGTCGACCGTTGTGGTGCCCGCGGTGACCATGGCCGAGGCCGGGCTGGTGGAGGGAATCCAGGTCTTCGGCGCCAGCAGCCTGCGCGGGGTGGTGGCCTGGCTGCGCGGGGAGGGCGCGCTCGCCGAACCGGATGGTGACCTGCCCGATGCGGTGCGCCACGGAGGCGATCTCAGCGAGGTGGTGGGGCAGGACGAAGCGCGCTGGGCGCTGGAGGTGGCCGCGGCGGGCGGGCATCACTTGCTGCTCACCGGCCCACCGGGGATCGGCAAAACGATGCTGGCGCAACGCCTTCCGGGGCTGCTGCCGCCGCTCACGGAGACCGAGGCGCTGGAGGTGACCGCGATCCATTCGATGGCTGGCACGCTCGCCGGCGACCATCCGCTGGTCACCGCGCCACCGTTCGTCGCCCCGCACCATTCGACGTCGGTGACCGCGATGATCGGTGGCGGCTCGGGGACCGCCCGGCCCGGCGCGGTCAGCCGGGCGCACCGCGGCGTGCTGTTCCTCGACGAGTGCGCCGAACTGGGCACGAAGGTGCTCGAGGCGATGCGAACCCCGCTGGAGGAAGGGGAGGTCCGCATCGCGCGGCGCGACGGCGTGGCACGGTATCCCGCACGATTCCAGCTGGTGCTGGCGGCGAACCCCTGTCCGTGCGCTCCGGCACGCGACGTCGACTGCATCTGCACGCCGCTGGCTCGCCGCCGCTATCTCGGGAAGTTGTCGGGGCCGCTGATGGACCGCATCGACATCTGGGTGCGGATGCATGGCCAGTCGGGCGCCGCGTTCAGTACCGATGCAGCCGAGAGCAGTGAGGTGGTTCGCGGTCGGGTCGCCGTCGCCCGGCGCGCGGCGGCCGAGCGCTGGCGCGAATACGGGTGGCTGACCAATGCGGAAGTCCCCGGTCACGTCCTGCGCCAGAAGTTTCGCCTGCCCCGGGAATCCCTCGCTTCCGTCGAGGGGGCTTTGCGTCTCGGTCGCATGTCCGCGCGCGGCGCCGACCGCGCGATCCGGGTCGCGTGGACCATCTGCGACCTGCGCGGCGGAGAAGTGCCGTCAGCGCAGGATGTGCTGGCCGCTCTGAATTTCCGCCGGCGGGGCGCGCAATGAGCGCCGCACCGCCGCGGGAGGGCGGTGCCGCCGAGGCGAACGGCGTGCCTGCGTATCTCTCCGGCCCGGCATCCGGCGATCTCGATGCGCGGCGTTTGGCCTGGGTGTATCTGTCGCGAGTGGTGCAGGGCCCGTGCGCACCGCTGTCGGCGCTGATCGACGCGATCGGGGTGGTGGAGGCGGCGCGCGCCGTGCGGGAGTGCGCGCTGCCCGAGCCGTTGCGCGGACCGACGGCACAGCGGCGCGACATCGACATCGCGGCGCGGGATCTCGAGCTCATCGACCGGATCGGCGGACGAGTGGTGACACCGGATGACCCGGAATGGCCCGCCTGGCGCATGCTCGGTCTCGCACAGCTCGAACCAGGCCGCGACCGCGACGGGGCCGTGCCGCTCGTTCTGTGGGCACGCGGCCCACGATCCCTGCTCGAGTCCACCGAACGCGCCGTGGCGGTGGTCGGCGCGCGGTGCAGCACCGGGTACGGCAACCGGGTGACCAGTGAGATCGCCGGCGATCTCGCCGCGCAAGGATGGACCATCGTGTCCGGTGCGGCATTCGGGATCGACAGCATGGCGCACCGAGCGGCCCTGGCGGTGGATGGCTCGACAATCGCCGTGCTTGCCTGCGGCGTCGATCGGCCGTACCCGGTCCAGCATGAGCGCCTGCTGGCCGATATCGCCGCATCCGGCCTGGTGGTCAGCGAATATCCGCCCGGAGTTACCGCGCACAAGCACCAATTCCTCGCCCGCAATCGCCTGATCGCCGCGCTCGCCGATGGCGTACTGGTGGTGGAGGCGGGGCTGCGCAGCGGCGCCCGCAACACCGTCAGGTGGGCCCGCCGCCTCGGCCGCCCGGCCTTGGCCGTACCCGGCCCGGTGACTTCGGCGGCTTCGGTGGGTTGTCACCGGATGATCCGGGACGGCGAAGCCCTCCTGGTCACCCGTGCCGGAGAAGTCGTCGACGAGGCGGGTCCGCTCCGGCTGTCCCTCCCGGGAGCCACGGGACCGGCCGACAATCCGGAGGACCGTCTCACCGGGGACGAGGCATTGGTCTTCGCCGCGCTGCCGAGAATCGGTTCCCGGTTGCCACTCGAGCTGGCTCAGCAGTGCGGCCTGTCGCTTCCCGTGGTCCGCGCGACCCTCCCAGCCCTCGAATTGGCGGGTCTGGTGGCGGCTGGCGAAAGTGGTTGGCACCGAACGGCCCGCCGCACATGAGCGAGCCGATGCCCGCAACCGGCGCCGCAGCGGTCCATGGCCGAGTCGTGCGGTGGTGTGGGCGATAGCTCAGTGGGAGGGCGGACATCACGCAGTCGTCAAGGGGCACGCTGGACTAGAGCGGAGCGAGGGCAGCCCCTGCGCGCGTTCGGCGCGGTGACTTGCCAACCCTGGGCGCGGTCGCGACGGTGGGTGAATGGAGCAACTGCCCGAGGATTTGGAAGCGCTGTTGGTGGAGTACGGCAGACACCTGCGGCTCGGGCGGAATCGCTCGGAGCACACGGTGCGGGCGTATCTGGGGGATGCGCGCTCGCTGCTGGATCATCTGTATCTGCGGTCGGCCGATTCGGCGATCCGCGAGCTGGACCTGCCGCTGTTGCGGTCGTGGTTGGCGCGGCAGGCGGCCGCGGGCGCCGCGCGGACGACGTTGGCGCGGCGTGCGTCTTCGGCGCGTACCTTCACCGCGTGGCTCACCCGGACCGGGCGGCTGCCCGTCGACCCAGGGCTGCGGTTGGGTTCACCGAAGGCGCATCGCGTGCTCCCGGCCGTGCTCGGACCACAGCAGGCGATCGGCGCCATGGACGCGGCGCGATCCGGTGCGGCCCAGCGCGATCCGATGGCGTTGCGGGATCGGGCGATCGTGGAATTGCTCTACGCCACCGGCATCCGGGTGAGCGAGCTGTGCGGGCTGGATATCGAGGATGTCGACCGCGAACGGCGCGTGGTCCGCGTACTCGGCAAGGGCAACAAGGAGCGATCGGCCCCGTTCGGCGCGCCCGCCGACGAGGCCGTCGGCAACTGGCTGCGCTATGGACGTCCCGCCTTCGCCACCGCCGAGTCCGGTCGCGCGCTGCTGCTCGGCCGCCGCGGCAAGCGTCTCGATCAGCGCCAGGCCAGAACGGTTGTGCACGAGGTGGTCTCGGCTATCCCCGGCGCGCCCGATATGGGCCCGCACGGCCTGCGGCACACCGCCGCGACCCACCTCCTCGAGGGCGGCGCAGACCTGCGTGTGGTCCAGGAACTCCTCGGCCACGCCAGCATGGCCACCACACAGCTCTACACCCATGTCTCCATCGACCGCCTGAGGAAGGCACACGACCAAGCCCACCCACGCGCCTGAGAAGGTGTCGAGAATCTGTGGGCCAGCCGCCAGGCGCGCTATGTACGCGTCGCCAAACGCTTCGCTCGTACATCGCGATCGCAGCCGCGCTGCCGGACTCCACGGAGAGCGCGGCACGCTGCCCCGGCTCGCCGCCATTCGCACGGCCGCCGCCAGCAACTGCGAACCGACTCCCGCCCTGCGCGCGGACGGTACGACGTACAGCCGGACGACCCACGCGCCCGCTGGCGTGCCGAGCGAATCGCGCACGGGTATCGGTGTTTCTCTGCTTGCGTCGAGACCGACGTGTCCGACCACCCTCCCGTCCTGCTCGACGACGTGAGCCGCGACGAGCTTCGACGGAGACAGCCAACCCAGCGGGTCGGCAGGCCGGGTGTCCGGGTATCGGTCCAGGGCAATTTCCCGACCATAGGTCTGTTTTGCGGGCATGCATCCGGGGGACCAGTATTCGTTTCCCTCGTCCTGGCACAAGATCGCGGCGAAGTAGTTGAATTCCGGTGTGGTCGGCGCCGAGAGGGCGCACCCTGGAAGGTGCGAATCAGCGCCCGCAATCCATGACGTACTCCGAGTGGGAAACAGGCGATGTCTACGTCGAGCGGAACACAGGCCCTACATCGCGGACTGTATTCACTGGCAGGTCAGCCCGCGCGGCCGCAGTCGACGCTATCCCAGCCGACCGGGCGGGGAACGTGGCGGGAGATTCCCCTGAATGGTGACACACCGACCGTGACAATCGGGCGGTCGAGTGCGGCCGACATCACCGTGCCAGCCGATGCGACCGTTTCTCGTCTGCACGCCATCATCGAACGAGTCTGCGAATGTTGGGTCATCATCGACGACGGGCTGTCGAAGAACGGGACTTTTGTCAACGGCGAGCGTGTCGGCGGGCGCCGGAAACTCCGCTCCGGCGACCGGATTCGCGTGGGCCGGTCACTGCTTGTTTTCCGAGACGGCGCATCATGCGAAGAGGAAATGACAATCGCTCTTTCCCCGCTGCCGCCGACCAGGAATTCGCTGACCGATGCCCAGTATCTGGTTCTCGAGGCGCTCTGCCATCCGTACGACGCTCGGAACGCGTATTCCTACCCCGCGTCGAACCGTCAAATCGCGCACGATCTGTGCCTGACTGTCTCCACGGTCAAGACGCATATGCGTGCGCTGTTCGAAAAATTCCGCGTCCCGGCCTTGCCGCCGAATCAGAAGCGCTCGTTCTTGGTCGAACGCGCAATCGAAAGCGGCGTGATAGTCGATCATGAGCGGTAACTGCTACGTCTGGACGATCTCGGCAAACGCGTGGCCGGCACGGTGCCCCGCTAGATCGGTCTGAAGCCCGCTCCAGCGTCGCCGCGCGCGTTCGCATCGTTCAGGATGTCTGTGATGTTCACGCCGATCTCCGGACCGAGGCACGGCACGCCCAAGTAGCCGTTGACCATGCCGACCAGTGTTGTTCCGGCTACGACCGGCCCGCCGGAATCGCCCTCCGCGACACATGCCTGCGTCCAGGTCGCATTGCCGTACGTGAACGCGTCGCCGTAGGTCAACCCACAGGTCCGGCCGGTGGTCCGACCTTCTTTGCAGACGATGTCCGGGAATCGGGGAGGTCCGCCCACGCCGGTGATCGTCGTGCCGCCCACCGTGTTCACGGGCGCGACCCTGTCCTGGTCGAACACGATCACCGCGTAGTCCTGAGCGCTGTTGGTGTAGGCGAAGGTGCCGACCACGCCGCCGCCACGGTTGGCTTCGGCCGCGACCGTCGCTCCCGGTTCACCACAGTGTCCGGCGGTGAACCCGACCAGCCGGCCGCCGGAGTCGTGCCCGATCGTGGTGAGGGTGCAGATATTCTGACCGCCGACGACGATGCCGGAGCCGCCGCCGAGCACGGGCACGGCCTCGGCGTGCGCAACACCTGATTGCACCCCGAACAGCGTCGCGACCGATGCGAGTGCCGCGGTAGCGCCCACGAATCTCCTGAACATGGCCATTCGATGATTGAACCGCACTTGTCCATGCTTCACGGATATATGTCCGCGCGTTTGCCGAATAGATATGGACGCGTTCCCCTGCCGGGCGCGTCGGTGGAACGGACAATATCGTCATCCGCCCCCGACGTGGAGCCCGGCCGGGGCTTGGCAGAGACGAGACGCCTCGGGCTTACGATGCCCGGGGCGCTCTCGTCCTCAACGCGCTTCTGTCGAGTGCGGTCAAATGGCGCACACGAACACGGCGACCGCGTTGATGACCGGCGGAAGAAGCAGCAGCGGGGCACAGAAAATGCCCAGAGGCCAGATCAGGCCCAGGGTTGCGGGCTCGACCTGAACCGGAACCGCCGAATTATCCACGGGAACCGGGGATACGTCCGGGGCCGCCGAAGCGAATCCGGAACCGAGGGCGATGACCGGTGCAACCGCTACCGCCGCCGCCGTTGCGCGCATTTTAGTCGTGATCATGATGTCTCCTGCGACTGATTGATACACAAGCCCTCGTCTACTGAAGGCCGGCAGAATGCGAACACACCACCAACTCTGCTCGGAGGGCGCGCAGGAGACCATCAGCCCCCGGGTCGGAATAATTCATACCGGGTGAAGCAGAATGCCGGGATTTTTGCTACCCGGTGCCGAGCGCCTGTCGGCCGGCGGCGCCGCGATGGATGATCAACCACCACCGCGGCCCCGTCGACACCGATTATCCGTTCGTCACCGCGGCAGGCTCGGGCTGCTCGGTCGATTCCGCCCGTCGCGCGCGCAGCAAGGCCGCACCGAGCGCAGCGGCGGCGATGCTGAATCCAGCGCTGATCCATGCGCCGGTGGACATGGCGGCGGTGAAGGCGTCCTTGGCGGGCTCGATATAGCCGAGCAGGAACGCCGCGCCGATGGACTCGCGCGCCGCGTCGGGGGCGTCCGCGGGCATATTCGATGTGAACACTCCGGCCAGGACGCTGCCCAGGATCGCGATGCTGATCGCCATACCGACCTGCTGCAGTGTGTCGTTCATCGCGGAGCCGACACCGGCGTGTTCGAGTGGGATGGCGCTCATGATGGCCGCGTACGCGGCCGGTCCCGCCAAACCGCCGCCGATGCCCATCACCAGCATGCTGGCCAGGATCCCCAGATACCCGCTCGCCACGGCCAGGATGCCGAACGCCGCGCCCACGACGAGCAGCCCGGAGACGATGAGCGTCTTGTTGCTCAGGGTCTTTCCGAGGGTCGCGCCGAGGCCGTTGCAGACGGCCGCGGCCACGGCATAGGGCAGCAGCGCCAGACCGGCCTTCATCGGTCCGTAGCCCAGCACGAACTGCAGGTATTGGGTGAGCATCAGCATGACCGCGCCCATGCCGAAGACCATCAGCAGCAGAGTGAAGCACGTGCCGGTGAAATCCCGGCTGCGGAAAACCGCCAACGGCAGCATCGGATGCGCCGATCGGCTCTCCCACACGACGAACGCGAGGGCCGTTACCGCGGCCAGCGCGATCATGCCGATGTTCCATTCCCGCTCGATGATCACGTAGACGGTCGCGCTGAGCGCCACGATGGACAACAGCACGCCGACGAGGTCGACGGGTCGCTGCTCGCCGGTGGTCTCCGGCATCAGTACCACGGCCGCCACGATCGCGAGTATCGCCACCGGAATGTTGAGCAGGAACACCGAACCCCACCAATAGTGCTCGAGCAGGAAACCGCCCAGTGTCGGTCCGGCGACGATGCCGACCATCGAAACCGTCGACCACGCCGCCATCGCCGTGCGGCGTTCGTCCTCGGCGAAGGTGGTCATCAGGATCGACAGAGTCGACGGCATCAGCAGCGAGCCGCCGACGCCCATCGCGGCGCGGGCGGCGACGACCTGCCACGGCTCGGTGGCCAGCACGGCGGCCAGTGACGCAACGCCGAACAGGGCCAGCCCGGTGATCAGTGCGCGCCGCCTGCCGAACCGGTCGGACAGGCTTCCGGCGGTGAGCAGAAGCCCGGCGAAGACCAGCACGTAGGCGTCCAGGATCCACTGCACGTCCGACGGTGTGGCGTTCAGCTCCCGGATCAGCGACGGTATCGCGAGATTGAGCACGGTGCTGTCGAGCATCAGCACCAGCAACGACAGACACAAAACTCCCAGGACCCACCAGCGGCGCGGGTCTCGTACAACGTTCGATTCCACTCGCACAGCGTACGAGAAGATCGAACAGTGTGCGAGTGAATATAGAATCCAGGGGTGACCAAGCAGTTCACCTCGGTATGGACCAGGGAACCGCGCCAGCCCAAGACGTCGGGGCTGCGCCGCGAGCAGATCATCACCGCGGCCGTCGAGATCCTCGACGCCGAGGGGCTGGAGTCGCTGAGCATGCGCAAGCTCGGCGCGAAGCTCGGCGCGGGCGCGACCAGCCTCTACTGGTATGTCGCGAACAAGGAGGAGTTGCTCGAGCTGGTGCTCGACCAGTTCTGGGGCATGGTGCAGACCC
This sequence comes from Nocardia sp. NPDC051787, assembly GCF_040681325.1. NCBI lineage: Bacteria > Bacillati > Actinomycetota > Actinomycetes > Mycobacteriales > Nocardiaceae > Nocardia > Nocardia sp. NPDC051787. The sequence continues at coordinate 151,779 of NZ_JBFAYO010000018.1, forward strand.
CGGATCCCGAGCAGGCATCGTGGCGTGAGCTGCTGACCACCTTCGCCTACAGCTTGCGTGCGACGATCCGGGAGCACCCGTGGGTGGCGTCGCTGGTCGGGCAGCTGCCCAGCATCGGTCCGAACTCGCTACAGCTGAGCGATCGCCTGCGGCGCGCGTTCGTCAAGGCCGGTTTCCGAGGTGTGGACATCTATCTGGCCGGCGGAACGGTGATGGGTTTCGTGCTGGGCCAAGTGATTCCGGAGATCGCATGGGAGAAGGCCTCGGGCGGGACCGAGATGGACACCGACGGGATGCTGCGCGTGATGGGCGAGCTGGCCGCCGGCTATCCCGACATGCTCGCGGATTACCGGGCTACCGCGCCGACGGATCCGGAGGTCGCGCGAGCGATGGCCTTCGATTTCGGCCTGCTCTGCGTGCTCGACGGCCTGGAGGCCCGTCTGCGAAATTCCGGGTAGCCGCGCGGGGGGACGCGTCGCCAACGTAAAGTTGAAACAGGTTCTACTAAGGAAACGGCGGCATATGAGCAGTGTAGTGGCCGATCATCTGATACGTGTTCTATAGAGATGATCGGGCGGAACCCTCCGCATGACCACGCGGCGCACGGCTAGGCCGACGCGCGGAAAGGCGTTGACGTGAGCACGCACACGGTTCTCGGCCGCGAAGTACGGATGCCGGTGCGCATCCGGCTCGCGCACGCGTTCATGGCGACCTATCTGGTGCCCGCCGCGGCCGCGCAACGGCTCATCGACTACTCCGGCCTGCGCATCCTGCGGCTGCCGGGCGGACGCGCGATGTGCACGCTGGTGTTCGTCGACTACGTCGACGGCGATCTCGGCCCCTACAACGAGTTCGGCGTCTCGTTCATGGTTCGCCACCACAGGGCGAGTGCGGCATCGGGATTCGGTGACCTGAAAGACCTGGCGACCGGACGGGCCGGAGTGTTGATCCATCGGCTGCCCGTCGACGGCGATTTCACCCTGGCCGCGGGCCGGGGCATCTGGGGGTTCCCCAAGGAACTCGCCGAGTTCGTCGTCGATCACCAGGGCCGGACGCGCAGCGGTGCGCTGCACCAGAACGGACAGTTGATCGCGGATCTCACGATTCGCCCCGGGTTCACGACACCGGGTGGCCGCGCGACCGCGTCCTCCTTCGACGCCTACTCGCATATCGACGGGATCACTCGCTGCACGCGGTGGCAGATGCGGCCCTCTGGTATGCGAGCACGTCTCGGTGGGGCGGAGCTGAACCTGGGCGACCACAAGATTGCGGAAGAATTGCGGTCGATCGGTTTGCCGCGCCGCGCACTGATCTCCTCGGCCGTCTCACGGCTGGCCATGACGTTCGAGGATGCGGTCGCCATCTGACATAGCCCGCACATAACCAGCGGGTCACGGGCATGCTGGGAGCGTGGACGGCCTCGGGGCCTACGGTTACGCTGGCGTAGCGGATCGTTTGCCAACGCTACGAGCGATGGAGTGATGCCCGTGATAGCCGCCGAGCAGCGCAGTGCTGTCGATCAGGGCTGCGAACCGGGCCGGCTGGGCGAGGCAGTGCCGCACGCGCAGCGCGGTAGCAGCGCATGCGCCGATGCCGAGTACCCCGCGACCCGAGCCGAGGCGGCGTGACGCTGCCGAACCCCGATGCCGAATCGGAAGAGGGTGAAGAGGAACTCGACTACCGCTTCACGCTCGCGAACGAACGCACCTTCCTGGCCTGGATGCGGACCTCGCTGGGTTTGCTCGCCGGTGGTGTCGCGGTGCACACGTTGGTGCAGTCGTTCCGGATGGCCGGGTTCCGGCGCGCGATCGCGTTGAGCTGCCTGGTTTTGGCGGCGGTGGTCGCGGTCGGCGCGTATGCGCACTGGCGGCGCGTCGGCGTGGCCATGCGGCAGGGCAGCCCGTTGCCGGACACGGTGCTGGTGCCGATCCTGTCGGCGGGCATCGCGATCGTGTCCGTGCTGGCGGGCTTGGCGGTGCTGCTGCGATGAACGCGCCGCATCTGGCCGCCGAACGTACCGCACTGGCCTGGCGGCGCACCGCGGTGGCGTCGATGGTGGTCGGCACGCTGTTCCTGCACGACGCCCTCGACAGTGGATGGCGTCCGGCCGCGATCGCGCTCATCGCTGCCGCGTTCGCGATGGTGGCGCTGGCAGTGGCCTGCTACCTGCGCAATCGCAGCCTGCGTCAAGGCCGGTACACACACGGTCATCGCATTGTCGCCGCATCGGCGGTGGCGATCGCCGTCGTCGCGGTCGTGGCCGCCGCAGCCGGTTTCCTCGATCCACGGCCGTGAAGGGCAGGCGACAGCATGGTCGGTCGACACGTGAGGAGGACGACAATGAGCACAGCGAGTGAGCCGAGCGGTTTCATCCTCGCGGAGCATCAGCGTGCCGCCGCCGCGCTGCCATCGGACGACACCGCCGATCCCGCCGACGCGGAACGCGGATTCATCGCCGCGCTCGATCCCGGCGTGGTCACCTCCGAAGACGGAACCGTCTTGTGGGACAACGACTCCTACGCCTTCCTGCGGGAAGCCTGCCCGGCGTCGGTCCATCCCAGCCTCTGGCGACAGTCCGGGCTGGTCCTGAAACAGGGCCTGTTCGAGGTCACGGAGGGCATCTACCAGATCCGCGGGCTGGACATCTCCAATATGACACTGGTCGAAGGGAAGACCGGTGTCCTGGTGATCGATCCGCTGATCTCCGCGGAGACGGCGGCGGCGGGTCTCGCGCTCTACCGCGCGCACCGCGGCGACCGTCCGGTGACCGGCTTGATCTACACCCATTCGCACGCCGATCATTTCGGCGGTGCGTGGGGTGTCGCGACCGCCGACGAGGTCGCGGGCGGCCGTTGTCCGGTGCTGGCCCCCGCGGGATTCCTGGAACATGCGGTAGCCGAGAACATTTACGCGGGGACCGCGATGGCGCGTCGTGCCGGATACATGTACGGCGCTGTGCTGCCGCGCGGCCCGCTCGGCGCGGTGGGGGCGGGGCTCGGCCAGACCACCTCGGTCGGCACCGTCACGCTGATCACCCCGACGGTCGACATCACCACGACCGGACAGGAGGAGACGGTCGATGGGATACGGATGGTCTTCCAGCTCACGCCCGGCACCGAAGCGCCCGCGGAGATGAACTTCTACTTCCCCGACCGTCGCGCGCTGTGCATGGCGGAGAACGCGACCCACACCATGCACAACGTGCTCACGCTGCGCGGCGCGCTGGTGCGCGACGCGCACGTCTGGGCGAAGTACCTGACCGAGGCGATCAATCTCTTCGCCCGCGAGTCCGATGTGGTCTTCGCGTCGCATCACTGGCCGACCTGGGGCACGTCCCGGCTGGTGGAGTATCTCGCGCTGCAACGTGATCTATACGGGTACCTGCACGACCAGACCGTGCGGCTGCTGAACCAGGGGTACGTCGGCGCGGAGATCGCCGAAATGCTGACGCTGCCACCGGCCATCGAACAGGCGTGGCACGCGCGCGGATACTACGGCTCGGTCAGTCACAACGTCAAGGCCATCTACCAGCGCTACATGGGCTGGTTCGACGGCAACCCCGCCCATCTCTGGGAGCATCCGCCGGTCGAATCCGCGCGGCGGCACGTCGAATTCATGGGCGGCGCGGACGAAGTGCTGCGCAAGGCGCAGGCCTCTTACGACGCCGGGGACTACCGATGGGTGGCGCAGGTGCTCAACTACGTCATCTTCGCCGAGCCGGACAATGACGCCGCGAAGGAATTGCAGGCCAGCACCTTCGAGCAACTCGGTTATGGCGCGGAGAACGCGACCTGGCGCAACTTCTATCTCAGCGGAGCCTACGAGCTGCGCTACGGCTCGTTCGGCACGCCGACCAAGGCCGAATCGCCGACCGTGGCCGCCGCGCTGACCGTCGACCAGATCTTCGACGCCTTGGCGTTGCGCGTCGACGGTCCGAAGGCGTGGGACCATCGGCTGGTGACGGATTGGATCCTCACCGACGAGGACCGCACCCATCGGCTCGAACTGCGCAACGGGCGTCTGACCCACTTCGATGTCGCCCCCGGCATGACTGCCCCCGAACCCGACGCCACGTTCACCCTGACCAAGGCCACGCTGATCCGAGTGCTGCTGGCCGGAGAGGACTTCGGCGTCGCCGCGGCCGCGGGCGACATCGTCATCGAGGGAGATGTCACCAAACTGGCCGAACTGGTCAATATCTTCGACGCGCCGGACCCCGATTTCGCCATCGTCACGCCGTAATTGCCGGGCGTGTGCCTCATGTCGTTGCCCTCGATCGGGGTCGGCCTGCAAACCCCGCGTGATCGATCAGCCGGGAGTATGCGCGGAAAATCGGTCGATCCCTGGCGAGCGTTTCCCTACTGTGGTGCTCATGTCCACCGCGTCGATCGACCGTCCTCCGCTGCGCGAGCGTCTGCGTGCGGGGTTGTCCGCCGCCATGAGAGCCCGTGACCGCGCGGGTGTTTCGGCGCTGCGCTCGGCGCTGGGCGCCGTCGACAACGCCGAGGCCGTCGACGTCGCCGAGCACCGGGCGGGTGCGCTGGAGCACAGCGCAACCGGGCTCGGTGTCGCCGAAGTCGAGCGCCGGGAGCTGACCGAACAGGACGTCGAACGGATCGTGCGGGCGGAGGTCACCGAACGACTCACGGTCGCTGAGCAATACGAGTCACTCGGCCGGACCGACCGTGCCGCGACACTGCACGCCGAAGCGAAGGCGTTGACCGACCTGCTATAGCTCCCCTGAGCCACCAGGTCTCCGATTGGTTTGCTCAGGTTTGATCCGAGCGGCTGATCGGTGATTTCGACGCGACGGAGAACGCCGCAGCGCGACTGCCCCCGGAGGTCGTGCCGTTGGCCGAGCACGTGCCGAACAATCGTTCGCGGTCGTCGGCTATGCCCCGAGACGGTTCCGCGAGCGCTTCGGGTGCAATCCGCCGCGCACGTCTTCCACGGTGGTCTCATGCCCGCCGGGATGCCGGTCCGGCGACTGCGCCCCACGGTGCTCGAAGCATCGCTGAGCCGCGCTCGAGCCGGTTGCGGACGGCGCTCAGACGGTTGTCGGCAACGCCGCGAGGTATCTGCCCGCGACGAAGCGCTGGATGAGCCGGACGACCGGTCCGCCGAGCCTGGTGTACCAGGTGGCCGGTCGGGAGAACGCGAGGACAAGCCCGTACACGGTGTCATCGCCCGAGTCGTATTCGACCGCGAACAGTTCCTCGCCCGCCGCTGGATGCCCCGGCAATGTTCCATAAGCGAAACCTCGCCGGTCGGGTTCATCGAGCACGTACACCACGCGGCACGGCGCGGTGATTCCCACCGGACCGACCCCGAGCCGCACGGTGATGGCGCTGCCCGGCTCGGCTGTCGGGGTGTCGGCGCATCGGAAGATCCCGGTTTCCTTCTGTATCCGATAGGCCAGGATCTCCGCGCCCGCGTGCTCGAACAACGGGCGACCCCGGCCGATCGGACGCCGCAGCCGGAACCGGTGATACCCCTCTGGCAGCACACCCCTGGTCGCACCCACTTCGCGATACGTGAACGGTGGCCGGCCCAGCCCATCCTCCATGCGTCGATCTTCACCTCCCACGGCGCGGCCCCGCTACTTCGAACCCGCACCGGCGATTCATGGCAGTCCTGGAGAGGCGGCGCGGCCCCGCTTCGCCAGTGTGCTGGCGCGGCGGTCGGTGCGCATGGGCTCCACCGGTGTGGTCTCGGCCTGGTGTTGCTCGAGCGCGACGCCTAGGTATACGGCGGTGCGGACGCGCCCGCGAACCTCGCGCTGCGCCGATGGATCGACCCGCTCGCACGCGAGGCCGCCCCGGATGTCGCCGGCCGTTCGTGGACGACAACGCGAACGACCCTCGCGAGCCCACCGGTTTGAGCCGCAGGGGAGTCAGATGGAGGAGTCCGAGCGGATCCAGGTACTCGCGCCGCCGACGGCCACCGCCCTCAGCACGCGCTCCCCAGTGCAGGCACGGCGTCGCGCAGTCCGGGTGACCGGACTCCAGCGTGCCGATTCTCGTGCCGCGCCCGACTCGCCTGCCCACCGGGACCTCGGCGCGGACCGGCTCGTAGGTCGTACGCAGGCCGCCGGGATGATCAATCGACACCACGGGCTTGTCGGCTACCGTTCCCGCGAAAACGACCGCCCCTTCTCCCGCGGCGAGCACGGCCTGCCCCTCGGCTCCGGCCAGGTCGACGCCGCGGTGCCCGGGCAGCCAGTTGTGCGCGGGCTTGTCGAAGCGCCGCACCACCGCGGGCCGCGGTTGCAGCGGCCAGCCGAACCGGCCCTCGGGTGCCGCGATGGCCATCGGCTCCATCGAGACGACCGCGACGACGCCGAGTCCCACTACCGACGCGAGACGCCGGCGTACCCACGTGCCGTTCGACGGAGTCATCGGAACCCGGTCGAGACAGCCGACGGAGCCATCCGGGCTGTCCATGCGGGTTCGGCCTGCTCACACGAGGACACTCCCAATGACGCAGACCTGGCGCCAAGACGCTCGTCCTCGGTGTCAGTGTCGGACTGCCGGAACCGGAACGGCGCGCGGCGCAGCAGTCCGGGCAGGGATGGGAGGCAGACGGAACCCGCGCACGCCCCGGGCGCGTGTTCCGCGACGTATGGATGGGCCGCGACCGGTGGCGCGGAGACGACGCCGAGGACGAACAACAGCGGGATCAGCAACGTCGTCGTCGTGGAGATCGGTTTCATGCCTCCACTGTCCTGCGGCGCAGACGCCTTCGAGGGGGCGAACCGCGGAATGTGGATAACCTGCTCGCCTGTGAAAAATGCGCGTTCCACCTGGTCGAAGGCTTTGGATCGGACCGATTTAGGTCTGGCCGCCCCCAGGCCGTAAACTGATCGGGCGGTCTGTGCGTGCACGGACCGACTTCGCGCGCCACCTGTGCTTGTTCGTAACGGCGCTGTTCGATCGAGCTCAACAGCTTTTGGGTTCGCGGCAGCGTGTTCGGAACAGGGAATCGCCGGCTGGTCCCACCCTCGCGGTCGGGTCCGACGATTCGGCGGCGCCAGGGCAGCGGATCGCCGATTCGCTGCGTCAACCGGCAAATGAAAGAGAGATACGAGAGCCATGGCTGTCGTAACCATGAAGCAGCTGCTCGATAGCGGCGCGCACTTCGGGCACCAGACGCGGCGCTGGAACCCGAAGATGAAGCGGTTCATCTTCACCGACCGCAACGGCATCTACATCATCGACCTGCAGCAGACGCTGACCTACATCGACAAGGCCTACGAGTTCGTCAAGGAGACCGTCGCCCACGGTGGCACCGTCCTCTTCGTCGGTACCAAGAAGCAGGCCCAGGAGTCGATCGCGGCCGAGGCGACCCGCGTCGGGATGCCCTACGTCAACCAGCGCTGGCTGGGCGGCATGCTCACCAACTTCTCCACCGTGCACAAGCGTCTGCAGCGCCTCAAGGAGCTCGAGGCCATGGAGCAGACCGGTGGCTTCGAGGGTCGCACCAAGAAGGAAATCCTCATGCTGACGCGTGAGATGAACAAGCTGGAGCGCACCCTCGGCGGTATCCGCGACATGCAGAAGGTGCCCTCGGCCATCTGGGTCGTCGACACCAACAAGGAGCACATCGCCGTCGGCGAGGCGCGCAAGCTGAACATCCCGGTCATCGCGATCCTGGACACCAACTGCGACCCCGACCTGGTCGATTACCCGATCCCGGGCAACGACGACGCGATCCGCTCCGCCGCCCTGCTCACCAAGGTCGTCGCCTCCGCGGTGGCCGAGGGCGTGCAGGCGCGTGCCGGTCTGTCCGCGGGCGACGAGAAGCCCGAGGCGGGCGCTGGCGAGCCGCTGGCCGAGTGGGAGCAGGAGCTGCTCGCGCAGGCCGCCCCCGGCGCCGAGGCTGCCGAGACCACGGCCGAGGCCTGAGACTCGTAACCAGCTGTTTCGGCGGCGATCACGAGCGAGTGCCATCGTGGTCGCCGCTGTCGACAACTCACACTTCCCCAAAGGAGGCTCGCCGAGAATGGCGAACTACACCGCTGCCGATGTGAAGCGGCTCCGGGAGCTGACCGGCTCCGGCATGATGGATTGCAAGAACGCGCTGGCCGAGACCGACGGTGACTTCGACAAGGCCGTCGAGCTGCTGCGCATCAAGGGCGCCAAGGACGTCGGCAAGCGTGCCGAGCGGACCACCGCCGAAGGCCTCGTCGCCGCCAAGGACGGCGTCATGGTCGAGATCAACTCCGAGACCGACTTCGTCGCGAAGAACGCGGAGTTCCAGCAGCTGGCCGAGCAGGTCGTCGCCGCGGCGGCGGTCGCCAAGCCGGCCGACCTGGAGACGCTCAAGGCCCTCGACCTGGGCGGCAAGACCGTCGACGAGGCCGTGCAGGCCCTCGCCGCGAAGATCGGCGAGAAGCTCGAGCTGCGCCGGGTGATTTCGCTGGACGGCCCGGTCGCCACCTACCTGCACAAGCGTGCCTCGGATCTGCCGCCCGCCGTCGGCGTGCTGGTCGAGTACACCGGTGAGGGCGACGCTGCGGCCGAGGCCGCTCGCGCCGCCGCCATGCAGGTCGCCGCCCTCAAGGCCAAGTACGTGACCCGCGACGAGGTTCCGGCCGAGATCGTGGAGAACGAGCGCCGCATCGCGGAGCAGACCGCTCGCGAGGAGGGCAAGCCCGAAGCCGCGCTGCCGAAGATCACCGAGGGCCGCGTGAACGGCTTCTTCAAGGACGTCGTGCTGCTGGAGCAGTCCTCGGTCACCGATTCCAAGAAGACCGTCAAGGCGCTGCTGGACGAGGCCGGTGTCACCGTCACCCGCTTCGCCCGCTTCGAGGTCGGCGCGAACTGATCGCCGCACCCACAGCGTGCAGGCCCCCCGTCGACCGAGTGAACGCCGGTTGACGGGGGGCCTTCTGCTGCCGCTCGAACCGAATAAGGCAGGATAGGTGCCGCTCCGCCTTGTTCTACGTCACAGGCGCCTGCCGTGCGCACCGATCGCCGGAACAACGACAATCCACCGCCGAAGGAGACTGGAGACCCATGACGGACCCGGGGACCGATCGCCCAGGATATCGCCGGGTGCTGCTCAAACTGGGCGGTGAGATGTTCGGCGGAGGCAAGGTCGGGCTGGACCCGGATGTGGTGCAGACGGTCGCCGAGCAGATCGCCGAGGTGGTCGCCACGGGCGTCCAGGTCGCCGTGGTGATCGGCGGCGGGAACTTCTTCCGCGGTGCCGAGCTCGAGGAGCGCGGCATGGAGCGCGCCCGCTCCGACTACATGGGTATGCTCGGCACGGTGATGAACAGCCTTGCGCTGCAAGATTTTCTGCAGCAGCAGGGCGTGGACACCCGGGTGCAGACCGCGATCACCATGGGTCAGGTCGCCGAGCCCTATCTCCCGCTGCGCGCCAAGCGGCACCTGGAGAAGGGGCGCGTGGTCATCTTCGGTGCGGGCATGGGCATGCCGTACTTCTCCACCGACACCACCGCCGCGCAGCGTGCCTTGGAGATCGGCGCGGACGTGGTCCTGATGGCCAAGGCGGTGGACGGCGTGTTCACCGCGGACCCGCGGGTCGACGAGACCGCGACCATGTATTCCGAGATCACCCACAAGGAGGTCATCGAGCGCGACCTCAAGGTCGCCGACGCGACCGCCTTCAGTCTGTGCATGGACAACCAGATGCCGATTCTGGTGTTCAATTTGTTGACCAAGGGCAATATCGCCCGCGCGGTCGCCGGTGAGAAGATCGGCACATTGGTTCGGTCCTGATACCCCGCGGACCGCGGATCATGACATGACGACGCTGTGGAGGAAACGGTCGTGATTGAAGAAGCGCTCTTCGACGCCGAGGAGAAGATGGAAAAGGCCGTCTCGGTAGCGAAGGACGATCTCGGAACCATTCGTACCGGTCGGGCGAATCCGGGCATGTTCTCCCGGGTCGTCGTCGACTACTACGGTGCGCCGACCCCGATCACCCAGATGTCCAGCATCACGGTGCCGGAGCCGCGCATGGTCGTGATCAAGCCCTACGAGGCGAACCAGCTCGGGCCGATCGAGACCGCGATCCGCAACTCGGATCTCGGTGTCAATCCGACCAACAACGGTGACATCATCCGGATCTCGGTCCCGCAGCTGACCGAGGAGCGCCGCCGCGAACTGGCCAAACAGGCCAAGGGCAAGGGGGAGGACGCCAAGGTCGCCATCCGCAATGTCCGCCGCAAGGCCATGGACGAACTGGCGCGCATCCAGAAAGATGGCGAGGCGGGCGAGGACGAGGTCGGCCGCGCCGAGAAGGAACTCGACAAGACCACCGCCAAGTATGTCGGGCAGGTCGATGAACTGGTGAAGCACAAGGAAGCCGAACTGCTCGAGGTCTGACGCCGACCGCCTGCGTGAGCGAGCGTCAGCGAGGCGCAGGCATGAGCACCGGCGCGTAATCGGTTGGCATGTGAAACCGAAGGCACGGGGAATGCCGCCAGGGGAACCAGCGGCATGAGCGGCAGGCCCGGAGGCGGTAGCTTGCGTAACCACGAAGGGCGCCGGAACGCCGCCGGTGCAATACAGCGGAGGGCCCGCCCGGGCGGGGGATGAACGGAACGACGAGTGAGCGACGGGACAATCGTGGCCGAGAACGCCGCCGCGACCGGTGCGGCTGAGGAGCCGCCGGTGAACGGGAGAGCCGATGCGAGGCAAGTGCACGCGAACGATGCCGGCACCGCCGAACCTCTAGCCACGTCCGAGGGCGATGCGGTGACCGCTCAACCCGACCCGGCATCGAGCGGTTCGCGGGCGGGCCGCAATCTGCCGGCCGCGCTGGTCGTCGGCTTCGGCCTAGGCTTGTCACTGATCGCGATCCTGCTGTTCGTGCCGAAGGTGTTCATCGGCGTCGCGGCGGCTGGCGTGGGTGTGGCCACCTGGGAGGTCGCCAAGCGGCTGCGGGAAGCGGACGTGCTCGTTCCTCGGGTTCCGTTGATCCTCGGCGGTCAGGCGGTGTTCTGGCTCGGCTGGCCATACGGCGCGAGCGGTGTCACGGGAGCGTTCGCCGCCACCACACTGGTCTGCATGGCGTGGCGGTTGTTCGACCACGGTCTGCGCACCGCGCCGCGAAACTTCTTGCGGGACACCGCCATCACGGTCTTCACGCTGGCGTGGATCCCGCTGCTCGCTTCGTTCGCGACCCTGCTGCTGCTCGAGCCGGACGGCAACCTGCGGGTGCTGACCTTCATGATCCTGGTCGTCTGCTCCGATGTCGGCGGCTACGTGGCGGGCGTGCTGTTCGGCAAGCACCCGATGGTGCCCTCGATCAGCCCGAAGAAGTCGTGGGAAGGGTTCTGCGGCTCGCTGGTGTTCAGCGTGATCGGCGGCCTGCTGACGGTGACGCTGCTGCTGGAGGCCAACTCGATGATCGGCGTCGTCCTCGGCGTCGGCTTGGTGCTGGTGGCCACCTGCGGTGATCTGATCGAATCGCAGATCAAGCGCGAACTGGGCATCAAGGACATGGGTACCCTGCTGCCGGGCCATGGCGGGATCATGGACCGCCTCGACTCCATGCTGCCTTCGGCGTTCGTTTCCTGGCTGGTGCTGTCCACCCTGATCTGAGCGTTCAGCGTTGCTTGGCTCGGCGGCGCAACTGCAGAATGCGCACACCGCCGACCGACGCCATGACCAGCGCGCCGCCGATCCCCGACAGCAGCACCGTGACCCCGAGCGGAAGCGAGAACTCCCAGAAGAACAGGTGCACCTGCACCTGATCGAGGTTTTGCAGGATGAAGATCAGCAAGACGACCAGGATCAGGACGCCGGCGACCAGCCCCGTCCAGGCGTAGCCGGTACGCGAGGACAGCGATCTCTCGGTTGTGGCCGGGGGCTCGGACGCGCGGTCCGGCTGGGTGGTGCGCGGGTGCGCTAGGTCCGGGTCCGGGGTGTGGTCAGGGTGGTTGGACATAACTCGATCATGGCGGACTGCTATCACCGCCGCCGGGATTTCCCCGCAACGAACCGGGCATGTCGGGCCGACGTGGGCGAGGCTCGCGTGGATGGGACAATGGAGCAACTATGACGGTCTCCCTTCCCCTCGTTTTCGATGCACCGCGCCGTGGCATGCCGCCGCGCCATCTCGCCGACCTCGACGCCGAGGGCAGGCGCGCGGCCGTCGAGGAGCTGGGACTGCCGAAGTTCCGCGCCGATCAGATCGCCCGGCAGTACTACGCGCGGTTGCAGGCGGATCCGGCGCGGATGACCGATCTGCCCGCGCCGGTGCGCGCGAAGATCGCCGAGGCGCTGTTTCCACCGCTGCTCACCGAGGTACGGCATGTGGTCTGTGATGAGGGCACCACCCGCAAGAGCTTGTGGCGCGCCGGCGATGGCACCCTGCTGGAAAGCGTGCTCATGCGCTACCCGGACCGTAACACCCTGTGCATCTCCAGCCAGGCGGGCTGCGGTATGGCCTGTCCGTTCTGCGCCACCGGCCAGGGCGGCCTGAACCGCAACCTGTCCACCGCCGAGATCGTCGACCAGGTGCGCGCCGCGGCCGCCGCGCTGCGTGACGGCGAGGTGGCCGGCGGCCCCGGCCGTCTGTCGAACATCGTGTTCATGGGCATGGGCGAGCCGCTGGCCAACTACAAACGCGTGGTCGCGGCCGTGCGCCGGATCACCTCGCCGGCTCCGGACGGTTTGGGCATCTCCCAGCGCAACGTGGTCGTCTCCACAGTCGGCTTGGCCCCCGCCATCCGCAAACTCGCCGACGAGGGCCTGTCGGTGACCCTCGCTGTCTCCCTGCACACCCCCGACGACGAGCTGCGTGACACGCTGGTCCCGGTCAACAATCGCTGGCCGGTATCCGAAGTCCTCGATGCCGCAAGGTATTACGCCGACAAGACCGGACGTCGCATCTCGGTCGAATACGCCCTGATCCGTGACATCAACGATCACCCATGGCGTGCCGACATGCTCGGCGAAAAGCTGCACAAGGCCCTCGGCCCCCGGGTGCACGTCAACCTCATCCCGCTCAACCCGACCCCGGGTAGCAAGTGGGACGCCAGCCCCAAACCCGTTGAGCGCGAATTCGTCCGCCGCGTGGAGGCCAAGGGCGTCCCGTGCACCGTCCGCGACACCCGCGGTCAGGAGATCGCCGCCGCCTGCGGGCAGCTCGCCGCCGAAGGCTGAGCCGGCACCGGCGGCGAACTCCGCTGCGTCATCGAGAGATGAGCGAGTCGAGGGCTCGTTGGGCGCCGGGGGCGCGCAGGGGTGAGAAGTAGGGGTTGGTCCGCAGCGCATCGGTCAGCGCGGCGGCGGCCGCGTCGGTGCGGCCGAGCGCCGCGAGGATCATACCGCGATGGTAGGCGAGGGCGGCGCTGCGCCAGCCCAGGGCGGCCGCCCGGTCGCCGTAGACGATCGCCTCATCGTTGCGGCCGGCCTTGTGCAGCGCCCAGGCGAGCGCGTCGGCGGTGCCACGCCGCCTCCAGGGGATCGCCGTGGTTCGCGGCGAGCAGGGCGGCGTCCAGGTACTCGGTGGCTGCCTGCTCCTCGAGCCGCCGGAACTGGTCGGCGATCTCCTGATACTCGGCGGCCGCCGCATCGGGTCGACGCTCAGTCCAGCAGCTCGCCGAACTCGATCAGGTACTCCGGCAGCGGCGCCTGGGTGGTCAACGCCGTGTATCGCGCGATCGCCTGTTCGACATCGCCGCGAGCGGCGAGCTGGTGAGTGCACTGGCACCAGGCGGCCGCCTCGCGGCCGTGCGGCCGGCCGGGGGAGAAGTGAATCCTTTCGCTGTTTCGAGCCTCTGATGTTCGTGTCAGCACGTCGGCTGGCACAGGACAGGAGGTTGTCGTGATCATTGCCGCCGTTGTCGTGGGTGTTGTACTGGTGTGTGCCTGCAGTATCGCCGTGTTGCGCAGGAAGGGGCGGAACCGTGGTTGAGACGATCTGGCCGGACGCGGACTTGGTCGCTTCGGCGCGCGACGGTGACGTCGGCTCGATCGCCGCGCTGGTGTCCGGCTCGCATCCGCATGTGCGCCGATTCGCCTACTCGCTGTGTGCCACCCCGGAGGACGCCGAGGACGCCGCGCAGGAGGCGTTGATCGTCCTGTATCGCAAGATCGGCACCTTACGCGCCTCGGGCGCGCTGGTGTCGTGGATGTTCCGCATCGTCCGCAACGAATGTCTGCGGCAGTTGCGGCTGCGGACCCGGCAGATCGAGTCCCCGCTGGACTGTGCCGTGTCATCCGCCGAGGAGCAAGCCATCCGCGCCTGGGAGACCGAGCGAGTGGCCGCTGCCATCGCGGCGCTGCCCGACGACCAGCGGCGGGTACTGATCATGCGCGATGTTCAGGGCTACAGCGGCCGGATGGTGGCCGATTTGCTCGGCCTGAGTACCGCGGCGATGAAGTCGCGGCTGCACCGGGCCAGGGCCGCGGTGCAGCGCAGCCTGCGGGACGTGTCCGAGCCGGGCGAGGAGCCATCGTGACCGGCGAGCGCGGCTTCGCGAGCGCGTCCGTGCCGCGCCACTTACTGCGCGGGCTGGCCGGATTCGGCGCGGTGATCGCGGCGTTCGCACTGTATCCGCTGGTCGGGTTCGTGAGCTTGCTGCTGGTGCCGGTCGGAATGGTCGCGCTACGCGGCTGCCCGACCTGCTGGGCTATCGGACTCGTCCAGACGATCTCACGTGGCCGTCTGCGCCGGTCCTGCGCCGAGGGACACTGCACGCTGGTCAGCGCCGGTAGTCGAGGCGGTTAGAGTGTCGCCCATCGCATGGCCGGAGCCGGCCTGCTAGCCGCGGTTCTTCGCCGGGCGGTTGGTGGCGGCGCGGCGCTCGGCTTCTTTCGCTTCGATGCGTGCGTTCTCCGCGCGGACCGCGGCGTAGTTCGCACGTTCGCGAAGCAGCCATTCCGGCGGGTCGGCGAGTAAGGCGCCGATTTCCTCGGCGGTGAGGGTCTCGGAGACTCGAGCGCGCACCAGACCGGCGTTGGAGACGCCGAGTTTGCGGGCCAGTACGTCGCGAGGGAATGGGCCGGTGCGGCGCAGTTCGGTGAGCCACCCGGGTGGATCGTTGCGCAGCGCTTCGAGTTGCGCGAAGGAGATCGGCGCGCTGCGGAACTCCTCGGGCGCAGCCGGAAGGTAGACGCCGAGCTTGTTCGCCGCCGTCAACGGCTTCATCGTCTGCGATTTCTTTTCCGGTCTCACCGATGCAGCCTAACGGGCGCAGCCGAGCGAGGTCCGTCCACGGCCCGCGCTGGGCCGAGCGAAGGCGACGCAGACGTCATCATCCGTGCCATCCTTCCGCGATCGCGATCCAATCCTGTCGTAAGGCCGCGCTGAAATAACGCCTACCTTCCGTGAAGTTCCGCATGCCCATGCACCGTCCGATGCGCAACCAGTCAGCGGCCTCACCTGGGTTGTCCTCGCTTGAGTAGATGTGAGCGAGGAGCACAGCTGATCTCCAGTCAGTGTTGGTCACCGCATCCTCGAGGAGACCTCTGGCTGTATCCAGATCTCCGGAAATGCGGTTTGCGGCGTATTCAGGAAAACCCCGCGTCCGTCGGAGCAGAACCCGTGAGGGGTGGCGGAGGGGGAAGTTCACAGTGGCCACCGGAATCCCCGCGTGCCCAGCTGCGATTCCCGATCGGCGGCTAGTTGCCGCCCGCGATTCTCGACCGATTGGCGGGCTCGGTCGAGGACTCGGTGTGGGTAGCATCCTCGGCGATGATGGGAGTGGGATGCCGGAGATTGTGAACTTGACGGCGGTTGATTCCGCGGGCGCGCTCTGGCCGGTCTTGCTTCGTCTGGGGGAGCCGCCGGTGGCGCGGGTGGACATCTTCGATCCGGCGCCGGCCGAGATGGTCGTGAGCGTGCTGGAGCAGCGCAAGGCCGTGTTCGCTTTCAATGGCTTGCCCTGGCGAGCAGAGTAAGTGCTGCTCTGGCCGCCGCAGGGTCACGCACACAGGGCAAGGTCCGGAATCGGGGTACAAGACCCCGGACCGGGTCGGAGGCCCGGCTCTACGGCTGCGGCATGCCCCCGTGCGGACTGTTGAGCACCAGAGGCGCCGAACCCTTCCGCAGGTAGCCGAAGTCCTCGTAGTACTCGATGTGCTGATGCCCGCCGTCCGTCATGGGCCCCACGCTGCGGAGGTCCTCCGCGAGGAGCGCTCGGCTCTCCCGGTCCCCCGTCAGCAGCAGGACCCGGCGCTGCTCGACGACCTGGACGAGCAGCCGAGGACCAGCGTCCGAGCGGACTTCGACAGCCGCGAGATCCTCGGTTTCGAACCTCCCCTCGCCCCGGGCCACCACGGCGGCCAGACCTTCGAACTCCTCCGCAGAACCGCTGACGTCGACCATGCCGTCGCTGAACTCCTCGACCCTCATACCTCTCCCTACGACAGCAGCGGGGCCAGTTCCACCGCGCAGGCGTGCAGTTCGGACAAAATGCGCCGCTCTTCCTCGGCGATCTATTCGTGCGAACCGGAGAGAGATCGATCACCTGTTCGATCGATTGCGGTCCTCACGCAGTGTACGGCCAGATGTAGAGCTTGCGGATCGGGTTCCCCGAGGTAGCCGATACGGCGGCGCGGGCGGTCCCGATCGGACGGTGGCATACGCTTCCAGGAGTGAGCCGGTTGGAGTCGATCGATGTCGTGCGTTTGCGCTGGTTCGTCGCGGTCGCGGAGGAGTTGCACTTCGCGCGGGCCGCGAAGGCGCTGCGCATCTCGCGTCAGACGTTGAGCCGGACCGTCATCGACCTGGAAAATGAGCTGGGCACAAAGCTTTTCGTGCCCGGCGTGCAGCCGACCCAGCTGAGCGATGACGGGCGGGAGTTCCTCGAGCAGGCGCGGGCGATCATCGAGCGTGCCGAGTCCGCGGCTGACGAGCAGCCTCAGGCGGGTGCGGTACTTCGGGTGGGCTTCGTCCCTGGCGTCACCGTCTCGAAGTGGACGAGGATTTGGGGTGAGCGGTTCCCTGAGACCCCGCTCGAGGTCATCGCCCTGGCGCAGGCCGACCAAGAGGTGGCGCTACGCGAGGGCCGGGTTGATATGTGCTTTGTCCGGCTGCCGATCGACCGGGAGGGTATGAGCGCCGTCCCGCTCTACCGGGAAGTCGCTGTCGCCGTGGTGCAGAAGGAACATCCGATCTCGGTGTTCGACGAGGTGCGCATGGCAGATCTAGCCGACGAACATCTCCAGGACACCTCGGACGTCGACACGGTCGCGGGTGCGCTGGAACTCGTCGCCGCGGCGGGTGGGGCGGCCATCGTGCCGCATTCGCTCGCCCGCCTGCACCACCGCCGCGACCTCGTCTACCGCACGCTGGTCGATGTTCCCGAGACGGAGATCGCCCTCGCCTGGCCCGCGGACGGCACCACCGACCTGGTCGAGGAGTTCATCGGTGTGGTTCGCGGCCGGTCCGAGCGCAGCTCGCGCGCACCTGCCCGGGCGAAGAACGCGCAGCCGCAGAAGAAGTCCCCGGCCGAACGCAGGGGCGGCCGTCCGAACCCCGCGAAGAAGCCCGCCCGGCGACGAGGGCGGTAGCCGGGATCCAGCTCGCCGGGAGCCGCTCGGAATTCGACGCGGGATCGGCGACCGAACCGGTGCCGCCGCTCGCGGGCCCCGCCGCTGACCGAGTCGCCACGGCTGGCGCCGGTTGCCTGTGCAGCCGACAGGGTGCCGACCCTGGCGGACGAGTTGGGCAACCGCGCCCATTTCCCTCGCACGTTGCCGCTGCTCGAGCTGCCTGTTGCCGCTGCGCGGTGGTGATGCCCTCCTGCTGCTGGCACGTTCGCCCGCCGTGCCCGGGCCAGAAGACGAGCGGAGACCGAGTGTGCGTTCGTTCCGGCGCGGGTGGGGCTCTCGGCGAAGTCCGGAGTGCGTCGGATTCGTGCGGGACGAAACTCGTCCTGATCGGCGGCGCGAACCAGACGGGTCGGCGCCGCCCCGCGATCAGAAGCCTTTGCAGACCCGGTTGAGTTCGTCGGTCGCGGCGTCCATATTGGCGACTTTGTCGTCGGTGAGGGCGTTGGCGTACGCGACGATGGCGTCCTTCTCCGCGCCTTCGGCGTCGATGGCAGAGAGCTCGGCGGCGAGGGACTGCTGCACGGTCGCGTCGAGGTTGCCACCCGACTGGTCGATGGCGGCGTTGATCGCGGCGATGGCCGCGCCGCATGCCGGTGACTGGGCGTGGGCGGGCGCCGCGGGCAGCAGGAGCAGGGAGCCGATGGCGCTCGCCGCGAGCAGGGCGGCGGAACAGGTCTTGATCATTGCGTCCTAAAGATTGTGGGAACGGAAACCGGGGTCAGCGCGCCTAGCTGAGACGCGGACCCCGGACGCGCACGGTACCAGGACACGGCCCGTCGGTACAGGCCGAATGAAATTGTGTGAGAAGACTTTTCGTAGTGGAACTAGCGCGGCTTGCGCTGCAACCACGAGTCGCGAATCAAGATGCCCACGATCGAGACGGCGAAACCGACGAGGAAGAGGTTCTCGACCTGGCCGCTGTGGTTGCCGACCAGCATGGCCACCAGGATCAGCGCGACGATCCAGCCCGCGATCCGGAAGGTGCGACGCGACTCGCCGCTCCAACCCCAGGCGGCGGAGGGAACTTCGGCGGGATCCACGCGAGTGACGATGCCGCGCTCGGTGTCGGCGGGTTCGAGTTCCGTGGCGGCCACGATCGCTCCTTAGCTGTTTCCTGTACCAGGTTTCCGGTACGCACTCGATGAGCTACTGCCGCATATCGTGACATACGACGGTGCGTCGTTGTAAGCCGGCATGAGCGAGCGCAGCGAGCGAATCATCAACACAGCGCGCACCGCGCATGCCGGAGCCGAGCGCCAGCGAGGCGCAGGCGTGAGCGGTCAGGCCCGGAGGAGGCAGCGAAGCGTGACCACGGAGGGCTCCGCTCATGCCGAGGATCGGCACAGCCCCGCGCCCGTCTAACGCGTTTCGGCGGTAGGACAGAATGGGGTCGTGTCCGACATCGTCAGAGTCCTGCTGCTGGGCAGCACCGGATCCATCGGGACCCAAGCGCTCGAGGTGATCGCCGCCAATCCCGACCGCTTCGAGGTGGTCGGGCTGGCCGCGCGCGGCGGCAACACCGAACTGCTCGCCGCCCAGATGGCGGCCACCGGCACGCGCAACGTCGCCGTCGCCGATCCGTCCGCGGCGCGGCAGCTGGACCTGGCCCTGGGCGGTCCAGGGGCGGTGACCGAGCTGGTGCGTCGCACCGAGGCGGACGTCGTGCTCAACGCCCTGGTCGGCTCGCTCGGGCTGGAACCCACCCTCGCCACCCTGCAATCGGGCACCCGCCTGGCCCTGGCGAACAAGGAATCCCTGGTCGCCGGCGGTTCCCTGGTGACACGCGCCGCCGCCCCCGGCCAGATCGTCCCGGTCGACTCCGAACATTCGGCGCTGGCGCAGTGCCTGCGCGGCGGGCGCGCCGACGAGGTCGATCGGCTGGTGCTGACCGCGTCCGGCGGCCCGTTCCGTGGCTGGACCGCGGAAATGCTCGAATCGGTCGATCCCGCCGAGGCCAAGGCCCATCCCACCTGGTCGATGGGCCTGATGAACACGCTGAACTCGGCCTCGCTGGTGAACAAGGGACTCGAGCTGATCGAGACGCACCTGCTGTTCGGGATCCCTTACGACCGCATCGACGTCACCGTGCACCCGCAGTCGATCGTGCACTCGATGGTCACCTTCACCGACGGCTCCACGCTCGCCCAGGCCAGCCCGCCGGACATGAAGCTGCCCATAGCGCTGGCCCTCGGCTGGCCGGACCGCGTGCCCGGCGCAGCCGCGGCATGCGATTTCGGTACCGCGTCTACGTGGACGTTCGAGCCGGTCGACAACGAGGTCTTCCCGGCCGTCGAGCTGGCCCGCGCGGCCGGGCAGGCGGGCGGCAGCGTCACCGCGGTCTACAACGCCGCGAACGAGGTGGCGGTGCAGGCTTTCCTGGACGGCGCCATCCGCTTCCCGGAGATCGTGCGGACGGTGGCCGCCGCGGTAGAGGCGGCCGAGCAGTGGCGCACCGAGCCGGATTCGCTCGACGAGGTCCTCGCCGCCGACGCCTGGGCCAGGGAATTCGCCGCCGCCCGGGTCCGCGGCTGACCCAGGCGGCCGGATCGGACGCGCGGAGCGACCGCGTCCTGGCACACTGAAGACACCAGGTCGGCCGGTGTCCGGTTAGGGTGGTCAGAGTGCTCGCGGCCAGGAGCGGACGCGTGCGTGCGGGATATTCGAGCTGCGCAAACGCAGGAGGGCTGTAGAGCAAATGGTGTTCGCGTTGGGATTCGTGCTGTTCGCGCTCGGCATCACGCTGTCGATCGCGCTGCACGAATGTGGGCACATGTGGACCGCCCAGGCGACCGGAATGAAGGTGCGGCGATATTTCATCGGCTTCGGGCCGCGCATCTTCTCGTTCCGCCGCGGCGAAACCGAATACGGCTTGAAGGCGCTCCCGCTCGGCGGCTTCTGTGATATCGCGGGCATGACGGCGCTGGACGAGCTGCGCCCGGAGGAGCTCGACCGCGCCATGTACCGCCAGGCCACCTGGAAGCGGCTGCTGGTCATGTCCGGCGGCATCGCGATGAACTTCGTGCTCGGCTTCATCCTGATCGTGGTGCTCGCCGTCGGCTGGGGGCTGCCGAACCTGACCGAGCCACCCGCCACCGCGCTCGGCTCGATGAGCTGCGTGCCGCAGCAGAATCCGGATGGTTCGACCGTGCCGTGCACCGGCACCGGCCCTGCGCAGCGAGCCGGATTGCAGCGTGGCGACATCGTCAAGGAGGTGAACGGCGTCAAAGTGGACACCTGGAAGCAGTTCCAGGCCGAAACCCAGAAGCAGACGGGCCCGTTCACCTATCTCATCGAGCGTGACGGCCGGACCGTCACCATTCCCGTCACCCCGGAGCGGGTGATGCGCTACCCCGAGGACGGTGGCGCGGGACGCGAGGTCGGCGCCGTCGGTGTGGCGCCGGATCGCTACGACCCCGTGCAGTACAACGTGCTGGCCGCGATTCCCGCCGCGGGCGCGTTCACGGGGGACATGTTCGTGCGCACCGTGGACTCGCTGGCCCAGATGCCCGCCAAGGTCTCCTCGCTGTGGGTCGCCGTCACCGGCGGCGAACGCGATCCGGAGACCCCGGTCAGCGTGTACGGCGCCAGCAAGATCGGCGGCGAGACCGCCGAACGCGGCTACTGGAACATGTTCATCCTGGTGCTGGCCAGCCTGAACTTCTTTCTGGGCGTCTTCAACCTGCTCCCGCTGCTGCCGCTGGACGGCGGCCACATCGCGGTGGTGATCTACGAGAAGATCCGCAACACCATTCGCGGCTGGAAGGGTCTGGCACCCGGTGCGCCGGTCAACTACTTGAAGCTGCTGCCGGTGACCTACGTGTTCGTGGTGATAGGCGGCGCCTACATGCTGCTCACCCTGGCCGCCGACATCGTCAATCCGATCAGGTTGTTTCCATGACCTGCTCGGACGGTCGCCCCATGTGCACCCGGACGCGGGATTGACCGATTCGATGAGTGGGAAAACCGGCGAGCAACGGAGACTGTGAGCCGTGCCCAGAGAATTCGGAGCTCGCCGGTATATCCGTGAAGTACGGCTGGAGCCGGACAGTCGCTCGGACGAGTACCCGTTCTGCCTGCCTGTGGTGACGCATCTCGATCGATCCGGTGGACTGGAGTTGGCGCCCGGCGTGAACTTCCTGGTAGGCGAGAACGGCAGCGGGAAGTCGACCCTGGTCGAGGCGATTGCGGTGGCCGCCGGGATGAATGCGGAGGGCGGCAGCCAGAATTACCGCTTCGCCACTCGCTCGAGTGAGTCGTCGCTGGGCGAGCATCTTGTTGTGCGGTGGGACACGAGGAAACCGCGCAGCCGGTTCTTTCTGCGCGCCGAGTCTTTCTACAACCTGGCTACCGCAACGGAAATTCTCGGTCCGCAGCAGTTGGCGGCCTTCGGCGGGGTCTCGCCGCACGAACGCTCTCATGGCGAGTCGTTCGTGGACGTGATGCGGCACCGTTTCTACCCGGATGGGCTGTATCTGCTGGACGAACCCGAGGCGGCGTTGTCGCCCCGGGGTTGCATGGCGGTGCTTGCTCGACTGTCGGAACTGGTCGCTCAACGGTGCCAGATCGTCGTGGCGACCCATTCGCCCATCTTGCTGGCGTTGCCCGGAGCAACGATTTATCAGATCGCCGATGACGGCTCGATCGAGACGGTTGCCTACGACGACGCACTGCCGGTTCGGCTGACAAGGGATTTTCTTGCTGAACCGGACCGTTATCTGCGGCATTTGGTATATGACACCGCTTGACAGAACTTTTGCCGTATCCCTGTTCTGACCGGGGGCGGCGGCCGGGGAATGCGGTTCGCGACGTATTCTGTCGCGGTCGGCCGGGGAAGCGTTTGTCGCTGCTGTCACAGGGTGGCCGCGGTGCGCCAAGGCTAGACTCGGCACCGAATGGGCCGGACACGACGAAAGTAGGCAGCCGAAGGTGACCAGCACAATCGGATTGGGGATGCCGACCGCTCCCGCGGCCGTGCTCGCTCCCCGGCGTAAGACCCGCCAGCTGATGGTGGGCAATGTCGGAGTGGGCAGTGATCACCCGATCTCGGTGCAGTCCATGACCACGACCAAGACGCA
>NZ_JBFAYO010000019.1:0-148588 GCF_040681325.1 Nocardia sp. NPDC051787
TGCGTCTTGGTCGTGGTCATGGACTGCACCGAGATCGGGTGATCACTGCCCACTCCGACATTGCCCACCATCAGCTGGCGGGTCTTACGCCGGGGCCGCAGAGTCGGGCGGGGTGTGGTGGGGACAGGAAGATGGACCGGCGCATGCGTGGTCATGGCGCACTCCAGGTGACGGCGGGCGGGGGCGCCGGGGTGTAGTCGGGCAGCGCCTCCAGCAGCGTGCGGCAGCCGTCGGCGATGCCGGTGCTGGTGAGCCCGCAGTGGGACAGCAGCTCGGTCCGACTCGCGTGCGGGAGGTAACCGGTGGGTACGCCGAGGGCTCGGATCGCGACAGGCGAGCGGGAGGATCGTTCGGCGACGGCGTGCACGAGGCGGGCGCCGATGCCGCCCTCGACCAGGCCGTCCTCGACGGTCACGGTGGCGCGGTGGCGGGCGACGAGCCCGACCAGCGCCGGGTTGACAGGCGTCACCCAGCGTGGATCGACAACCGTGACTCCGATTCCTCGAGCGGTGAGGTCGGCGGCCGCGGCGACGCATGGTGTGGCCATGACACCGACCGCGACAATCAGGATGTCGAGGGGCAGGTGTGGGCTGCGGTAGAGGATGTCGAGCCCGTCCATCCGTGCGTCGGCCGGAATGGTCTGATCGACGGCGGATTTCGGGAAGCGCAGTGCGGTGGGCCCGGGGATGTCGATCGCTTCGCGCAGCAATGTCCGGAGGCGGTCGGGGTCGCGGGGGCAGGCGATCCGCATGCCGGGGACGCTGCTGAGCAGCGTCAGGTCCCACAGGCCGTGATGGCTCGGCCCGTCGGGGCCGGTGATCCCGGCCCGGTCGAGCACCAGTGTGACCGCTGCCTCGTGCAGGCCGGCGTCGTAGAGGATTTGGTCGAGCGCGCGCGGCAAGAATGTCGAGTACAGCGCGACTACCGGGTGCAGGCCGCTGCTGGCCATGCCCGCGGCGGCCGCCAGCATGTGCTGCTCGGCGATCCCGGAGTCGAAGACGCGGTGCGGATGCGCGGCCGACAGTGCGCCCAACCCGGTCGGCAACCGCATCGCCGCCGTTGCGGCGACGATCGTGGGGTTGCTGTCGGCGAGCGCGGCAAGCTCTTCGCCGAACACGTCGGTCCACGTCGGCGCCGGGGGTGTGGTCGGTTTGCCGGTGGCTGGGTCGATTACCCCGCAGGCGTGCATCCGGTCGGCGGCGTCGTTCTCGGCTGGCCCGTACCCTTTGCCTTTCTCGGTGATGGCGTGGACGACGATCGGTCGCTTCGCTTTCTGCGCGCGCGTCAGCGCGGTGGTGATGGCGTCGAGGTCGTGGCCGTCGACCGGCCCGACGTACTCGAATCCCATGAGCTCGAAGAAGTTTCGGTTCCCGGAGTTCCCGCGACGTAGTTGCGCGAGATGGGCGGCGAGCTCGCCAACGGACGGATCGTAGCTGCGGCCGTTGTCGTTGACGACGACGACCAATGGCAGGGCGTCGGCGCCCAGGATGTTGAGGCCTTCCCAGGCGACGCCGCCGGTGAGTGCGCCGTCACCGATGACGGCGACCACTCGACGGCCGGTGTCGCCGAGCAGGTGAAATCCGCGGGCGAGGCCGTGCGCGCGGGCGATACTCACCGAGGCGTGCGAGGACTCCAGCCAATCGTGCGGTGACTCGGCGCGGCTGGGATACCCCGACAGCCCACCCCGCCTGCGCAACGTGTGGAATTGCCCCGCGCGGCCAGTCAGCATCTTGTGCGTGTACGCCTGATGTCCCGTGTCGAAAATGATCGGATCGCGGGGGGAGTCGAAGACCCGGTGGAGGGCAATAGTCAGCTCTACCGTGCCGAGCGAGGCGCCGAGGTGTCCGCCGGTGGAGGCAACCGTCTGAATGAGGCGCGCGCGAACCTCGTCGGCCAGCACACGCAACTGCGCAGAGTCGAGTCCGGCGATGTCCTCCGGCCCCGCGAGAGAAGCCAGCACACCCGGCGCCGCCGGGGTGGCGTCCGGCCGGGTCATGACGGCCTCTCTTGCTTGGGGCTCGGCTGCTGTCGCGGCGGCGTGAAACGCATCGTCTCCGTGGCGATTTCGCGTTCGACCACGTGTACGGGTCCGCGGGCGCGCAGCGCGTCGACGACCTGGCCGACGAGTCCGGGCGGGGTGGAAGCGCCGGCGGTCACACCGATGGTTTCGGCGTGCTCGAGCCACGCCTGCTCGATGTCGCTGGCGTCGTCGATGAGGTACGCGGCGGTGCCTGAGCGGCGGGCAAGTTCGACCAGGCGCTGGGAGTTGGAGGAGTTGCAGGATCCGATGACGAGCAAAACGTCCGCATCGTCGATGACCGCGCGCGCGGCGTTCTGCCGGTTGGTGGTGGCGTAGCAGATGTCCTCGGACGGCGGCTCTTTCAGCCCGGGGTAGCGTGCCCGCAGCGCCTCGATCACCGCGGTGGTCTCGTCGACGGCGAGCGTCGTTTGTGTCAGCACCGCAACCGGGGTGTCGGCGGGCAGCTCGAGGGCTGCGACGTCCTCAGCTGATTGCACGAGCACCGTGGCGTCCGGCGCGACCCCGAGCGTGCCCACTGCCTCCTCGTGCCCCGCATGACCTATCAGGACGATCCGGTCGCCTCGGCGGGCGAATCGCTCCGCTTCGTGATGGACTTTCCGGACCAGCGGGCAGGTCGCGTCGATGACCGTGAGACCGCGGCGGTCGGCTTCTGCTCGCACCGCCGGGGACACACCGTGCGCGGAGAACACCACTACGGCGTCGTCAGGCGCTGGATCGGGGATGTCGTCGAGCTCATCGACGAAGATGGCGCCTCGCGCGGCGAGGGTGTCGACGACGTGCCGGTTGTGCACGATCTGCTTACGGACGTACACCGGGCCGCTCGCGTTCGCCAGGGCACGCTCGACGGTTTCGATCGCCCGCTCCACGCCCGCGCAGTAGCTGCGCGGCGACGCCAGCAACACAGTCGTGGTCTCGCTCATCGCCGGCGCCCGCCTGATGTCGCGTATCTCCACCACCCCGCGATCTCCGGATACGGGGGTGGCGTCAGGTCGTCGGGATCGGCCAGGGCCGGGGTGTCGGAGAGAACGACCTGCGCAGGTGTGAAACTCGTCGGCGTGCTGTCGGTGTGCTGGTGATAGCGGGGGGTCGTCGCCGCCCAGTGGATGCCCGCGGGGATCCAATTGGGCAGGTCGGCCGCCAGCCGGGCGACGGCCGGACGCGGGTCGGTGCGCAGCTGCTGCTGCAGATGCCACGCCAGGGCCACAGTCCGTTCGTACAGTCGCCAGGTCTCCATCACCGCGGCCGCGGGTTCGAGATCATGGTCGTGGGTGAGGATGGCGATCAGATTCGTGGTGGCGGTCCCGGCGCTGCGCTCCTTGGCGGCACTGTAGAGGTCGTTCAGCAGAGCGGTGGCCATCATCGTCGCCTTGACGAACGCATGCACCGGCGGGTCGTCGAGTGCACGAGGCGACAGCCGGCAGCCCATGGTCGCCGGGGTGAACGGCAGCAGCGTGCCGACACCGGATTTCGCCCACCGCATCCGCATGTACTGGCCGAGGCTCGGCGGCGTCGTCTGTCGCTGCAGCGCGGTGTAATGCTGCTGCCCGTTCAGCCACGCCGCGAATTCCGTCCGGAACCAGAGGATCTCGGTGTCGGTCAGCACGGTCTCGAGCTGGCCGCGCAGGTCCCGCAGCGCGGCCGCCAACCGATCGCCGGGTGGCAGCGGCACGTCGGGCCCGTCGGTCATCACCGCATGAAGGACACCGGCGTGCGCGACGATCAGCTCCAAGTGAGGGTGCGCATCCCAATGGTCATCCAGCTGCGTACCCCAGTAAAACAACTTCGTCGCGGCAAGGATCGTGGAGTCAGGGGCGTGCGGTAGCGCCGGGGCGATCCCTGCCGCGCACGCCATCCGAGTCGCGATACTGCCGGGCTCGCACAGGCTCTGGTCGAGACACCACATCACCGCTTGATCGTCGATGGCTCGGGTGTCGAACGGATGTGATCGCAGAGGGAACGGGCAGTACACCGCGACCTCGCGAGGCAGCGGCTGAACCGCCGGACGTTGGGCCGTGGACATGTCGACAGGCTGCGTCGCGGTCATGAATTCCTCCGAACTTCGGGGTGTCTCAGGCGGTGCGGTCGATGACAAGGCCCGCGAGCGCGATGAGCCGGTCGCGTCCATGAGCGGTGGGTTGGGCTCGATCCAAATGCTCGAGCCCAGAGGCGATCTGCTCGTTTGCGTAGTCGCGTACCCAACGACGGGCACCGGTCGCTTCGATCAATTCGGCGGCCCGCTGAACTTGGTCCTCGGTGAGCGGCTGGTCCCCGGAGTAGATGGCAGCCAGCTCAGCCGATTCCGGGGTACCGGCTTGCAGCGCAACCACAACGGGCAGGCTCTGTTTACGGCGACGCAGGTCGGCCAGCGCGGGCTTGCCGGTGACCTCGGACATGCCCCAGATACCCAGCAGATCGTCGACCGCCTGGAACGCCATACCGATATCGCGTCCGAACTGTCCGAGCGCTTCGATGCGATCCTCGGCCGCGCCACCGAGGCGGGCCCCCAGCGCGCATGCGCATTTCAGCAACGCGGCGGTCTTGTCCTGCGTCATCTTCAAACACTCGGCCACGGACACGCCGCGACGCGTCTCGAACGAAGTATCGACCAGTTCGCCCTCGATGAGCTGCAGGCCTTCGTTGGTCAAACTGTCGATCGCTTTCGCAGCGTGCCGCGGTGAACTTCTCAGCAGGGCTCGGATGGCGGCGACAAGCAGGGCGTCACCGGCGAGGATGGCGGTGGTGGGGGAATACGCCGTCCAGA
Source organism: Nocardia sp. NPDC051787 (assembly GCF_040681325.1). Lineage (NCBI taxonomy): Bacteria > Bacillati > Actinomycetota > Actinomycetes > Mycobacteriales > Nocardiaceae > Nocardia > Nocardia sp. NPDC051787. Next base: position 4,803 of record NZ_JBFAYO010000019.1, read on the forward strand.
CCGCGGGCCGGTGCCGCCGCAGGGCGTCGCCGTCGATCAGATCGTCGTGGATGAGACTGGCGTTGTGCATCAACTCCACCGCGACCGCGGCGGGTACCACCTCTTCCGCGCGACCACCGACTGATTGCGCGCAGGCCAGCACCAGCGCCGATCGCAGGCCTTTGCCCCAGGAGCCCCCACTGTCACGGGCGGTGCCGTCCGCCTCTGACCAGCCGAAGTGATAGGCGGCGACCTGACCGATGCCGTCCGGCAGTGTATCGATCGCGGCACGCAGGGCCGGCGCGACGGCCGCCCGCGCCTCACCGAGAAGGTCGCCGACCACCGATGTCGGTGACGCGTCCAGCTTTTCGGGCGTGGCCGCGATCATCGGCGGGGCCGCCAGGAGCGGCTGGTGTGTGGATGCGATGTGCTGCCGCATGGGGTCTTCCGTTGCCGAGCATATGGTGCATCACCCGAGACCTGGTGTTTACCGCTGGGGACTGCCCCGGTTTCGGTTGACGCTTCACCTGTAGAGACCGTCCAGTCTCTACAGTAAGAGGATTAACCAAGGGGTGGCTCGACCCCAACAACAGCTAATCCCAGAGATGGGAATGCCAACCGGTCTTCCCGTAGTAGTACGGGCATCTCAATATGCCATCCGTCAAGTCAATTGGCGGTAATCCGCCAACGCGTTCAGAGCGGCGGAAAATACCCGAGCGGCGTCACGGCGGCCGAGCGCCACGGCACGGATCTGTTGCGACCAAGCAGACCCATCGGCTGCGGGAGAGTGCCGGGTGTCGCCGCCCTGCGGGGCCTATCGCTGCGTGGCCGGGTTTGCGAGCAGCTCGATCAGTGCCGTGATGCTCTGCTCGCCCCGGCCCTCGGCGACCGCTCGGCGCAGCAGGTGGTGCATGGGCGCGTGCCAGGACATGTCGACACCGGACTCCGTCCCGAGCTGCTCATCATTGCCGATTGCGGCGTGGAACAGTGCGATCGAAGAGCCGAGGTGGGTGTAGTCCCCGGCATCGATCTCCTCGGCCATGACCGGCAATAGCGACTCGATCATCTGTAGCCACTTGGCCGAATAGGGCACCATCGTGCGGGCGGCCAGACCGCGCGCGGCCAGTATCGCCGCGCCTTCGAAGAAGCCGAGCAATGCGGGCAGCAAAGTAGCGCCAACGGCGGATTCGTAGAGAGCGGCCAGATCGGGTTCGCCGCCCAGGTGCACGAGGTCGCCGCCGAGCGCCCGCAGCGTTTCCACGTGCTCGTCGAAAACGGCCTGCTCACCGCCGAAATACAGCAACGTGTCCGGCTTGCCCACGGCCGAAGGCACGTTCTTGATCGCGCCGCCGAGGAAGCGCGTCCCCTGGTCGGCTGCCCATTGCGCGAATTCGCGTGCGTCCGAGGGCGTTCCGCTATTGAGGGTAATGAGCGTGCATCCGCTGAGCGCCAGTCCCACCGAAGCCAGGCTGTCGTGGGTAGCTCGGAATGTGGTCATGCACGCAATGATCACCGGGCTGGCGGCGACGGCATCGGCGATGGCGAGTCGCTGGTTCGCGCCCGCGGCCACCAACGGAGCCGCCCGGTGCGGGCTGCGGTTCCACACTGTGGTCGGATGCCCTGCCGCGAGGAAGGCTTCGGCGAGCGCGCGGCCCATCGAACCGGTGCCGAGCACGGTCACCGGGGTGCGTTCCCGATCGATCATTTGCGACTCCAATCCCAGACAAATGCGGACCGATTCTCTGTGCCTCCGAGTCATTGCGACAAGTACGCACTTTTCAGGTCAGTTACATACGTTCAGGTAATCGGCCAGGTCGCGACAGCCGCACGACACGCGATATGACCGGAGTCACTGCCGGTACTTCGAGGTCGCGTCCGGCGTACCGCGCGACCAGCAATCCGCCGACGGCGCAGGTCGACCGCCTCGCGCAGGCGGGCGACGACGGCCGGATGCCTCGCTACCGCTGATGAGCGAAAGCCCGGCGAACAGACCCGCGACCACCTGCGCGCCTACGACAGAGACCGGTTGTGGCACAACCACACCACCGGCAACGCCGAGGAAGCGACGGCGCGAAACCTCCGGCCCGCCCGAATCAGCGTCCGGTTCCTCGACCGGGTTCGGTGTCGAGAGCACCAGCGCGATCAGCAGCGCGCCCGGGAGGGAACGTGAGCATCCGCGAATGCCACACTCTCACGGCATGGTTCAACGGGCGGGGTCGCGACATCTCGAATTCGGTCGTGCCGCCCGCCGACGGGGGCGGTGCGAGGTGTCCGGGGATGTGATCAGAGTCGCTGTCTACGTGGATACGCCTATGGGAATCGCTATCGGCTGCGCCCGTCGTCGTAGCCGATCGCGCGCCCGGGCAGGAGCGCGGGCAGTCGCGGATGCCGTACTCTCACGGCATGGTTCAACGGGCGGCGTCGCGGCAGCTGTCCGCCTGGTTCTCGCGTCGGCCTGCCTGGTTCCCGGATGTCCTGCTGGCGCTGTTCGTTACCGCGATCCAGGTTCAGAGTGCCGTGATCCCGGTGCCGCTCGAGCCGGTCCCGAAGCCGGTCTCGGGCCTCGGATATGCCCTGCTGATCGTGAGTGGCGTGGCCGTCGCCGCGCGCCGCAGGCAGCCTGTCCTGGTGTTCCTGGTCACGGCGGTGGCCAGCCTCATCTATTTCGGTCTCGACTTCCCCGACCGGGCTTCCTATCTCGCACTCTTCGTCGCCCTGTACACCCTCGCCGCCTATGGCGACGGGCGGCGATCGCTGATGATCGCTGGTGCGGGCATCACGGTCCTCGCCATCGGCTGGCTGATCGCCGGAGCGGATGTCGAGCCGGTCGTGGCCATCGGATGGGTGTTCTTCCGGATCGGCGCGTCGGTGATCAGCACGATACTCGGTGAATCCGTCCGATCCCGCCGGGTCATCGCCGCGGACGCGCAAGAACGGGCGGAACTGGCGGAACGGTCCCGCGACGAAGAAGCCAGGGCGCGGGTCGACGCCGAACGGCTCCGGATCGCCCGCGAAGTCCACGACACCGTCGCCCACGCGATCGCCATCATCAACGTGCAGTCCGGCGTCACCGCACACGTGCTCGACAAGCGACCGGAACAGGCCCGCGAAGCACTGCGCACCATCGAGCAGACCAGTTCGCGGGCACTGCGCGAGATGCGCGCCATCCTCGGTGTCCTGCGCGATGGCGATGACCGCGAACCCTATCCCGGCCTCGGTCAGATCGACGAACTCGTCGGCAAGGCCCGTGCTGCCGGGCTCGACATCGCTTTCGAGCAGACCTCGCCGGTGACGCCGCTACCGAGCGCGGTGGGCAGCGCCGCGTACCGCATTGTGCAGGAGTCGATCACCAACGTGATCCGGCACGTCGGCCCGACCCGGGTCACGGTGGCACTCGAACCCGGCATCGACGCCTTGCGGATACGGGTGACCGACGAGGGCCGCCGCGGCTCCACTCACGTCCCGGTTCACACCGGCAACTCCCCCACTACCGGCCGCGGCATCGTCGGAATGCGCGAACGCTGCCAACTGCTCGGCGGTGAACTCGACGCGACGTCGCATCCCGATGGCGGGTTCGAGGTCACCGCCCGGCTTCCCCTGGCCCCGGTCGGATCGCGCTCGTGAACTCCACGCCACCGATCAAGGTGCTGCTCGCCGACGACGAACGTCTGGTCCGTTCCGGCTTCAAAGTTCTGCTCGACCTGGAAGACGACATCACGGTGGTCGGTGAAGCCACCACTGGCGCAGAAGCTGTCGAACTTGCCCGCGCCACCCGCCCCGACGTCGTCCTCATGGACATCCGCATGCCACGGCTGGATGGAATACGCGCCACCGCGCAGATCGCCGAGGCCAACGGGATGGATCGGGTCAAGGTCCTTATCCTCACCACCTACGACACCGACGAGAACGTCTTCGATGCCTTGCAGGCGGGAGCGAGCGGGTTCCTGCTCAAGGACGCGGGCCCGGCCGAACTCTTGCACGCCATCAGGGTGGTCGCCGCCGGTGACGCGCTGCTCGCACCCCGGATCACCCGCCGCCTCATCAGTCAATTCACCGCGCAGCGCAGGGCTGCCAAGTCCGCCGAGGACCGGCTCGCGGTACTGACCGACCGTGAGCGCGAAGTGCTGGCACTGGTGGGGCAGGGCATGAGCAATGACGAGATCGGTGCCGCGTTGTTTCTCAGCCCGGCCACCGCACGCACGCATGTCAGCCGCGCGATGGTGAAGCTGGGTGCGCGCGACCGCGCGCAGCTGGTCGTGATCGCCTACCAGACCGGGCTGAGTGATTTCACCCCGTAGCCGCAACTGCGCGCCGAACTAACCATGCGTTGCGGCTGTGCACGTTTGGGTGTGCCCGGTGTCCGTTCAACGACCGATCGGCTACGACGACCGTCGCAGCCGATCGCGATCTTCGTACGCGAATTCACGTAGACAGCGACTCCCGTCGCCGGAAGCGGAGCATGCCTGATCGGCGCGAGCATCAACGGCATGATCATGGATCCCGAACTCGAAGCATTCGTCCCGATGTTCCCCCCGGCCGACCTGGGCGACCCGATCACCGCCCGCGCGAACCTCGCCGAGTTGGCCGCCGCGATACCGGTACCGGACACCGCGAACCTGGAGATCGAAAATTGCACGGTCCCAGGGGATTCCGATGTGCCGATACGGATCTATCGGCCGCACGGGGCGCGGGGAGCCATCCTGTGGCTGCACGGCGGCGGATTCGTCATGGGCGATTTGGACACCGAACATCCGTGGGCCACGCTGCTCGCCGACAACTCCGGAACGACGGTGATCTCGGGGGACTTCCGCCTGGCGCCCGAGCACCCCTTCCCCGCCGCGCATGACGACATCTACGCGGTGCTGACTTGGACGGCCGAGCACGCGGCCGAACTCGGCATCGATCCGGCGCGGATCGCGATCGGAGGCCACAGCGCCGGCGCGGGACTCGCGGCCGCGGTGGCGTTGCGGGCGCGTGACGAGCAAGGGCCGCCGATCCGCTTCCAGCTGCTCAACCAACCCGTCCTCGACGACCGGCAGCAGACATGGTCGGCGCGGCATTTCACCGATACGCCGTTCCTGACTCGCGGCAAAGTCGCCCAAATGTGGGGGCACTACCTGGGTTCCACGCCCGCCACGCCGTACGCCGCCCCGGCGCGGGCCACCGATCTGTCCGGCCTGCCACCCGCCTACATCGCCACCGCGGAGTTCTGCCCGAACCGCGACGAAGACATCGACTACGCACTGCGTTTGATGCAGGCGGGAGTGCCGGTCGAGCTGCATCAGTGGCCCGGCACGTTCCACGGATCGCAGGCGATCCTGTCCGCCGAGGTGTCACAGCGGCAGAATGCCGAACTCGCCGCTGCCCTGCGCCGCGCCCTCGTCGGGGATGCGAGCCGTCCGAATATCTAGACATTGACAAGTTCGTGCCCACCACCCTATCTTGCCACTGTCAAGATCGCTCTCGATCCACAGGAGACCCGATGGCACCGCCGGTTGTCCTCGCCGTCGTCACCGCAACCACCCGGCTCACCGGCTTCCGGCTGGCTCGATTCAGGGGCGCACGAGACCGCACTCGAACTGGCCGCGACGTAGCCGCGGCGAAATCGACGAAGACAGGAGAACGATGACGACTATCGACCTTGCCGAGGCGAGGGAGCAGTCCACACCACCCCCAGCAGACGTCGATTCCTCGGTAGAACCGAGCGTGGCAGCATTGCTGCGCCCTTATCTAGGCGGTTTCGCCGCCGTTGTCGTCCTGCAGATCATCGGCGCTGTCGCTGGTCTCGCGCCGTTGCTCGCGGTTGTCGAATTGGGTCGAACTCTGTTGTCGCCGGGTCCCATCGATCACGGTCATGTCCGGATCGTCGTGGTCGCGGGTGCGGTCGGCTTGTTCGTCCGGCTGCTGTTCACCGCCGCGTCGTCCGGAATCGGACATCTTCTCGACAGCCGGGTGCAACTGTCGTTTCGCAGGCAACTGGCCGCTCGACTGGGGCGTGTACCGATCGGCTGGTTCGCCCGGCGCCGCACCGGCGAGCTGGCGAAGATCGTGGGTAAGGACGTGAGTGCCGTGCACCCGTTCATCGCCCACACCCCCGGCGAGCTCGTCGCCGCATTCGTGGTGCCGCTGGTGTCGCTGATCTACTTGTTCGCCATCGACTGGCGGCTCACGCTGATCACGCTGGTACCGGTGGTGCTGGCAGTGGCGCTGGTTCCCCTGATGATGACCCCGGCCCGGCTGCGCGAGCAGAAGGAATTCGATGCGGGGATGAGCCGGATTGCGAGTGCGGCCGTCGAATTCGTGCAGGGAATCTCGGTGGTCAAGGCGTTCGGCTCGGGCGAGCGCGCTCACCGGAAATTCCGCACGGCCGCAGACGATTTCGCGGACTCCTTTCTCCGCATGGTGCACGGTCTCGCCGGAATCGCCGCGGGAATGCAGGTGGTGCTGTCACCGCCGTTCGTGCTGCTGGTCGTGCTGATCGGCGGCACGGTTCTGATCACGAACGGTTCTCTGGCCCCGGCGGATCTGCTGCCGTTCCTGCTGCTGGGCCTGGGCCTGACCGCTCCGGTGGCGGCGCTGGGCCACGGCTTCGACGATCTGCAGGCCGCCCGGCGCGCGGTCGGCCGGATCCGGGAAGTGCTCGAGGTGCAACCGCTATCGGAGCCTTCGCGTCCGGTCACACCACAGGGGCATCGGGTGGAACTGCGTGACGTTCGATTCGGGTACGAAGTCGATCACGAGGTGCTGCGCGGGATCGACCTGGTGCTCGAGCCCGGGACGGTCACGGCGATCGTGGGTCCGTCGGGAAGCGGAAAGTCCACGCTGGTGCAGTTGTTGCCGCGGTTCTTCGACCCGACCCACGGTTCGGTCCGGTTGGGCGGTGTCGATCTGCGCGAGCTCGGCAGCCGGGATCTGTACCGGATGGTCTCCTTTGTCTTCCAGGATGTTCGCCTGCTGCGCGCGTCGGTCGCGGACAATATCGCACTGGCGGTACCGCAGGCCGACCTCGATGACGTGGTTCACGCCGCCCGGCTGGCGAATATTCACGATCGAATTCTCGAGCTGCCGCGCGGATACGACACGGTGCTCGGTGCGGACGTACAGCTTTCCGGTGGCGAGTCGCAACGGATTTCGATCGCACGCGCTCTGCTCGCCGACGCGCCCATTCTGGTGCTCGACGAGGCGACCGCCTTCGCCGACCCGCACACCGAGCAGGCGGTGCGCCGGGCAATGGCGACGCTGGAGGGCGATCGCACGATCCTGGTCATCGCTCATCGTCTGGAGACGATCGCCGACGCCGACACCGTCGTGATGCTGGAGAACGGCTCGATCGTCGAGCGCGGCAAGCCCGCCGAGCTGCTGGCCCGGAACGGAAGGTTCGCCGAATTCTGGCAGTCCCATCGATCCGTGCTCGCCGACGAGATCGAAACCCACGGTGGCGTACTGGGGCGTGAGCTCAGGCAGCGGCCCGCGAACGTCGCCGATGACACTTTGCAAGGAGACGAGCCCCGATGATTCGAATGCTGCTGCGCGTGTTGGGACACGAGTACGCCCAGCCCGTGCGTCGCACCGTGGCCCTGATGACGGCAACCTCGGTAGCCGAAGGTTTGTCCTACGCACTGCTGTTTCCAGTGCTGCGCGCACTTTTCGGGAGCACGCCCGCAGATGCCTGGCCCTGGCTGATCGCGTTCGGGGCGGCGGTCGCCGGCTATGCGGCGCTGCGCTATCGCAGCGATCTGTCCGGTTTCCTCGTGGGGACCACGCTGCTGCGCGGTGTCTATCATCGTTTCGGCGATCGTCTGGCCCGATTGCCCCTCGGCTGGTTCACCGCCGGTCGTGTCGGGGAGGTGTCGGTCCTCGCCAGCGAGGGTGTGCTGCAGGCGATGAGCGTGATCGCGCATCTGCTGGCACCGTTGATCTCCGCCAGCGTGACTCCGCTGACGATCGTTGCCGTAATGCTCGCCTTCGACTGGCATTTGGGGTTGGCCGCGCTCGCCGCCGTACCGGTCGTGGCGGCGATCCAGATCTGGACGGGACGGTCGATGGCCGCTGCCGACGCGGAGCGTACCGAACGCGCCAAGGAGGCCACGGGGAGAGTCATCGAATACCTGCAGGCCCAGCCGGTGCTGCGCGCCGGAGGCCGAACTGCCGAACGATTCCGGTTGCTCGACGATTCGCTGTCGGAACTCGAGCGCGCGTCCCGCCGTTCCATGCTGTCGGCACTGCCCGGCATAGTGGGCCTGACGCTCACGGTGCAGGCGATGTTCACCGCTCTGCTGGCCTTGGGCGCATACCTCGCGCTCGGCGGGAATATCGGTGTGGCAGAGGTTTTGGCGATCCTGGTGCTTACCGCCCGCTGCGCGGACCCGCTGCTGTCGCTGTCGGAAATCGGCGGCCAACTGCGCGGCGCGCGTACCGGGCTGGCCGGACTCGACACGGTGTTGCGCACCGAACCGCTGCCAGAAGCTCCCGAACCGATTCAGCCGGCGGGCCACGACCTGGAATTCGAGTCCGTCACCTTCCGGCATGGCGGCCGCACGGTGGTGGACAACGTGTCACTGTCCGTGCCCGAGGGAGGGCGGCTTGCCGTTGTCGGTCCCTCGGGTGCGGGTAAGAGCACCTTTCTGCAAGTGCTCGCGCGGTTCTACGACGTGGACGAAGGCGTGGTGCGCGTGGGAGGTGTGGACGTGCGCGCGATCAGCACCGAAATGCTGATGCAGCAGATCGCCATCGTCTTCCAGGACGTCTATCTGTTCGACGGCACGATCGAGGAGAACGTGCGTCTCGGCCGTCCCGACGCAGGCGACGCCGAAGTGCGAGCGGCCGCGAGCGCGGCGCGGTTGGACGAAGTGATCGAGCGACTGCCCGGCGGATGGACGACGAAAGTCGGCGAGGGCGGCACAATGCTGTCCGGCGGTGAGCGCCAACGCGTTTCGATCGCGCGAGCGCTGCTGAAGAACGCGCCCATCGTGTTGCTGGACGAGGTGACCTCAGCACTCGACCCGGTGAACGAGGCGGCCGTCCACGAAGGAATCGAGCGCCTGATGGCGGGCCGGACAGTGGTGCTGGTGGCGCATCGCCTACGGACCGTCCAACGCGCCGACCGCATCGTCTTCCTGGACGCCGGCCGGATCGTGGAAGAAGGCAGCCATGACGAGTTGCTGCGCCACGGTGGCCGCTACGCCGACTTCTGGGAAGTCTCCAGAACACCGGTAGCGAGTGAATGAGCCGGCATGTTGTTCGAGCTTTGCGATCGTACCGTTGCAGGCATGCTGAAGACGGCCGCGCGCCGGACGCGGCCAAGAGGGGACGGGGAACGCGACGCGCTCGCGAAGATCGAGCCGGCTTCGACGACACGGCACCTCGACGAAGCACCATGCGGCCCACCGCTTTCACACTGACGAAGGCTGCCGACGAGGCAAGGATCGACGAGGGGGCGAAAACGGGCATTGGGCGTTGCCCCTCGCGATCGATAGGTGATCGATGCCACTGCTGTAGAAGTCGCGGCATTCTGACCTTGTCCCAAACCTGGAGGTAAGTAACCTGGCCCCGAAGTGCGGTCTTCCCGACGTGGCCAGCGGCAGTCACCATCGAGTCCGTCGCAGACACGATCTGGAAAACCGCATTCTAAGGAACGAAATGATGTCTCAGTCAGCTGTTTCGGTGACGGTTATCGGGCTGGGTCCGATGGGGCAGGCGATGGTCCGGTCGTTGCGTGCGGCCGGCACGAAGGTGACCGTGTGGAACCGCAGCCCCGAAAAAGTATCGGCGATGCTGGAATTCGGCGCCATGCGAGCGGATACCGTGGCACAAGCTTTGAGCGCGAGCGAGGTGGTTGTTTTCAGCCTGACCGATTACTCCGCGATGTACGACGTGCTCGAGCCTGTGGCCGAGCAACTGCCGGGCAAGACGATCGTCAACCTTTCGTCGGACTCGCCGGAAAGCACACGCACAGCCGGGGCATGGATCCGGGCACGTGGCGGTCGATTCCTCGCTGGCGGAGTCATGGCCGACAGCGATGGCGTCGGCGGTTCGGCCGCCTATATCTTCTACAGCGGTCCCCATGATGTCTTCGCTGCATGTGCCGATCTGCTCCGGCCGCTGGGCCGACCCGAGTATCTCGGCGAGGACGAGGGAATCGCACAGCTGTACTACCAGGCAGTCCTGGCGATGTTCCTGCCGGGGTTGCTCGCGTTCGAGCAGGCACTGGCCATGATCGATCGATCAGGCGAATCGATCGAACGTTTCCTGGCGTACGCGCAACGATCGATGGGCGACATGACGGATCTGTATGCCGCGGTGGCCGCCATGACCACCACCGGCGGTTGGCGCGATGTCGCCCACCTGCGGATGATGGCGGCTGGGGCGCAGCATGTCGTCCAGACCGCGACGGCCGCCGGAGTAGATACGGCGTTGGCGCAGACGGTGCTGACCTATTGGCGTCAGGCCGTGGCCGAAAGTGAGCGAGCAGGCGTACCGGTATCGACCTTCCAACTGCTGCGAGGCGATGTGAAACCAGCAGCCTGAAACCTGGCCTGAGCGGCATTCTCGGATCCCGTGCTGAACAGCAGGCCCGTTTGGAGGCTGGTGAACAGTTGCGGCAGTTCGCGGCGACTGTCCATCGATTCCTCCGGCCGAGCGAGTCCGACCGATGGCAGTAGACCAGATCTCACCGACATTGACAGGCAAGTGAATGCTTGCCTATTGTCGCTTCATGGGCGATATCTTCAAGGCCCTCGCCGATCCCACCCGGCGGACCATTCTCGATGAGCTGACCGAGCGCGACGGTCAGACCTTGTTCGAGATCTGCGTCCGCCTGACGAGTCGACATCAGCTGAGCCTCACCCGGCAGGCCGTATCCCAGCATCTGGCGGTGCTGGAGGAGGCCGGGCTGATCACGACGCGCAAGCAGGGGCGGTACAAGTTCCATCACCTCGACACCACTCCCTTGGCCGCCATCTTCGAGCGGTGGCCGGTCAGCAGGAAAGGACAAGCACCGTGAAGATCTACATCACCAGCGTGTTCGTTGACGACCAGCAGAAAGCTCTCGACTTCTACACCGAGGTACTCGGCTTCACCACGAAGCACGACATCCCACTTGGCGAGGCCCGGTGGCTGACAATCGTTTCACCGGAGGACCCCGACGGCACCGAACTGCTGCTCGAGCCGGACGGACACCCCGCGGTCAAGCCGTACAAGGAAGGGCTGGTCGCCGACGGCATTCCGGCCACCTCGTTCCAGGTCACGGACGTGCAGGCGGAATACGAGCGGCTGCGCGGGCTGGGCGTGACGTTCACGCAGCAACCGCTGGCGGCAGGGCCGGTGACCACGGCGGTCTTCGACGACACCTGCGGGAACCTGATCCAGATCGTCACCCCGGCCTGAACCGGCTCGACTCGGCCGAGCGGATGTCACCGTCGTCCGAAACAGGTGAGCAGACCGATCAGGAATCGAGAAGCGCCGGTCACCGAACTGCACATAGCGTTACTGCCATGAACATCACCGCTGATCAGACCACTATCGAGTCCGTCATCCTGGAGGTGCCCGACCCCACGGCCGCCGCGGCCTTCTACGCCGCCGCGTTCGGCCTCGGCGACAAGGTGCGCGTGCGCGCCTCCGATGCGCCGACGACCGGTTTTCGCGGCTTCATACTGTCGCTCGTGGTGTCTCAGCCGAGCACCGTCGACAGCCTCATCGGCACCGCTGTCGACGCGGGCGCGACGACGCTGAAGCCGGCCAAGAAGAGCTTCTGGGGCTATGGCGGCGTCGTCCAGGCTCCGGACGGGGCGATCTGGAAGATCGCGACGTCGGCGAAGAAGGACACTGGTCCGGCCACCCGGGAGGTCGACGATATCGTGGTGCTCCTCGGCGTCGACAACGTGAAGGCCACCAAGCAGTTCTACGTCGACCGCGGCCTGACCGTGGCCAAGAGCTTCGGCAGCAAGTACGTCGAGTTCGACGCCGCACCGTCCTCGATCAAGCTGGCGCTCTATGGGCGCCGCGCCGCCGCCAAGGACGCCGGCGTCCCACCGGAGGGCACCGGCTCGCACCGGATCGTCATCGGCGGCGGAATCGGGACCTTTGCCGACCCGGACGGGTTCGGGTGGGAGGTCGCCCCGGTCTGAGCCAGGCGGTCAGAAACTATGTCGGCCTATTCGGACCGAGCACACGTCCGACCGCGCGCGATTTTCTCGGTCGCCCGTGGGCCTCAAAGCTGCAGATCGGCCGGAGAGACTCGTGGAGCCTGCCTTCTCGATCCCGGCCGATAGGTCGCTTGTGCTATCGGGCGACGAATCTCCGTGTAGGACTCCAGGGCCGCAGCAATGGAATTCGCCCTACGCAGGGCCTTCGCCAAGACGATCGCATCCTCGATGGCGGAGGTCGCTCCCCGCCCTGCCGACGGCGAAACGGCGTGTGCGGCATCGCCTATCAGGACGGTGTCCGCGTTGTGCCAGCGCCCTTCGGGCTCGAGTTCATACAGCGCGATCGGTGCACTCACCTCGGAACGCTCCAGCACCTCTACCACCTGCGTTGCCCGCAGCGCCGCGAGAAACACGTCCGGGTCGGTCGACGCAGCCCCGGAATCGGCGTTTCGCCTGCTGAACCAGAACGACCCATCGCGGTCATCCCCCACGTACCCCGCTACACCCTCCGAGTGCGACCAAAAGTGCAGCACGCCAGTCGGTAGCCCACTCACCGGAACTGGGCAATGCCCGTATCGGATCATTTGTCCCGTGTACGTCGGCTCCTGGGGATTGCCGAGCAAACGCCGGGTAGCTGAACGAGCGCCATCGGCGCCGACCAGCAGATCGCCTGTGCGCTCGCTGGGGTCGCCCCCAGTCCCGTAATCGCAGGGTATGTCTTCTTGCTCCAGGCGTTCTCGCAGCAAGGCCAACAGATCCTTGCGCCACACATGGATACTCGACCAGCGATGACCCGGCTCGGTCCGGGCAAAGGATTTCGCTCGCCCAGTGCGCGTGTCGACAGTGCTGACACTGACGACCGGGAATCCGGCCGCCCTGACCTTTTCACCCAGACCGATCTGATCGAGCGCGGTCGACGCCGCAGGTCCTAGCGTGACCCAGCCGCCTACCTCGGCCGTGAGCGCCGACTTCTCGTAGACATGCACGCGGCCACCGACTTTCGCCATGGCCAGCGCCGCGCATGCCCCTCCGATACCGCAACCGATGACCTCCGCGCGAAACACCACGTCAGACCTTCGCCGTAGGGCGACGCAGTTGACCACGCACCCGAAACATATCCTCCCCGGACTCACCGCCGCAGCCACGAGCGATTTACGGTCTGCATCGAACGTATCAGCTTTGCCAGTGCCAGCTGGTCATGGAGGACTGTCTGAGATCTTCTGGGCGGGACGGTGATCGGAGGGGCTGAGGCGGCTTGGCCCGCCCCGAGCACGAACTCGCCGCTGACGTCGCGAGGGCCTCCACATTGCGGCATTCCGTCAACCTCGGCGACCTCGACACGCTCCTGCCCGGCCTGCTCGCCGACCTCCGCGTCGCATGGCACTGCGCTACCGGAGCCGAACGCGAGCGCATCTTCGGACTTCTCACAGAAGCGTTCGCAGCGACCGGACAGGTCGTGTACAAGCTCGGCTATTTCGACCTTTCGTGATCAGTTCGACGCGCGAGTTGCGCTAGCGGGATCCCGACCCTTGGGGTCGGCAATATGCTGGGCGACTGTGACCGAAACCAACCCCCGAGACACCAGCGACCCGACGATCCTGCCGACGACATTCGTACCGGTGGAGCTGGAAGGTGAGCTGTACGTACGGTGGGTGGACCGGGGTTATTTCAAAGCCGACGCCAACAGCGACAAACCGCCGTACGCGATCGTCATTCCGCCGCCGAATGTCACCGGCCGCCTGCACATGGGTCATGCCTATGAGCACACTCAGATCGATGCGCTGACCCGGCGCAAGCGCATGCAGGGGTATGAGACGCTGTGGCAGCCCGGCATGGACCACGCGGGCATCGCCACGCAAAACGTCGTCGAGCGCGAGCTTGCCAAGGAAGGGTTGTCCCGGCACGATCTGGGCCGCGCAGCATTCGAGCAGCGTGTGTGGCAGTGGAAAGCCGAATCCGGGGGCGCTATCTCCGATCAGATGCGCCGCCTCGGTGACGGTGTCGACTGGGACCGCGAGCGGTTCACCATGGACGAGGGCCTGTCCCGTGCTGTCCAGACGGTCTTCAAACGGCTCTACGACGACAAGCTGATCTACCGGGCCGAACGCATCATCAATTGGTGCCCGCGTTGCACGACCGCGATCTCCGATATCGAAGTCGACCATCAGGAACTCGACGGCGAGCTGGTGTCGATCCGCTATGGCGACGGACCGGATTCGATCGTGGTCGCGACTACCCGCGCGGAGACCATGCTGGGTGACACCGCCGTCGCGGTGCACCCCGACGATGACCGCTACCGTCGACTCGTCGGTCGCGAGATCGTTCTGCCACTGACCGGCCGCCGCATCCGGGTCGTCGCCGACACCCACGTCGACCCTGAGTTCGGCACCGGGGCGGTGAAGGTCACCCCAGCCCATGACCCGAACGACTTCGAGATCGGTCAACGCCACAACCTGCCCTCGCTGACGGTGATGGATGAGCGGGCGATCATCACCGCACCCGGCCCGTTCCAAGGGCTCGATCGGCTCGAGGCGCGCAGCGCGGTCGTCGCCGCGTTGCGCGCGGAGGGACGTATCGCCGCCGAGAAGCGCCCATATCGGCATGCGGTCGGGCACTGCTCGCGCTGCGGCACAGTCATCGAGCCGCGCTTGTCGATGCAGTGGTGGGTCGAGGTCGCGCCGCTGGCCAAGGCCTCGGGTGACGCCGTCCGCGACGGCCGGGTCTCCATTCATCCGCCAGAGTTGGCCAGCCGCTATTTCGACTGGGTCGACAATCTGCGGGACTGGAACATCTCCCGCCAGCTGTGGTGGGGACACCGCATTCCGATCTGGTACGGCCCCGGTGGCGAGACGATCTGTGTCGGGCCCGACGAGACCGCGCCCGAAGGCTGGGTGCAGGACCCCGACGTGCTCGACACCTGGTTCTCCGCGGCGCTGTGGCCGTTCTCCTCCATCGGCTGGCCCGACCAGACCGACAGCCTCGCCAGGTTCTACCCCAATTCGGTGCTGTTCACCGGCTACGATCTGCTGTTCTTCTGGATCGTCCGGATGATGATGTTCGGGCTCTACGCCACCGGCCGACCACCATTCGCGACGATCGCCCTGCACGGCATGGTTCGTGACAAGCACGGCAAGAAGATGTCGAAATCCTTTGGCAACGTGGTGGATCCGATCACTTGGATGGACGCCTACGGCACCGACGCGCTTCGCTTCGCGCTTGCCCGTGCCGCCAACCCGGGCACCGACGCCCCGATCGCCGAGGAATCCGTCGAAGGCGCCCGCAACTTCACCACCAAGATCTGGAACGCAACCCGCTTCGCCCTGCTCAACGGCGCCACCACCAGCGGACCACTCCCCACACCGGAGACGCTCTCGGCGGTGGACCGGTGGATTTTCTCGCGGCTGAACACCGTGATCGCCGAAGCCGATACCCTTTTCGACGACTACCAGTTCGCCAAGCTCACTGAGCTGCTGTATCACTTCGCGTGGGACGAAGTTTTCGACTGGTACCTCGAACTGTCGAAGGCCACCTACGCTGCCGGCGGGTCAGCGGCCGACGCCGCACGGCGAGTCCTCGGACATGTCCTCGACAGCCTGCTGCGGCTGCTGCATCCGATCGTCCCGTTCGTCACCGAGCAGCTGTGGACCACCCTGACCGGGCAGGAATCCGTTGTCATCGCCTCCTGGCCCACCGATTCCGGCTACCGCGACCACAACGCCGAAACCGAAATCGCCGAGCTACGAGAGCTCGTCACCGAGGTCCGGCGATTCCGCTCCGAACAAGGCGTCCGCACGAGCCAACCGGTACCCGCTGACCTCGAACTCACGGCCGCGCTGCGCTCACACGAACCCGCGATCCGGCAACTGCTGCGCCTCGAACCCGCCGCCGAGGGTTTCACGCCTACCGCGACGCTGCCGATCGGACAAGCCCGGGTCAGCCTCGATCTGTCCCAGGCCATCGACGTCGACGCCGAACGACGCCGCTTGCAGAAAGCCCTGGCCGCTGCGCAAAAGGAATTGGACAGCACCGCTGAGAAGCTGAGCAACAACGGATTCCTGGCCAAAGCACCCACCGACGTCGTCGAATCAATCCGCTCTCGAAGGCAGACAGCGCAAGAAGACACCGACCGAATCCAACGCCAACTCGATCTCCTCTCCGAGTAGCGCACGCCCTGAATCTCTTTGCGGCAGCATGAGTTGCCGCAACCAGCATCACGCGCACGGCTCGTCACCATTTCTGCCCTGGCCGCTCCTCGGCGATTTGTCCCGCATACCTTCCGTATCGCCGTTCACCGAAATCGGAAGGGCTATAGCGAGCCGAACGTCTGTCACGGCCGCCCGGACGCCGGAGTGTGAGCGAAGCTTTGCATCCGGCCGGCGACCTGTAACTGAACACGTCGCAACAAATCGGTGCTGAGGATCAGACGAGCGCGGTCGCGACGGCCAGGTGCAGCCGCACATCATCGGGTTCGTCGTCTTCGACGGCCCAGACAATTTCCTCCATGGCACGCATGAACGCCCAGCCACCGGCGCGATCTGCGTCGACGTCCAGTGCGGTCGCGGTGCGCTCGATGACCCTGCGGGCATGTTCCGGCTCGGGCGCGCTCTGCACCTGGATCATCGCCAGAAATCCCGCGTCGAAGGCCGCCTCACCCAGATACGCCTTCGGATCGATGAGCAGCCACGGCTCCCGTTCGGCCGCCACGATATTGCCCAGATGCGTGTCCCGATTGACGATCAGCAGTGGCCCGTCGGGCACCGCCAGCTCTTCGCACCATTCCGCCGCCCGCTCCATAAGCTGCCTGGGAATCACCTGCGCCACGGTGGGTTCCGGATCGACGAAGATCCGGATCCATTCCGCCACCATATCGGCCGCCGCGGGCAGCGCGGGATACCCCTCCGGAACGCCGACGGGCTCGCGGCGACACCGCCGGTACAACCGGCAGGCGAGCTCGACCTTCCCGACATTCTCCGGCCGCCCCTCGAGACTCGGAAACCCCGGCTGATACACCAGTTCCGTCCCCGGCCGCGCCCATTCGAGCAACATCGCCCCGGACCCGCCATCGAATTCATACAACCGGATCGCTCCCTCGCCCCGATAGCAGAACAGCCCGGTCGGCTCCCCCACATTCTCCTCGTCGACGACCGGAACCTTCAGCACCGCCACCGACCCATCGCTGCGTCGAACCGGAGCAACATACGAATGCGTGCCGCCCCCGAATCCGTCTCCGATCACTTCCAATCCCCATGCCGCGCATCGTGCATCCACGACAGCGGGCAACTCGGCGAGCCAGCGGACCCCTCCTTCTCCGAAAATCTGCTCGATATTGTCGGCGACGTCCTGCGGCAGTGAGATCGGCACCTGACCAGCCTGCCCGCCACCCGACCGAGCGGGCAAACCGCGCAGCGTGATCCGGTCTCTGCGACCGGAGCCGGGTGAACATTCGTAAACAACACAACCGCCCTCGCCGTTCCGTCGCCAGCGGTTGAGCCGCTTCGACGCGCAGACGCGGCAGATGCCCATCTCTGCGGCGACGTGAGCAATCGGCCTGGATTGGCAGCGCTCCACTGATCGGAGGCGTCCTTCGTAGGAGATCGGAGCATTGCGGTGTGTCATCGGAGCTGGTCTTCGACCGCCGTTGCCAGCCGCGCGGCGTCCTCGTCGTCGTGGTCGCCGACGGTCAGCGCGAGTTCCTTGCTGCCGCGGTAGGCGGCCCTTCCTGGGGTCGGGGCGTCCACGATGCCGATGATCGGGCGGACCGCAACATCTGGGCGTTGGCCGAGCAGCGTCCCGAGAACTGCGGCAGCGATTTTCATGCTTTTCCCCACTTCGCCAGCGAAACTGGAACGGACGAGCCGTGTGGGTCCCCAGGTCACGTATGCGAGGTCCGGGTTGTCGGTAACGGCGAGGATGCCGAGCAGTTCGTTGGCTCGGCGCTGTTGCGCGTTGGATCTCGCGAAGGTGAACCCCTCGCTCATCTCGAGGTCGTCGAAGTCGATGGCATCGGCTCGCGTGCCGGGAACTGCCGTGTTCACGATGACCGGCCGCTCGGCGGCACAGAGAGGCGCGGCGAGTCCGGTGACGAACAAATACTTGGAGACGAAGAACAGCACCCAGGACGCCTCACGTCCCTCGGCCGTGATGTGTCGATGTTGCCGGATGAACGAGGCCGCCAGAACCAGCGCGTCGATCCATGCGTGTTTCGCCTGCAAGTGCTCGACCACGCGACGGCTGTCAGCGACCAACGACAGGTCAGCCGCGAGGAACTCCGCCCGCGCCGCCGCCGACCGGTCGTCGCTCGTCACGGTCGCCAGCAACGCGTCGAACTTGGCGCGGCTTCGCCCGATCACCACGATGCGGTCACCCGCCCTCAGAAAGTGGCGCGCCAGCGCTGCTCCCATGCCGTCGGTACCTCCCGTGATCACGATCGTCCGCACAGCCCTGTCTCCTTATTCCGGAACGCATGTTCCGGAACAGATTAACATCAATCGGAACAAATGTTCCGGATCGCTATACTGAGTGGGTGGCAGCGGACCGGAAGACGCGGCGAGACGCCGTCGCCAACAGGGAACGGATCTTGGCGGCCGCAACCGATGCCTTCCGAGACAGCGGCATGGCCGTGGACATGCGCGCCATCGCCGCCGCGGCCGGCGTCGGCGTCGGCACCCTCTACCGGCACTTCCCCACCCGCGAGCACCTTGTGCAGGCCGTGACAGGAACCGACCTCGCCGAACTCGCCGGAGCATCCCTTCCCGGACGAGTGTCCGCGATTGCCGGTCTTCGCGAGTTCTTCACCACGACGATCGCTGAACTCACCAGCAACAAGGCAATGGTCGATCTACTCACCGCCGGATCACCGCTGGATGCGGATCTCCAACGATGCCTCTCGCACCTCACCGAGATCGGCCAGCAGGCTGTCGACCGCTCCCGCACCGATCACACTCTCGCCACCGATGTGACCGCTCGCGACATCGCCTATCAGCTCCTCGGACTCATCCGCATCGCGCAGCTGATCCCCGACTCCGAACCACGCACGATCCGACATCAAGTAGAACTCGCACTACGCTGCCTGGCCGCGAAATAACAGCCCGACGACTGCGCTGACCTACACGGAGTATTGCTGCCGACGCTGACCGCGAGCGGGTCTACAGAGTTCGATGTCGAACGCGACAACGACGACGTGGTAGACACGCCCTGCGAGTCGTTCGCAACGCGCGATCTTCCGCGTAATCGGCTTCTCGCGCGCGGATTTCCGTACTATGCGCAATGTTCGAACCGGGTGTGTGCGAGGGGGCTGCGGACGATGTCGCGCATTTTCATCAGTCATTCGAGCCGGGACAATGCGGCTGCGTTGGCACTGAGGCAGTGGTTGATCGAACAAGATCACGAACTGGCCGACGAAATCTTCCTCGACATCCACCCTCGTTCGGGCCTACCAGCCGGTCAGCGCTGGAAAGGCTCCTTGGTTGCCTTCACCGCGCGGTGCGAAGCCGTGGTGTGCCTGGTCTCACGGCACTGGCTGACCTCACGCGAGTGCCCCACGGAGTACCGAACCGCGGAGAACCTCGGGAAGAGGATCTTCGTGGCCCAACTCGAACCGGTACACGACGACGTCACCAGGGAGTGGCAACGTAGCGAACTGCACGGGCCGGGCGCGGTGACCAGCGTTCACGTCGAGGCGAATGCCGAACCGGTCACCTTCCGGACGGCGGGTCTGCATCACCTGCGGGACGGGTTACGGGAGGCCGGGATCACCGCGGCGCGTTTCCCGTGGCCCCCACCGCATGATCCCGATCGCGCACCCTACCGAGGATGGGATCCGTTCGAGGCTGTCGACGCCGCAGTATACTTCGGGCGCGAACAGCAGATACTGCGCGGTTTGGACCGCCTGCGGCAGCTGCGTGCATACTCCCGCAGCTTGTTCGTCGTCCTGGGGCCCTCGGGAGCGGGCAAATCGTCGTTCCTGCGCGCCGGATTGATCCCGCGGCTGGCCCGTGCCGATCGTGAGTTCGTACTGCTCGACATCCTACGACCGGAACGCCGGGCCATCACGGGAGATCACGGCCTCGCCGCCGCCCTGCACGTCGCGCGCAAGCGTCTCGGCCTCACCACGCCAACGCTCGGGCAGATCAAATCAGCGCTCACCGCGGGAGATTCGGATTCGCTGCGGCGGTGGTTGTCCGAGATCCACTCGACAGCGAGGACACATCTCCCCAACGATGCCGATCCAACGGTCGTGCTACCGATCGATCAGGCCGAGGAGTTGTTCACCGCTGACGCAGGCCCCGAGGGCCAGGCGATGCTGGCATTACTCTCACCGATTCTGGCCGCCGGAGCCGAGGACCGGGTGCCGCTTGTCGTGATCGCCGCCATTCGAACCGATCGATACGAACAGATGCAGTCGGCAGTGCAGCTGGCTGAGGTGGGCACCGAACTGTTCGACGAGCTCAAACCGCTGGGCCGCGACCGATTTCGCGAGATCATCACCGCCCCCGCCAGGCGCGCCCGCGCGGCCGGACGCCCACTCGACATCCATCCCGAGGTGATCGAACAACTGCTCACCGATTGCCGAGGCGGCGCCGATACGCTGCCATTGCTCGCGTTGACGCTCTCGATCCTGTACCGCGACTACGGAAGCAGCATCGGCAAGATCACCCTCGATGACTATCGCGAGATCGGTGGCATCGAGAAAGTGGTCACCGCCGAGATAGACCACATCCTCGACCGCGACCCCGACAAGCGCGAAAACCAGCTCGACCTGCTGCGATCGGCATTCGTGCCGTGGCTGGCGACCTTCTCCGCCGACACCGACGAACCGCTGCGCCGCATCGCACGCTACGACGACCTACCCGCATCGGCACGGCCACTGATCGATCGGTTCGTCGACCGTCGCCTGTTGGTCAAAGACCGCCGTGGCGCGGATACCACCGTGGAAGTGGCGTTGGAAAGCCTGTTGCGGCAATGGGGCGAACTCACGGGATGGCTACGCGAGCAAGCCGATACCTTACGCGCGGCCGACGCCCTCGAACAGTCCGCCGCGGACTGGAGACGACACGAACACGCCGAGGCATGGTTGCTGACGGGCACGCGACTGGCCGACGCCGAGAACCTCGCCGAACTCCCCGGCTACCGAGAACGGCTGCGCTCCTCGTCCGATCTACTCACCGCTTCTCGCAGACACGAGAACACCCGCGCCGCGACCGAGCTCGCCGTCGCCCGCAACCACGCCGACGCCTTGCGTCGGCGCGCCCGAGCCCTGAGTGCCCTGACGGTCGTCGCCCTGATCGCCGCGGTCTTGGCTGCGGCGGGTTTCGTCCGAGAAGCACGCGCCAGTGAGCGCGCTGACACCCGCGCCCGCGAAGCGATCGCCGCACGCCTCATCGAGGGGGCAAGCCAGATGCGCGCGGGAGCCCGAACCGAGGGCGACATCCGTGCCCTGCACCAGATCCTCGCCGCGCACGCCCTGTCACCGGGCACCACTCAACGCGACCTGCTCAACGCCCAATACGAGCTGCGTGATCTCACGCGGACACAGCAACTACCCGCCACGCCGTCCACCGTCGATGCCAGCGACGACGGGTCGACGATCGCAGCCGCCGTGAGCGACTCCGCTGTGTACGTCACTCGTAACGGTCAGCCTGACCGATCCCTCGAAGCTGCCAGAGGAGTGACCGATCTGGCGGTCAGCGCCGACGCATCGACTGTCGTCGTCGGCAACGACCTCACAGGAACTCTCTTCATCGCCCGAGCGGGGCAACCTGTTCGGACCCGGCAGGTCGGGGCGGATCTGTGGGGGCTGCGAGTCAGCGCCGACGGGTCCACGGTGGTCGTGATGCACAACGGGAGTCTGCTGATCGCACGCGACGGGATGCCCGATGTCACCAGCTTCATCATCGGCAATTTCCTCGACATCGCCATCAGCGCGGACGGAACCACAGTGGTCGCGGGCGACGACGACGCGAACCTGCACATCTTCCGAGCCGGCCAACCGAAACTGCTACACCCCGACGGTGGCAGAAGAGTAGCTATCAGCGCGGACGGAACCACCATCGCCGCAGGCAAGGTCTCGGGCGATGTCGTCGTCACACGCGCCGGAGGGCCCACCCGAATACTGCATTCCACAGCTCCCATCAGCGATCTTGTACTGGACGCGAACGGCACAACAGTCGCCGCTACAGACGACAGCGGCAACCTGCTGGTCTCCCGCATCGGCGAACCCGACCGAACCCGGAGCCTTTCGGGAGCAGTACGCCTTGGAATCAGCGCGGACGGAACCACTATCGCCGCCGGGGACGACCGCGGAACCCTCCTCATCCACCGCACCGGTACTCCCGACCAATTCCTGCACCTCCCCGACAAGATAGGGCTGGTCCGGGTCGCTACCGACGCCTCCTCCGTAACCGCGGCAGCCGCCAACGGAGTCCTGTTCAGCGTTCGAACCGCGACGCCACGTCGCACGCTTCTCCCGCCCTATACCCGGACGGATGCCCCCGCCGTCAGCGCCGACGGCTCGACCATCGTTCGCCGCGGTGGCAGAGGAATCGTGATGGTGGCACAGAAAGACGCGCCCGAGCGCGTCCTCCACTTGTCCGATTCGTGGCCTACTGCTCCTGCGATCAGCGCCGACGGATCAACAATTGTCATAGGTGACGGCAACAGCGCTGATCTGCATATCCTTCGGCACAACACATCGGACTACGTCCTACCGCTGCCCGGACCGGTGCCGAGCACCGGATATTGGCGGGTCACGGGAGTTGCCATCAGCGACGACGGATCGACGATCGCCGCCACCGCCGCGGACCCGCCGACACTGTTCGTCTACTACCGAACCGGTGCCGATCACAAGAGTTTTCCACTCCCGAGTGCGGCCACCGCGCTGACGGCGAATTCGGACGGCTCGACCATCGCAGCGGTAGACGACAAGGGGCGGTTACACATCGCACGAAACGGCGAGGTACAACACACCGCGACGTTCAGACCAGAGCTCATGAGCTCGACCCTCAGATGGGAGGACGCGAAACTGACCGTCAATCCTGACGGCCACACCATAGTCGCGGCCGATCGTGGGACCGTAATCGTCGCCCGCACAGGCTTACCAGCGCGGACACTATCTTTCAAACACGTTTCAGCGCTGGCCATCAGCGCAGACGGATCGACTGTGGCCATCGCAGGCGAGGGCGACATCACAGTCATCGGAACCGAAGACGGCCGCGTATCGAAAACGCTATCCATGCCAGGGTCCAATTACACATTGGGCATCAGCGCGGACGGGTCCACCATCGCCGCGAGCGACGACACCGGGAGCCTGGTCATTGCCCACCGCGGCAGCATCGATCGGACCATCCGGCTTCCCCAACCCGTACGCAGCTTGCACGTCAGCGCTGACGGAGCGGCTGTCGCGGCCGCCGGGGCCAGCGGAACAGTCTGGTACTGGCGACGCCCGGACCCCGTACCGGTGGTCATCGCCACCGAAGACAGCCACGTGCGAACGATCGCCCTCGACAAAGACCACAATCAATTCGTCCTCGTCACCGTCGACACCGTCAACCGGGTTCCCGTCCTGTCACCCGACACCCGCGCCCTGTGTGCCAAACTCCCCGCACCGATAACAGACAACGAGTGGCGACAATGGATTTCACAGGACTACCCACGCCAGTCCGAATGCTAGAACTCTGTGGGTGTCGCCTGGCAGGTCACGGGGTGGCGGGCATTATCGGGGGAACGTATTCGAATGTCATTCCGAGCAACCACACGAGAAGAAGTACCACCGGCAGGTGGAATAGGAACTGCAGGAACGTGAAGCCGACGAGGTCGCGCGCCCGCAGTCTGAGCACTGCCAGCAGTGGCAGCATGAAGAATGGGTTGATGAGATTCGGCAGTGCTTCTGCCACGTTGTATATCTGGACCGTCCAGCCGAGGTTCATGTGGACGTCTGTTGCTGCCTGCATGACGTAGGGGGCTTCGACCAGCCATTTTCCGCCGCCGGACGGGACGAAGACGCCGAGCACCACGGTGTAGAGAGCGATGACGACGGCGAAGCTTCCGCCGCCGCCGATGCTCGTGAAGAACTCCGCGAGGTGTTCGGAGACGGTGATACCGCCCCTGCCCTTGGCTTTGGTGAGGATCGCGGCCATGGCGGCGTACAGCGGGAACTGGACGAGAATTCCGGCCGTGGCGGGTACGGCGAGGGAGACGGCCTGCAAGAATTTGCGCGGGGTCCCGTGGAGCACCAAGCCCAGCATGAGGAAGACGAGCAGATAGCCATTCAGGCTGCTGACCACGGTGAGCACCGATTTGCTGAACAGCTGCGAGATCAACCAGCCCGCCGTTATCACCCCGGCCAGGATCGGCAGGAGACGACTGTACTCGAGCCACTCCCCGGGACGGGAGCGTGGAGCCACCTCCGCAGGCTGGTCATCCAGATCGACGTCCAGTTCCTGGGCGGTCTTGATCGCGGTGTCCTTCGGTGCCGAGAAGTGCGCGATCACCACCGTGAGCGCCATGATGACGGCGCACATGAGCATGGACTGCCACGTGAAGATCGTGTGCCCGAAGTCGAGGACACCGGTGATTCTCAGCAGGGCCGGAGGCAACGAGGTGGCAGTGGCCTGTAGCTGCGCGGCCGAGGAGGATATTCCCAGCGCCCACACGGCGCCCAGTCCCATGAACGCCGCGGCGCCGAGCGCGCGATAGTCCACGCGGAGATCGGTCCGACGGGCGATCGCGCGGGCGAGCAGACCGCCGAAAACCAGACTGAGGCCCCAGTTCAGCAACGATATCGACATGGCGAGCAGCGCGACGAAACTCACTGCGCTGCTGGCGGTTTGCGGCAAGGTGGCCAGCCGGTCGATCAGCCGGGCGACAGGTGGGGAGGTGGCGATGACGTATCCAGTGAGGACCACCATTGCCATCTGAAGGGTGAAGGCGGTCAGATCCCAAAACCCGTCGCCGAACGCGTTCGCGACTGTTCGCGGCGACGAGCCGTTGGCCAATGCGGCGACGGCCACGATGAATACCCCCGCCAGCGCGACGACGTAGGCGTCCGGGAACCATTTCTCCGTCCACCTTGCGAGCGACTGCGCAACCCGCGCAAGTCCCCGTTCGGGGCTGGTTGCTTCATCCTTTTCCGGGCTGGTTTCCGCACTGGTGGACGTCATCCCGCACCTCTTCCTTCTCTTTACGCATGAGGTCCGCTCGATGCATGTGACGCACCACACACGGCCCGGTTGGTGAGTATTGATGTCCCACTTGTGTGCGAGCAAGAGAGAAATACGCAGGTACCGTCTGCAAAAATGCAGAAACGGTTCACTATCTCCGACGTCGGAAGCGATCTGGTCGCCGTGGGTACTTGGTCGGTCGAATCCGGCCGGTGACTCGTAATGTCTCGACGGCGGCCCATTTCCACGAACACTCGTCCGCGTCGCACTCCCGATGCACCTGCATGAGCGCGTGGGCATCCGCAGGACTGAATTCCGGGCCGTCCACCGGCTCTACTGCCGGCCAACCCAACGGCGGCCAGCCCAGCAGGCACAACTGCTCATGACCCACGCGTTCCGCAATGTGGTACACACTCGGGCCGCGTAACGGCCTTCGCCACCACCTACTCGCCGTGCTGAAGACCGCGAGCAGTACCGCAACCACCGCCGCCGCAATGGCAATGGCCGTGCTGAACTCACCCCAGTCGGACATCAAGGTCTCACCAGCGTCTCGGGTGAACCGAACGGCGCCCACCGGTGCCCGCGCTCCCAGATCTCCTCGGGCGCAACGACGATGACGGTCACTCGCTCGACGAGTCCGCGCCTGGCGGTCCAGACGTGCTCGCGAGTCGGGGCGATGACAACCGACGCGCCGACCCTACGAATGGCTTGCATCAGCAGGAGCGTCGGCATCAGCGCATCGCGATCCACCACCAGCACTTCCGGTTCGGGGTAGCCCCTGCTGCCTGGCTAGAGCCCGGATCGCGCGTTTCTCGTCTGCGTGATCAGCGCCGGAGTGATCCAGCCGGATGTAGCCGACCGCGATTTCTGCCATGTCCGCCCCTCGTTCGATTCGTGTGATGCGGCACCCGGCGCAGGGGATCTCGCGACCCTTCCGGCGACGCCATCGCCGCCAGAGGTGTGCCCCGGATGAGGAACGGGCTCTCACCCCGCGCCGGGGCCGCTTCTGAGCTTCACCGACCTGCGCTTTCAATCCCAGGTACGAGACCGCATGCAACCGATACGCTTCCGATGAGGCGTTGCAGGGCGCGAGCAGGGGGCGACAATGATCACTGTCAGCACGTGGACGGGCGTAGAGGTGAAAGCCCTGCGCACGGCGGCACTTCGGATGACACAGGAAGAGTTCGCCGAGGCGACCGGCTACCAACCCCCGACCGTCAGGAAGTGGGAGCGCGCCACGGCCGCGCGTCCAGTGCGCGGGAAGTCCGCTCTGGATTTGGACACAACCCTCGCCGGGCTCGACGCTCAACAGCGACAGCGGTTTTGCGCCGCCGTCGCCGATGCGCGACACCGTATGGTGGCGCATGCTGGTAGTAGCGACATGACAAACGATGTCGTCGGTTCTGCGGTCGAAGCCCATCAGGATGAGCGGGAAGAGGACGAGTTGAAACGGCGGGAGTTCGGATTCTTGCTCGGGGCCACGTTGGTGGCTTCCGGCGTCAATTCGAATGTTGTCCCGAATCGCATCGGAGTCGCAGACGCGCGCCGCCTGGCCGACAGCGTTATTGAACTCTCGCAGCGCGAACAGGTCCTTGGTGGGGGGACGCTCGTCCAAGAGGCAGTGGCCACTCTGGAGGTCGCCATGGCAACCCTGGAGAGTTGCGCTTTCGATGAGGTTGCGGGACGCGGTTTCATGACCGCAACCGGCGAACTGGCGACCATCGCAGGCTGGGTGGCCTATGACGCCGACCTGAACTCCCTGGCGCGCCGCTGCTACGCGGACGCATTTGCACTCGCCAACCAGGCAGGTGACAACGGACTAACGGTTCATGTGTGCCTGAACGCCGCCCATCAGACAATCAATCTCTCCCGTACCGGAAGCGGCAGCCCCTATCGCGCGCTCGGGCTCATCGGCCGCGCAAAGGACCTGATGCGCGGCCACCCACCCGGCCGAATCCACGCGCTGATCGCGATCCGGGAGGCGCAAGCGTACGCAGTGCTAGGCGATCGACAGCCGTTCGGCCGCGCAATCGCGACCGCTTGGCGCGAGCTGGATTCCGCGCTCAGCCATGAATCCATAGACGAGTGTCCGGAATGGCTGCGGTTCGTCAGTCCCAACGAGATCCGCTGCCATGAGGCTCGCGGCGTCGGTGATCTCGGTGACCTCGAGAAGTCGGCAGTGCTGTCGTCCAGTCTTGTGCTCGAACAGGCCGGAGCTCGCAATGCCGCGGCCTACCGAGCCGGTTGGGCTGCCGCGCTGGCGAAGGCCGGGGACATCGGCGCCGCAGTCACCCAAGCCAGCGCCGTCCTGTCCGAGTTGGAGAAACAAGTGTCCTCCACACGGACACTGAAACTGCTCGAACCCGTACGGACGGCAAGTGGTGTGCATGATGATTCGTTCAATCAGCGTTTCGACGATCTGGTACGGAGGGCGACGGCGGTATGAGTGAAGTTGTCAATGACCTTGCCTTTCAACGCATGTCCGCCGCCGAGGCGCGAGACCACCGCGCCGAGGTCGAGGACATCTTCAGAGCCTCGTATGTCGAGGCGATCGACTCCGGAGAGGAGTTCGAGTCGCCCGAGGCATTCATGAAGCGCTTCGACGCCTACACCGATCCCAGCCGAGCAAGTGGGTTCGAGCTGGTCATGGCCCGAATCGGTGAGCATGCGGTCGGCCAGACGTGGGGATGGCCGCTCGGACCGCGAAGCCAGTGGTGGAACGGGTTGCGGCTGGGTACCGGTGATCTCGCCACATTCACGGCGGAGGACGGCACACGTACCTTCGCACTGTCGGAGACCATGGTTCAAGCGGAGTTCACCGGCCATGGAATCGCTCGCGCCCTGCACGACGATCTTCTGGGCAGGCGACCCGAACAGCGGGCCACGTTGCTGGTCCAGCCGGACAATCGTCGCGCATACGACACCTATCGCCGTTGGGGATGGGCCAGAGTTGGCGTGCTCACGCCGAGCTGGCCGGACGCACCGACGTTCGATGCCCTGATCCGCGAGCTGCACTAGCGGGATCACGACCGTTCGGGAGCGCCGGAGGACCCGAGATCGCTGGCGGACTGGAGTCGCAGCCTGCGACAACCAGTGAAGGCCTTGTCGCGGTGACAATGTCAAGCTCACGCGCGAGACACAGTGGACATCGTCGTACTCCACCATCGCGTCAGCCGCCGCGGCAAACACGCCGTCATCACCGCGAACTGGCCGCTCGGCCCAGTATGTGCGACCTGCTACGAGCACCGAACCCGGTATCCCGCCCGCTGCACCCCGTGCGGAATCACCGCCGTCCTTGTCGCCCGCACTCCCGACAGCGCGGAGATCTGTGGCCGCTGCGCCGGAGTACCCGAGTTGTTGTTCACCTGTCCCAGCTGCGGGCGATCCGGCGTCAAATACACGGGCGGAACGTGCATTCGATGCGCCGTCCCGCTGGCGTCCACTCGCTGCTCGCTGATTCAGCAGGCAACGTGGCGCCCCAGCTGCAACCGGTCGCACGAGCATCGGAGGCCGCGCATCCATGGTCGGTGATGCACTGGATTCGCTACAGCCCCTCGGCTGCGCTGCTGTCAGGCCTCGTGCGCCAAGGACTTCCCCTGACCCACGACACGCCCGGATCATCCGTCCCTACGCGGAATGGCACATTCGTTTCTCGGCGGCATCGAGGGCGGGGGCGAGTGGTGCGAGTGAGGTGCGCAGTAGGTCCGGCAACGCGCCGGACGGCACGACGAGTCCGCTGGTCGCCGGGGACGTGATGGTGGGCCGCAACCATTGTTCGAGGGCGACACGAACCGCGGCGGCCACGCCGGCCGCGAGCACGCGGGCGGTATGCAAGTCGGTGCCTCCGAGGCGTTCGGCGATCGCATCGATGAGGGGATGTTCGATCGCGGTGGCGGCGTGGACAAATGCGTCACGCAGTGCGGGGCGGGTGGCGATCAGCAGCAGCGCGTCGTGCCCGGACTCGCTCTGTGTCGTGTACTGATCCACGATCGCGTCGATGACAGCGTCGGCGAGACGCACGGTGGCGGGCCGGGCGGCCACTGCCGCCGCGACCCGTGTTTCCCGTTCGGCGGTTACGGCGGCGACGATCGCCTGTTCGCGACTGGAGAAGTAGTTGTTGTAGGTCCGCGGTGAGACGCCGGCGGCCTCGGCGATGTCGTCGACGCGCACATTGTCCGGACCGCGCTCGAGCGCCAGCCGAAGGGCTGCCTCACGCAATGCCTCCCGAGTGGCCTGCTTCTTCTGTTCGCGCAGCCCTCTCCGTTGTGTCACGGTCTTAGCATCTCACCACCGAGTGCGTGTACGCAAATTTGCGTGCACGCATGTTTTGCCTTTACCTTGGCGGCATATCCCCCCGCACCAAGGAACCCGATCGATGAGAAACAAGGGCATCAGCTACGACACCGGCTTCATCAGCAACGGCGCGCTCTCCCGTGCGCGCTTCGACCCGGACGAGGTCGAGCGTGAGCTGCGCATCATCCGACACGACCTGCACTGCACCGCGGTCCGTGTCATCGGCGGTGATCCCGAGCGGCTAGAACTTGCCGCGACTTTCGCCGCCGACCTCGGCCTGGAGGTCTGGTTCTCGCCCTACCCGCTCGAGTTGACCGCCGAGGAGATGCTGTCGCTGTTCGCCGACTGCGCCGAGCGAGCGGAGCTGCTGCGGCAGCGGGGCGCCGAGGTCGTATTCGTCACCGGCGCCGAGTTGAGCCTGATGAACAAGGGATTCCTGCCGGGCGACACGCAGCAGGACCGACTCGGGTTGCCGAGTAAGCGCGATGGCATGGCCGAGCGGATCGGTGAGCTCAGCACGCGGGTCAACGACTTCCTCACCACCGCTGTGAGATTCGTCCGCGAACGATTCGGCGGCAAGGTCACCTATGCCGCAATCCCGCTCGAGCGCGTCGACTGAGGGCTTTTCGACATCATCGGCATGGATCTCTACCGGTCGGCCGAGGTCGCCGACCAATTCGCCGCGGGCGTCCGCACCCTCGTCGCGCAGGGAAAGCCAGTCGCGATCACGGAGTTCGGCACCGCCGCCTACCGCGACGCGGGCGAGCGGGGCGGTCGCGTTCTGGAGGTGGTCGAGTACAGCGAGGACACCGGTGCGCCGCTCCGGCTGACCGGCGAGTTCGTCCGCGACGAGCCCGGGCAGGCCGGCTATCTGCGTGAGTTGCTGGAGGTATTCGACGCTGCGGGCGTCGACAGCGCCATTGTGTTCCTCTTCGCGCTCGACAACTACCCGCACCGTCTCGGGGGCGATCCCCGTGACGACCTCGACCTGGCCGGCATCGGCATCGGCAAAGTGCTGAAGAACCGCTGCGGAGAAACCTATCCCGGCCTGCCCTGGGAACCCAAGGCCGCCTTCACCGCCCTTGGCGAGTACTACCGCGGCTGACTACGTCGTGGATCGAACAGAAGGAGAAATGCACTCGTGACCGTCGATGTTGTGATCAGCGGAGGTGGGCCCAACGGGCTGATGCTGGCCTGCGAGCTGAGCCTGGCCGGGGTCCGGCCTCTCGTGTTGGAGCGGCTGGCCGCACCGAGCGAGGAACCGAAAGCCAACGGCCTGGTCGGCCAGGTCGTGCAACTGGCGGACCGGCGGGGCCTGTACGAGTCGCTCAGCGGCAGCGCGGCACCGCCGCAGCCGAACTCCACCTACTTCATGTTCGCCGCGATGGCGCTGGATCTGAGCCTGCTCGACGACAGCCCGATCTACGGGCTCGCCGCCCCGCAGCACCACATCACGCAGGTTCTGGAACAGCGCGCTGTCGAGCTCGGCGCGCAGATCCGGCGCGGACACGAGGTCGTCGGCCTGGCACAGGACGACGACGCGGTCACTGTGGACGTCGCGGGCCCGGACGGAACCTACCGGCTGCAACCCGGTTATCTCGTCGGCGCGGACGGGGCGCACAGCCTCACCCGCAAGCTGTCCGGCATCGGATTCCCCGGTGTCAGCTACGACCGCACGACCAGCCGGGCCGCACATGCAACCATCCCGCCCGACTGGGTGGACCCGACAACCGGCGCGTTGACCGTGCCCGGCTACGGGACCGTCCAGCCGTTCCTGCCGCTGCGCACCGAACGCGGAGGATTCTCCTACGCACCGTTCCCCGGGCAGCCGCCACTGATCAGCACCACAGAGTGGGACCAGCCCGAAACCGACGCTCCCATGAGCCTCGACGAGCTCCAGGCGAGCGTTGGCCGAGTACTCGCCGCCGAGCTGCCATTGGATCAACCCCCCGGCCAGGGCCCGCACGTACTGCGCCGACTCAGCGGTGGCAACACCCGAATCGCCGACCGATTCCGAGACCGCCGCGTGTTCCTCATCGGCGACGCCGCCCACATCTACACCGCAGGAGGCGGCCCCGGACTCAACCTCGGCCTGCAGGACGCAGTCAACCTCGGCTGGAAACTCGCCGCCATCATCCTCGACAACGCCCCAGCCGGACTGCTGGACAGCTACGAAACCGAACGCAGGCAAGCCGCCTCCCGCATGGTCACCTACGCCCAAGCGCAATCCGCGCTCATCGCCCCTGGCAGCGATGTCACCGCCCTGCGCAGCCTGTTCACCGAACTACTGCGCGACAAGGACACCGTGCAGCGTCTCGCCGCCCTCACCGCAGGCGCCGACATCCGCTACGACATGGGCGGACCCGACACCCACCCGCTCATCGGCCGGTTCGCCCCGGACATGGAACTGCTCACCCCGAACGGAACGATCCGGCTGGCCGAGCTGACCAGGACCGCACGGCCACTGCTACTCGACCTGACCGGCGACACGCGCCTGGCGGAAACGCTTCCCGAATGGCATGACCGACTCGATGTCGTCGCCGCGCGCGCTCAACCCGAATCGCCCGCCGCCCTGCTCCTGCGCCCGGACTGCTACGTCGCCTGGGCCACCGCGTCACCCCACCCGGACGCCGCGGACCGACAGGCACTCCGCGCGGCACTGCAACGCTGGCTCCGCCCCACCGACCCCGCTCGCACGTGACCGTCGCGGTCGACACCTCGTAGCCTTCGAATCACGCAGACCCGAAGCTACTCGGCTGGGGCCAGCTTCAGGATTCCGGGGCCGAGACGGCGAGTTGTCGTGGCCACGAAAATCCCCATTGGCGGCCATGTGGTTCGTGCCGTCTCAGCTGCCGAATAGCGCAACAACGAATACCGGTGAGACACGCCCGAAATGGGCGGGTCCCCACATGGCTCACCGCTGACTCGACAGTCCCAGCAAACTTTCCGCGAAGTCGAGTAGTGGACTACCCGCGTTATCGGAACTCGGGTGCGTGAGACTCGAAAAGTCCAGTTCATGCGTCTCGATCTGGGAGCGGGCGATAACGGATGCGTGCTCAGACTCCGGAGCAGCAGGCTCCACGGCAACGGGAGTCGTTCGATTACGACGCATTCCTCTCCTACGCCCATGATGATCGGCCGGTCGCGGCGGGGATTCAGAAGGGCCTGCACCGCATCGGACGGCGAATGGGCCGCCTGCGCGCCCTGCGGGTGTTCCGCGACGCCACCGACCTCACCGCCAGCCCCGACTTATGGGGAAGGGTTGCCGACGCGATCAATCGCGCCCGGTACTTCATCGTGGTGCTTTCGCCACACTCGGTCGCCTCGCGCTGGGTCAACAAGGAGGTTGCCCACTGGCTACAGCGGCGCGGACCGAAGCAGTTGCTGTTCGTCGTGGCCGAGGGACACCTCGCCTGGGACGAATACAGCCGACGGTTCGATCCGCTGCGGTCCGATGTGGCCCTGCCGGTGCTGATGGAGCCGGGGGCATTGCCCGCCGAGCCGTTCTACGTCGACGTCAGCAAGGATTCGCCGTGGGATCCTCGCGCACCGATCTTCCGGGAGAAGGTCACCGATCTGGCCGCCCCGATCCACGGCAAACGCAAGTCCGAACTGGCCAGCGAGGACTTGCGGGAGCAACGCCGGTTCCGGCGGTTACGGCGCGCCGCCATCGCAAGCCTGGCCGTGCTGACCGCCCTCGCGGTCGTCGCGGCCACGATCGCGTTCGTGCAACGACGAGAGGCGATACGCCAGCGCAACGAAGCGATCGCTCTACGACTGGTATCCGAGGCCCAATCCATGCTCGCCGATGCCCGCCCTGGCGGCGATCCACGCGCGATGCAGCAAATCCTGGCCGCACAGCGGATCGCGTCGAGGCCGGATACAGGTGCACTACTCAACGCCGCGATCACCCAACAAGACACGCTCAAGATCATCGAAAACACCGCCGAGGTATGGAGTGTGGCATTCGACCCGGACGGGCGGCGCATCGCCTCTGCTGGCGAGGACGGCGCCGTGCAGGTGTGGGATTCGTCCAGCGGCGAACCCGTCGGCGAACCGCTGCCCGGGCATCAGAGCTCAGCCTCGAGTGTGGGGTACAGCTCGGATGGGCGGCGCATCGTTTCCGGTGGGGCGGATGGCACCGTGCGAGTGTGGGACGCAGCCACCAGCGAACCCATCGGCGTACCGATGGCCGGGCACCGTGGCCGAGTGTGGAGTGTGGCGTTCAGTCCAGATGGGCGGCGCATCGTTTCCGGTGGGGCGGATGGCACCGTGCGGGTGTGGGATGCGACCACCCGCCAGCCGGTCGGCGTGCCGATAGCCGTTCGCCAAGACTATGCAACGAGCGTCGCGTTCGCCCCGGATGGACAGCGCATCGCGTCCTCCGACAAGGGCGGCACCGTGCGGGTATGGGATACGGCGACCGGCCGGCCCGTCGGCGAACCGATGACCGGACACCAAGGCTATGTGACAAAGGTGGCGTTCAGCGTGGATGGGCGGCGCATTGTCTCCGTCGGCGAGGACAGCACGATCCGGATTTGGGATGCGGCTGCCAGTAGATTCGCCGGCCAACCGATGACCGGGCCTCCAGGCGCAGTGCAGAGTGTGGCATTCAGCCCGGATAGGCAGCGCACCGTTTTCGGCGGTGACGACGGCACCGTGTGGGTAGGCGATGCGGCAGTCGGTCAACCTGTCCGCGAAGCGGGCATCCTGCACCGTGGCGCGGTGTCGAGCGTTGCGTTCAGCCTCGACGGGCAGCGCATTGTCTCTGGAGGCGAGGACGGCACGGTAAGGGTGTGGGACGCGATCGCCAGGAAACCTGTCGGCGCGCCTTCGACTGGTCATCGGGACGCGGTGTTGGGTGTGGCGTTCAGTCGAGACGGCCGGCGCATCGCCTCCGCGAGCGCGGATTCCACAGTGCGGATATGGGATGCGGCCACCGGCAACCCTGTCGGCGAACCGCTGACCGGGCATCAGAACAGGGTATGGAGTGTGGCGTTCAGCCCGGATGGGCAGCGCGTCATTTCCGGTGGCGAGGATGGCACCATGCGGATATGGGATGCGGCCACCGGCAAGCCCGGCGGCGAACCGCTGACCGGGCATCAGGGCAGGGTATCGACTGTGGCGTTCAGCCCAGGTGGGTGGTTCGTCATCTCCGGTGGCGAGGATGGCACCGTGCGGCTGTGGGATACGACCACCAGCCGACCTGTCGGCCGACCGATGACCGGGCGAACAGCCGTCGTGACGACCGCGGCGGTGAGCGGCGACGGGCGGTTGATCGCCGCAGGCGGCGGTGACGGCACCGTGCAGATGTGGGACGCAGCTACCGGCGAGCCTGTCGGCCATCATGTGACTGTGCACCGCCACCGCGTGGCGAGCGTGGCGTTCAGCGACGATGGGCAGCGCATTGTCTCCGGAAGTGTCGATGGCACCGTCCGGGTGTGGCCTGGACCCGCAGCGTGGCCGCGCATAGTATGCGACAAGCTCACCCACAACATGAGCCACCAGCACTGGCGTGAGTGGGTCTCGCCTGACATCGACTACATCGAGGTCTGCCTCGAACTACCGATTTCCCCCGACGATCTCCCTGCTGAGAAGTGAAGGCGAGGAGACGCCCGGCTGGCCGCCGACCTGGTTACGGAGTCCGACCGTGCAGGCTTGCCCCGCCAGAACGAAGGAATCCGCTCACAGAACACCCACGCCAGGGAGAGGTGGACCGTGCAGCCCAACGATCGCCGATCCGAGCTCTGCCGCCGACTCTGGATCGCCTCGGACGACAAGACCGGCCCCACCTACGACAGCGCGGTACTCGAGCAGTACCGGCTCTACGTGGAGATGGCCGACCGCATCAGCGCACGACGGGGCCTGACGAACTCGTTCTTCGTGACCCTCAATACCGGCATCTTCACTCTTGTCGCCGCATTCGGAAAAACTCCACCCGACAACAAAGAAGGGTGGCTGGCAATCCCCCTGGTCGCGATCCTCGGCCAGTGTTTCGCCTGGTTCTACCTGGTACGCAGCTACCGGCTCCTGAACAGCGCCAAGTACCAGGTCATCGGCGCCCTCGAAGAACGACTGCCCGCCTCACCCTTCTGGAGGGCCGAATGGTGGGCCCTGGGTGAAGGCAAGGACCGGGCACGGTACTGGCCCCTCACCCACATCGAGCAATGGATCCCGATCCTCTTCGGTCTCGCCTATCTCGCGGGGTTCCTCGCGATCGTTCTGGCTTGAGTTCGGCACATCGACTGCCGGTCACGAGTTGCCGACGGTAGACAAATGGTGGCTGTCCGGCGCTTGATAGCGGCCCTTTCACTACGCCCGATCAACCAGAGACCACGGAAGGCAGGCGGTGAATGCCGCCTGCCCTTGGGTTTCCGCTGGGATCAGCCGACTGTACGGAAGAACTCCCGGATGTCGCCTACCAGCAGCTCCGGCACCTCCAGCGCCGGAAAATGCCCGCCGGAGTAGAACTCCGACCAGTGCGTGATGTTGTGCGCGCGCTCGGCGAAGCGGCGGATGGCGTAGTCGCCGTCCTTGAACACCGCGACACCGGTGGGCACCGTGCCCTTCGGCTTCGGCGCGAACATGCTCGCGTCGTGGAAGCGCTCGTAGTAGAAGTTCGCGACGCTGCGGGCGGTGTCGGTGAACCAGTAGATGCTCACCGTGGTCAGCAGGCGGTCCTTGTCCACTGCCTGTTCGGGCAGTTCGTGCGAGAAGTCGGTCCACTCCTGGTACTTCTCCGCGATCCAGCCGAGCTGGCCTGCCGGGGAGTCGGCGAGCAATTGCGCGACGGTGTTCGGGCGCGAGCCTTTCAGGTTCATGTAGGCCGAGCCGTCGTCTTGGAACTTCTTCATCGCGCCCAGCCGTGCCTTCTCCGCGTCGGTCAGTGCGGCCATATCGGCGGGGTCGCCGGTAGGGAAGGTGACCAGCGCGTTGACGTGCACGCCGACCACGTGCTCGGTGTCGATCCGTCCGAGCGCCGGGGCGATGAACGCACCGTGGTCGCCGCCTTGCACGCCGTAGTGGTCGTAACCGAGGCGCGCCATCAGCTCGGCGAGCGCCGCCGCGATCCGGCCGTCGTTCCACCCGGTCTCGGTGATCGGGCCGGAGAAGCCGTGTCCCGGCAGGGACGGGATGACCAGGTGGAAGGCCGGGGCATCGGGGGCTCCGTGGGCGGCCGGGTCGGTGAGCGGGCCGATCACGTCGAGGAAGTCGACTACCGAACTGGGCCAGCCGTGCAGCAGCAGCAACGGGGTGGCGTCCTCCTGGGCCGAGCGGACGTGCAGGAAGTGCACGTTCTGGCCCGCGATGGTGGTGGTGAACTGCGGGTGGGTATTCAGCTCCGCCTCGACGACCCGCCAGTCGAACTTCTCG
Organism: Nocardia sp. NPDC051787; assembly: GCF_040681325.1. NCBI lineage: Bacteria > Bacillati > Actinomycetota > Actinomycetes > Mycobacteriales > Nocardiaceae > Nocardia > Nocardia sp. NPDC051787. The sequence goes on from NZ_JBFAYO010000019.1 coordinate 41,749, forward strand.
GCCCAGTACCCGGCCAATTCCTTCAGGTACGCGGTCGGCACACCGCGTTCCCAGCCGATGCCGGGCAGGTCGTCGATCCAGCGGGTGCGGGCCAGGCGCAGGCGGAGGTCGTCCAGGTCGGCCTGTGGGATGTCGATGCGGAAGGGGCGGATTTCGGTGTTCGTCATGGCAGTAATACTTCGGGTAACGAGGGGGTCGCCGGATCACGAGAATTCGTTATCTTGCCGCCGAATGTCTCTTTACCCGCCGCGGTTCTTTACCCGCGGCACTTGGCAGCGACCGCGCGCGCCGGGCATGATCGCGCCCGTGGTGAGCCTTCCCGTGTGCGGTGCCTTTGTCGGGCGGGCCGCCGAAGTCGCGGCATTGCAGGACGCCTACCGGGACCCGGCGGTGCGTACCGTGCTGGTCGCGGGTGAGGCGGGCATCGGCAAGTCGCGGCTGGTCGCGGAGTTCACGACGCGGGTGGGCGCGCAGACGGTGGTGTTGCGTGGACGCTGTCCGGAGTTCGGCGCCAAGGGCGTGCCATTCGCGCCGTTCGTCGCGGTCATGCGAGCGCTGTTGCGGGACCAGGGGGTGGACGGGCTGGCCGCCCTGCTTCCCGTGGCCCAGCCCGCGCTGGCGCGGTGGCTGCCCGAGTTGGCCGCGCGGTCGGGTGCGGCGGAGACCGGCACGGATCCGATCCGGTTGTTCGGTGAGATCCTCACCGTGCTGGAACAGCTGGCTTCGGTCAGGCCCGTGGTGGTGATCCTGGAGGACCTGCACTGGGCCGATGACGCCAGCCTCGAGCTGCTCGCCTTCCTGATGGCCAACCTCGCTCAGCGGGATCTGCTGCTGGTCGGCACCTATCGGCCCGCCGATTCCGAACCACTGCGCAGACTGGTCGCCGGGTGGCGCCGCGACCCCGGCGTCCGACTGCTGACTCCGGCACCGCTGACCAAGCACGAGGTGGGCAGACAGCTGGCCGCCCTGCTGGGCCGGGAGCCGGAACCCGGGACAATCGCACGAGTCTTCGAGCGCAGCAAGGGAATTCCGCTGTACGTCGAGGCACTCGGCCCCGCACCCGAGGACACACCCGCCGACCTGTCGGAGCTGTTGCTCGGGTACCTCTCCGACCTGCCCGGCCACACCGGTTCGGTGCTGCGGCTCGCGGCGGTGGCCGGGTCACCGATCCGCCACACGCTGCTGGAGGGCGCCACCGACCTCGCCGAGGACGCGCTCGCCGACGCCCTGCACCAGCTGGTGTACCAGCAACTGCTGGTCGCCACCGACACCGGCTACGAGTTCCGGCACACTCTCATCCGCGACGCCGTCTACCATGATCTGCTGCCGGCCCGGCGAAAACACCTGCACGCCAAGCTTTCCCAGGTCCTGGCCAGCGAGCGCGACGCAGGCCGGTCCAGCGAGCTGGCCTATCACGCGTACGCGGCTGGTGACCTACCGCTGGCGCTCGAAGCCGCGTGGCATGCCGCGGCGGACGCGGAAAACGCCGGCGCACATGGTGATCAGGTGCGTCACCTGGATCGGGTGCTCGAACTCTGGGACCGGACACCGGACGCCGCGAGCCGGGTGGACGCCGATCGCCTCGGCGTGCTGGAAGCGATCGTGGCGGCATGCCATCGCGGTGGCGTCATCGAGCGGGGCATCGCGGCCGCTGACGAGGCGCTCGCCGCCATCGATGCGACGGCCGAACCGGAGCGTGCCGCCCGGCTGCACCACTATCGAGCCGGATTGCGCAATCAGAGCAGCAGCGGCGGCGAAGACGACCTGCTCGCGGCGCTGGCGTTGCTTCCCGCGGACCGGCCGACGGTGCTGCGCGGCGAAGTGCTCGCCGAACTCGCCGCCGCGCGCGTATTCAGCGGTGACTCGGCCGCCGCCGAAAGCGATGCGCGCGCAGCGGTCGATGTGGCCGAACAGTTGGGCAACCGGGCACCGGCCGCGCGTGCCTACGCGTATCTTGGGCTGGCCACCGCGGACCGTCCCGAGGCCATGGCGCATTTCGAACGCGCCCATGCCGCCGCGACGGCCGCGCGCGATCCGGGCACGCTGCTGACGGTGGTGCTGTGGGAGTCGGCCCTGCTGGTCGCGTCGGGGGCGAACGAGGCGGCCATCGCCGCGATCCAGCAGGGGCTGCGTGCCGCGCACGCGACCTACCGTTTCGTCGAAGCCGGGCCGATTCTGCTGGTCAAATGGGCACAGGCGCTCACAGCGCTGGGCCGCTGGAACGAGGCGCTCGACCTCATCGACGAATCGCTGACCGAGCGGCTGCCGCCGCTGAGCACCGCCGCGCTGCTGCTGTGTCACGCCGAGATCATGCTGGCGCGCGGCGCCGCGGACGCCGCGGCGACCAGCACGAAAACCGCGCAGCCGCTGCTCGGCGATCGCCGATGGGCCAGGAAGTACCAGATCCAGCTGCACGCCGTGCAATCCGAGATCGCGCACGCGGCGGGCCACCCGCAGCGTGCCGCCGAGATCGGCGCCGCGACCCTGGCCGCCGACGACCTCGCCGCACATCATCACGAAGCGTGGGCACTGGCCGCCACGGTAGCGCGAACCCGCTGCGCGACAATGGTTCTCGACGCCGTCACAGAAAGGCTGCCGGTGACCACAGCAGTCGACGCCGCCCACCGGAACACATGCCGCGCCGTGCGCAGTGGCCGTCCCGCCGATTGGACGGCGGCGGTGTCTTCCTGGCGAGCCCTGCGCCAGCCCTACGAGCTGGCGCGCAGCCTGCTCGAATCCGGCGAAGCCGAGCTTGCCACGGGCGATCGCTCGGCGGCGCGCACCGCGTTGCGCACGGTCCTGGAGCTGGCGGGCGAATTGCAGGCGCCGCCGCTGCGCGAGCGAGCCGAGCAACTGGCCGACCGCGCCGGGATCCTTCTCGATGAACCCACCGACCGGGCGCCCGTGGCGCAGCGGCCGAGCACGGCGGGCCTGACGCCACGGGAACTCGACGCGCTACGGCTGGTGGCCACGGGCGCGAGCAATCGTCAGATCGCGGCCGAACTGTTCATCAGCGCCAATACCGCCGGCGTCCACGTCTCGCGCATCCTCACCAAGCTCGGCGCGGCCACCCGCACCGAAGCGGCCGCGATAGCGCGGGACCGCGGGCTGCTCGTTGCCGGCGGATGACCCACCGGCTACGGTCCTTAGATACACTGGCTCGAACATGTCTCGAAAGGACGGGCTGATGCGGTCGACCTTGCTGTCCCGGCGCGATCTCGATTTCCTGCTCTACGAGTGGCTCGACGCGGAGGGGCTGACCAAACGCGGGCGGTATGCCGAGCACTCGCGGGAGACCTTCGACGCCGTGCTCGAGCTCAGCGAACAGCTGGCCACCAAGTACTTCGCGCCACACAACAAGCTCAGCGACGCCAACGAACCGACCTTCGACGGCGAACGTGTCACCATCATCCCCGAGGTCCTCCAAGCGCTGGAAGCCTTCGCCAAGTCCGGGTTGCCCTCGGCGGCGATGGATTACGAACTCGGCGGCGAGCAACTGCCCGCCACCGTCGCGCAGGCCAGTTACGCGTGGTTCCAGGCGGCCAACCCGGGCACCGCGGGCTATCCGTTCCTCACCGTGGCCAACGCGAATCTGCTGGTCGCCCATGCCGATCGGGAGCTGGTGAAGAAGTTTGTCCGCCCGATGCTCGCGGGCCGGTTCTTCGGCACCATGTGCCTGTCGGAGCCGCAGGCCGGTTCATCCCTGGCCGACATCGTCACCCGCGCCGAACCCCGGGACGACGGCACGTACCGGCTGTTCGGCACGAAGATGTGGATCTCCGGCGGCGATCACGAACTCGGCGAGAACATCGTGCACCTGGTGCTGGCGAAGATCCCCGGCGGACCGGCGGGCACCAAGGGGATCTCGCTGTTCGTGGTGCCGCGCTTCCTGGTCGGCGACGACGGCGCGATCGGCGAACGCAACGATGTCGCACTGGCCGGGCTCAACCACAAGATGGGCTTCCGCGGCACGGTCAACACCGTGCTGAACTTCGGTGAGGGACGCTGGACGCCCGGCGGCGCGCCCGGCGCCATCGGCTACCTGGTCGGCGAACCGCATCGCGGGCTCAACTACATGTTCCACATGATGAACGAGGCGCGGATCGGCGTCGGCCTGGTCGCCGCCGCGCTCGGCTACACCGGCTACCTCGAGTCGCTCGACTACGCCCGCACCCGCACCCAGGGCCGGGCCAAACTGCCCGCCGACCCGGCCGCGCCACAGCGCCCGATCATCGAGCACGCCGACGTGAAGCGAATGCTCCTGGCGCAGAAGGCTTATGTCGAAGGCGGACTGGCGTTGGTGCTGTACTGCGCCCGGCTCGTGGACGACCAGAAGACCGCCGAGTCCGAGGAGGAGCGCCGCACGGCCAACCTGCTACTGGACATCCTGACCCCGATCGCCAAGAGCTGGCCCTCGCAGTGGTGTCTGGAGGCCAACAGCCTCGCCATCCAGGTGCTCGGCGGCTACGGCTACACCCGCGAGTACAACGTCGAGCAGCATTACCGGGACAACCGGCTCAACCCGATCCACGAGGGCACGCACGGCATCCAGGGCCTGGACCTACTGGGCCGCAAGGTGACCCAGCAGGGTGGCGCCAGCCTGCTGACCCTGGGCGGGCGGGTCGAGGCGACCATCGCCACCGCGCGCACGGCGGGTGGCGAGGCGGCCGAGCTCGCCGCCCAGCTGGATGCGGCGTGGCGCCGGCTGGTAGAGGTGACCGCCGGACTGTTCGCCTCCGGCGACATCGAAGGCGCGCTGGCCAACAGCTCGGTGTACCTGGAGGCGTTCGGGCACATCGTGCTGGCGTGGATCTGGCTCGAGCAGTTCCTCGCCACCGGAGAACGTTCCGGCGACTTCTACAATGGCAAGCGGCACGCGGCGCGGTTCTTCTATCATTTCGAACTACCCAAGACCGCCCCGGCACTGGATCTGCTCGCCCGCCTGGACCGAACTACGCTGCAGATGCAGGACGCCTGGTTCTGAGCGCGACCTGTTTCGATACACCTCCTAGAGGATGTATCATTCCTCGGTGATCGATTCCAGTCAGCGGACCACCCGCCCTCCCGGCCGCCCGGCCTCCGCGACCAGGGAACAGGTCATCGAACACGCCCGCAAGGCGTTCCTGGCCGGTGACCGCGTGGACATCCAGGCGATCGCCGGGCAACTCGGGCTCAGCCGCGCCTCGATCTACCGCTGGTTCGGCTCCCGCGACGGCGTGCTCGGCGCGGTGCTGGCCGGGGAGTTCGAGGCCCTGCTCAGCCGTGCCGACGCACGCCGGCGATCCACCGGCGCCCGGCGCATCCTGGATGTGCTCTACCGGGTCAACCGCTGGATGACCGACAACGAACCGTTCCGCCGCTACTTCGAGAACGAGCCGCTGTCCGGGCTGCGCATCCTCACCGCGGGCGACGGACCGGTGCAGCCGCTGATCGTCCATACCGTCCGGGAACTGATCCTGCGCGCGGCGCAGGAGGACGGGTACCGCCCGCCGCTCGAGCCCGCCCTGCTCGCCTACGCGCTGGTCCGGCTCGGCGAGGCGTTCCTGTACAACGACAACGTCGCGGGCATCCGCGGCGACATCGACCGCCTGCACGAGGTACAGGCGGCGCTGCTGGGCATCCCGGAGGCGATCACGCCATGACCGGGGCGCTGCTACACCAGCGCTTCCCCGAGGTGACCGGCACTTTGCCGTTCATCCGGCTCGGCACCGCTCCGACCCCGGTGCGCCGGTACGACCTCGGCACCACGGCCGAGCTGTGGTGTAAAGACGAGAGCGGATACGGCGACGGCGGCTGGGGCGGCAACAAAGTGCGCAAGCTGGAATGGCTGCTGCCCGAGGCGCGGCGCCGCGGCGCGCGCACCATCCTGACCGTCGGCGGCACCGGCACCAACTGGGGTCTCGCCACGGCCTTGTACGGCCGCGCCAACGGCATCGATACCGCTCTCGCCCTGGTCGATCAGCCCGTCGACGATCATGTTCGCGCACAGCTGCGGCGACTGGAAACCTCCGGCGCCACATTGCATTTCACGCACAGCAAGCTGCGGACGATACTCGCCGCGCCGTGGCTGTATCTGCGCCACCTGCGTGGCGGCACGCGCCCGTATTTCCTGCCCGCAGGCGGGTCGTCGCCGATCGGCGCCCTGGGTTACGTCGAGGCGGCGGATGAACTCGCTGCGCAGATCGACGCGGGCGAACTCCCCGAACCCACCCACGTCGTCACCGCTGTCGGATCCGGCGGCACCGCGGCCGGTCTCGCGCTCGGGCTGCGACTGGCCGGATTGCGTACGCGCGTTGTCGGGGTCGTCGTGAACGACACGCTCCCCCTCGACGCCGCGCACATCGTCCGCCTCGCCGAGCGCACCGAAAACCTGCTTCGTTCGCGCGGAGCCCGCTTCACCCCGGCTGGACTGCGGCCCGAGGACGTCACGATGACCACCGACTGGCTCGGTCCCGGCTACGGCCACACGACGCCCGCCGCCCGCGAGGCCCAGCAGCGGGCCGCCGCGGCTGGGCTGCGATTGGAGACCGTCTACACCGCCAAGGCATTGGCCGCGCTGCTCCACTTGGACACCACGGATGCCCTCGGCGCGGGCCCTGTGCTATTCCTCAACACCTACGGACCGCGCCCAGCGGCTCGCTGAATGGCCGAGCGAAACCGCACCAGGTGCCTGCGTCGCTGCCCGGTACCCCCGAGGTGATCGAGTTCTAGCGGGAAGTGTCGCCGTGAACCGCGCCCGACTCCAGAACCTGTGAGCACCGCGTTCGCCCAACTCGGCGCCGCGTCCGACGACGTCCGCGCGCTGGCGGCCGCGCTGCGCCATTCGGCCTGGCAGATCCGGGTGGACGCGGCGCGCGGACTCGCCGCCGCCGACCCTGGCCTCGCGGTCCCGATCCTGGCTGCGGCACTGGGCGATCCGCATCTGGACGTGCGCAAAGCGGCGGTCCTGTCGCTGGCGGGGTGGCCGGACCTGCCTGCCGCGCACGACGCGCTGCGCGGCGCGATCGACGACACCGACGCCGATGTCCGCGCGTATGCCCGGCGGGCGCTGGCCCCCCAGCCCACCGCCTAGGGGAAGCTGGTTGCCGCAGCTCGAATCGCTGATTAGATTAGCGGCTCGACCGTTGCCGATCCGCTAGCTGAGTCATAACCGGGGCGGCGACGCCGGCCGTCGGCGAGGAAATCGCCGGCGTTCTCGATGATCAGCGACGGGAGTGTGGCGTTGACCTTGCCGAACTGGCTGGATCTCGCCGTGCTCGTCGGACTCGTCGGCGCCGCGGCGCTCGGCTGGCGCCGCGGCGCGATCGTGGCGCTGCTCGGATTGGCGGGCGCGCTGGCCGGTGCGATTCTCGGGGCGACGCTGTCGGCCACGGCGCTCGCGAATCTCGCCCCCGGCGCCGTGCGGCTGCTGCTCGTGCTGATGGTGATCACCGGATTGGTCGCGTTCGGCGCGATCGCCGGGCACCGGGCGGGGCGTACCGCGCGCACGGCCGTGTCCACCTCCGCCGCGCGCCATGCGGACGCCGTCTGCGGATGCCTCGTCCATGCGCTGGCTGTTCCGCTGGTGGTGTGGTTGTTCGCCGCGCCGCTGGAATCGGCGGCCCTGGTACGCAATTCCACCACCGTGCGGACCGTCGGCGACGTCGCGCCATTCTGGTTGTCCGGGCTGTCCGAGGTAGTCACCGCGCCGATCGCGGACGCCGGGCTGGCCCGACCGCTGGCGCCGCCCGATCCGGGCATCGCCGAGGGACCCATGCCCGCCGAGTTGCGGCCCAGCGTGCTTCGCATCCAGGATCTGTCGCCGATCTGCGGAGTTCGCCAATCCGGATCCGGATTCGTGATCGCGCCGGAGCGGGTGCTGACCAACGCCCACGTCGTGGCGGGGTCCACCAAGGTCTCCGTCGACGCCGCGGACGGGCCGCTGACCGCGAGCGTCGTGCAGTTCGATCCGAGCATGGACGTCGCGGTGCTCGCCGTCCCCGGTCTCACCGCGCCCGCCCTCACCGTCGCGCCCCAGCCCGCAGGAACGGGTGCCGACGCGATCGCGCTCGGCTACCCGAGAGGCGGGTCGTACACCGCGGTAGCGACCCGCGTGCGCAGCCGCGCCGCACGCCAGGTGCGCGACATCTACCACACCGGTCTCGGCGAACGTGAGATCTACACTCTGGACGGCTCGATCCAGCACGGCAATTCAGGCGGGCCACTCGTCGACCGCAACGGCCGGGTGCTGGGCATCGTCTTCGGCGTGGACGAAAACAACGACAGCGTCGGGTTCGCCACGAGTCTGCCGGAAGTTCTCGATCGACTCGATTACAGTTGGATCTCCGACCAGCCCGTCGACACCGGCCCGTGCGCCACATAGCGCCCGACTACATCTCGGCGAGGAAGGTCTCGAACGACAGCGGGTCGGTCACGTCGATCGCCGCATGATGCGACGCGCCGATCTCGGCGGCGGTGACCGCGAGACCGTCCTTGTCGATGTCGCCGATCGTCAGCTCGCCGGCGCTCTGCTCCGCCGCGGGTGCCCGGACACTGTGTGCTTTTGTTCGCTCACCGACGCTCCCGCACAACTGCACCTCGTCCGCGCAGCTCCGTCGGGGCACGCTTCGCTCGCTGGGCTCGCTTACGACGCGTCCGCGACGATCACGACGCCGCTGGAGGCGTCCAGCAGCGGGATGGTCCGTTCGGCGGCGGCGTCGACGTGCACGCGCGGGTGCGTGGGCAGCTCGGTCTCGTAATAGGTGCCCGGACCGTAGAACTGGCCGTACTTCACCACCACGCCGTCGATATCCAGCACCGCCGCTTCGTGCTCGCGGATCACCGCGCCCCGCCCGGAGGGCGGCTCCCAAGCAATACTCTGCGCGAGAAAACGTTTCGCTCCGGCGGCCCGCGCCGCGGCGATCAAGTTGCGCGTGCCTTCGGTGCGAATGCGCGCGTTCGCCTCGGCCCGTTCTGGAAGCAGTGCCGCGTCGTCCGGCAGATCGGTGAGTTGGTGCATCACCATCTCCGACCCGAACGCGACCACCGCCGCGGTCAGCGCCTCCAGGTCATAGACATCGCACACCACCGGCTCGGCCCCCGCAGCCCGCACCTGCTCTGCCTTCGCCTCCGACCGGGTCATCCCCGCGACCTCATGCCCCGCCTCGATCAGCAGCGGAAGCAAGCGGACGCCGATCACGCCGGTGGCACCGGCCAGAAAGATGCGCACGGTGCTATTTTGCCGGACGTCGTCGCGGCATGTTCGCTGCACCCTTGTCGATGAAGTCGCTCGATCACCGCGCGGGCAGCCAGGTCGGGCGCGAGCCGCAACGGCGTCGTTCACGGCCGAGCACACCTCCGAGCGGGCGAAGCACACGCGCCGCAGAATCAGCGGCAGCCCACCCAGGCGGTGACCTCGTCGCCGTTCACCGAGTATTCGATCCCGCGGCTGGTCAGCATGCGCAGCACCGCCGTGTTCGCCGTCGTTGTGCGCACGAACAGTGCCGTGTAGCCCTTGGCGGTTGCCCGCTCGATCAACTGCGTCAACACCGCGGTTCCGATGCCACTGCCACGATGGGAACGGCCGACCCACACCCCGGCCTCAGCGACACCCGTTTCAACCGGGCACAACCGGGCGGCCCCGACCACCGCACCGTCCGCGACAATGCAGTAGGTCGATTCCATCGGCGGATCCGCCAGTGCCCTACCGCGATGGAACGCTCGGAACGCCGTTTCCCGCTGGGCATTTCCAGCCCGCGCCCGGTCCTTCCACCGGCATCACCTCGCCCGGATCGGCCTCCGCAACGGCGGCGTGCAGCAGCTCTGCAAGCAGCTTTTCGTCGAGGGATTCGAGCGTCACGTGGCCGGGCACAAGCTGATCCTGTCACCGGGGTCCTCCGCAGACGAGAGATTTAGCGGCCACGTCCGCTCTATGCTCACTGCGTCGCGTCCAGGAGAGGAGAGCCGGTGGCGGATCGGGAAGTGCTGACCTGGGAGATGTTCGGTGCGGCGAGCCGGGAACTCGCCGCGGCCATCGCGGAGGACGGCTTCGAGCCCGACCTGATCCTCTCGATCGCCCGCGGCGGGCTGTTCGTCGCGGGCGCGCTCGGCTACGCGCTGGATGTGAAGAATCTGCACGTGATGAACGTGGAATTCTACACCGGCGTCGACCAGCGGCTGGACATGCCGGTGATGCTGCCGCCGGTCCCGCAGGCCGTGGACCTGGCCGGCGCCACCGTGCTGGTCGCCGACGACGTCGCCGACACCGGCGCCACCCTGAAGCTGGTCCGCGACTTCTGCTCCGGCCAGGTCGCCGAGGTGCGCTGCGCGGTGATCTACCAGAAGCCGTGGTCGGAGGTCGACAGCGAGTACGTCTGGCGACGCACCGACCGCTGGATCAACTTCCCCTGGTCCACCGAGCCGCCGGTGGTGCGACGCCGGGCGCGGGTGCTCGACGCGTAACCCGCCTCAGCGCCGGTGCTGTTCGCACGCCACCGCGTCCAAACGCTCGCCGAGCGCAGTGACCTGATCGCGCAGGGCGACAACGGACGCGAGGGGATACCCGACGGCTTCCAACACCGATTCGACCATCTCCCTGGCTCGCCGCCGCAGCGCGAGTCCGGCCTCGGTGGACCGCAACTCGACCGATCGCCGGTCATGCGCGCAGCGCACGCTCTCGACCAGACCGCGCGCCTGCAAGCGCTGAATGAGCGGCGAGACGGTCCCGTAGTCCAACCGCAACTGTTCTCCGAGCTCCTTCATGGTCATGCCCGGTCTCTCCCACAGCGCGAGCAGGGCGATGTACTGCGGATACGTGACGTCCATCGAATCCAGGAAAGGACGATAGGCGGCGGTCATCGCCCGCGAGGTCGAGTAGAGAGCGAAACACAACTGGTTGGCGAGCGCGAGCAGGTCGTGGTCCGCGTCTCGTGCGGTGACGGGAGCCCCGGCCGGGTCGACACGCACCGCTGAAGAAGGATGCGCTGCATCGGACATCAGGACACCTTACTGGAACGAAATCGCCTCCCGAAACGTGTTGTCAGCGCGTCTTGCACGAGCGGCCCTGTACCCGGGCGTCCGCTGGCGCCCGGGTGGGCGCGATGCGGCCGGGCCTTGTGGCGCAGCAAACGGATGCCGACGCAATCAAACTGCGGTCCGGCGCTCGACATTTCATCCCAGGACGTTATCGGCACGGTCCTGATCGTGCGCGTGTCGTTACCATCCGGATTTTCAGGAATCGCAATATCCGAAATTCCGCAACTCGCAGGCGGATTCGCCGTCTACCATCAACCTCATCTCAAACCGTCTGCCATGTAAGACAATTCAACGACGCCTGGTTTGTCCAGGTTGACCTGCGCGTACCGATTTGCTGTTGCACCACCCATCAGATCCGACAGATCGCAGACTTGCCCCTTTCCCATCCGCAGTGCGCCGGGCCGCGCGCTCCGTTGCCGACGCCGCGGTCGCGAGATCCATCCGGATAGAACGGAGTCGCCGCATGGCCTTCGAGTTTCTCGTGCCTGCTCTCACCGCGCTGGTGGCGGTATCCGTACTCGTGGCCGGGGATCGCCTACATCCGAAGACCTGGCGGCAGACCGACGACGACACCGTCGGCGCATTGGTGCTCAACCTGATCAACACGATCTTCATGGCAGTGGTCGCGTTCATCGTCGTGATCGCCTGGCAGCAATACGACAACGCACGCAATCACACCATCGCCGAAGCAAAGGCGCTCATCGATACATATTGGTCGGCGCACGGGATGCCGGAACCCGACCACACGCGAATCCAAGGCCTGGTACGCGATTACACCGGACAGGTTCTCACCGAGGAGTGGGCCGTCATGGCCGACCACGGTCGGCTCAGTCAATCCACCCAGGACACCCTCGACACACTGCGCGATGCGGTGGCGTCGGTGAACGCGGCGGACCCGGAGATCGATACCCTTCGCGGAAGTGCCCTGGCCAGCCTGGAGGCAGTAGCCCAGGCTCGCGCCGATCGTGCGCTGGACGCCGGTTACCGAGTTCCCCGATTCCTCTACGTGGCCATGTGGGTCAGCACAGTCCTGCTGCTGCTCAGCGTGGTGCTCTCCGGCGTCCAGGTGACCAAACGCAGTGTCGTGACGACCGCGCTGCTCGGCGCCATCGTCGGTGCCGTGATCCGGGCGATCTACAACCTCGACGAGCCCTTCTCGGGCGGGAACCTGGTCCCGAAAGACGCCTTCGAACTCGCTCTGTCCCGCTACCAGCACACGACGTGATCTTCCGGCCAAGTTTCGACAACGACGGGGCGACTGCACATGCGACGCAATCGAGGCACGACTCGAAACCGGAAACTCGCAAAGGGATTCGCCGCGGCGATGCTCCCGCTGACCGTCGCCGCGCTCGCGGCTCGGCCGATAGAAGCATCCGCAGAGGCGCCACCGTGGCTGCCCCTCGGCGACCTCGCAACCGGAAGTTCCGGCCCCGGAACCGGCTCCGACCCGGCGGGCACGTCCGCAGGCAGCGCGTCGAGCCTCGGCCCCGGCGCTGTGCCATCCGGCAGCGCCTTCGGTTCCGATGCTGAGGGCGCGTCGTCCGGTGGGCCTTTGGGTCTCGGCTCAATTCGTACGCCTTCCGGCAGCGCGGGATCTGGGAGCGCTCGCCCCGGCAATCTCGCCACCGGCAGTGCCGATCCTGATGGCGCTGGCCCTGACATCCTAGGAACGGGTAATGGCACACACGCCACCGTTGATGCGGCGCCCCACCCGAACGGGATGGCAGGGAGTCCAGCCGAGGCACTGCAACTCGATACGGGCAGCGTCCAGATGGCATGTTCCGGTAGTGCCATGGCCGGAAGTGCCTTGCTCGTGCTCGGATCGGCCACCGGTAGCGGCTTCGGCTCCTTCGGGTCGAGCCTCATCGGCCCAGGATCGAGCCTCATCGGCCCGGGGTCGAACGGATCGGCGCTCGGCAGCGCCGCCGTCGGTAGTGCCGCCACCGGCAGCGCGTTGCTGACCTGCCTACTCCTGATTCCCGCCGCCCCGCCGGTACCTATGAATCCCCTCCAACTCGGCCCGCCCGCCCCCGGATTCATTCCGTTCCCAGCCACCGCCATCACGCAGACACCCCTGTTCCAGGCAGAGCAACCTCTCGCCGAGGTGCCCCCGAAAAACCGCCAGCGACCAAGGGACCTGAAAGCCGCCGAACCGACCGCAGACCCTATCGCCTGGAACCTCATGAAGCTGATGACGATATTGGTGGTTACCGTCCTCACCATCGTCCGCGTCCGTATGTCCCCCAGCCCTAGGCGAACCAACTGAAGCCGAGCTGAAGCCCGGGATAAAGGCTGCCGCAACACTTTTCGAAACAATGCACTCGGGACCCAGAGCTCTCGCGGAATTATCCGCCGCTATTGACGGTACCGTTGGCCAACGGTACGTTACACAGGTCACGGCAGATGCCGCGAACCGGACAGGCCTCAGCGCCCGTCGCCGAGTTCGCACTGGCTCCTGCTTCCTGAACAGAAGGACGGGTCATGGCCTTCATCGCTCTCGGGCTGGTATTCCTCTTCATCTTCGTGTCCGGTGGGCTGCGGTCCGTCGAGGTCGGGTTCCAGAACACGCAGAAAATCTATGTGCGGAACGTGTGGCTGTGCGCGGTGTTCTCGTATGCCGTTGCGCTGGCGGGCTTCTCGATCTTCCTGGCGGTGTCGAAGGTGGTCGCGCCGTCGGCGTGGCCGAGTCTCGACGACGTGCGGCACATGCCGTGGTGGGCGCCGTTCGGCGGCTTGATCGGCGGCGTGGCGGTGGTCGGCATGATCACCGTGGCCAAGTACGTCGGGGTGGCGACCTTCAACGCGGTGGTCATCGTGAGCGAGATGGTGGTCGCGCTGGTGATGGATCACCTAGGGCTCATGGGGTTCGACACCAGGGAAATCACCCTGCCCCGCCTGGTCGCCGTCGGGTTGATCACGGTAGCGGTCTACCTGATGGCCAGCGACTCGCCGGAACAAGCACCCGCCCCACTCACCACCGCCACAGCCGAGGGGATTTCCCGATGACCGCGACCACTACTACTACCACTGCGGAGAAACGTCCCACACTGGCGCGCTCGGCGATGGTTCTGATCTTCGCGCTCATGCTGGTCGGCGGCGCGTTGCGGTCCGTCGAGGCCGGATGCCAGAACACACTGAAGCTGGCGCTGAAGGACGTCTGGTTGTGCGGGGTGATCTCCTACGGCGTGGCCCTCACCGGCGTCGGCGCGATCCTCCTTGCCTCGCTTGTGGTTTCGCGTCGCCGGGAGTGGCCCACCCGAGCCGACCTCGCGGCCATGCCCAAGTGGGCGCCATTCGGCGGACTCACCGGCGGCGCGGCGATCTTCGCCATGATCGCGTTCGCCTCCAGCGTCGGAGTCGGCACGTTCAACGCCGTGATCATCGCCGGACAGATGTTCGTCGCGGCGGCGATGGACCACTTCGGAGTGCTGGGCTTCCCGCGTCGCCGGATCAGTGCCCGACGCGTCACGGCTTGCGCCATGATCATCATCGGCTCCTACCTGATGGCGAAATACTGAGACCGCGCGTAGCGATCTGCGGCACACCACACCCGCCACGAGCGACAACACGGCGGGGTTGACGAGTTCGACCGGGGCGAGGTTACCTGTCACAACTGTGCACGATCCGCGGTTGTGACGCGATAGTTTCGTTACGCTCTCCGCGGGTATTGGGTGAGGTGCCGTCCGGGCCGGACGGGGCCGCGTCGGAGGTAGGCATTACGCGTGACCAAGTGGGCCGAGCTGCGCAAATCCGCTGTGGGACTGGCGAGGTCGAGCCAGCGCAATGTCCGTGGTCGAGTCGGTGTGCGCGTGCGGCTGTTGGCGATCGTGCTCATCTCCAGCGTCACGCTCCTCGCGATCGGCGTCGGCGCGGCAGGCTATCTGGTGAATTCCAGCCGGGCGTCGCAGGAATGGGCGGAGCTGGCCAGCAGCACCACCGGACCGGCCATTCTCATGGTGCAAGCGTTCGAAGAGGAGCGGCGGTTATCGCTGCTGTACTTGGCAGGCGATGCCGAACTCGCGCAAGGGCTTGCCGCCGCGCGCCAACGCTCGGACGCGGCGCTGGCGGCGGTGATGGCCAAGGGTGATGCCGCCCGCAAACTCGACCACGGCGGTTCCGCCAGCGATATCGAGGGTTACAACAAGCTCTTCTCGATGGTTCCGACGCTGCGCGGCGGGGTCGACACGCAGCAGGTACCGCCGAATCAGGTGTTCGAATTCTTCAGCCAGGTCATCGGGACGATTATCGCCGCGTCCATGCTGGCCGCCCGGGTAGCGCCGGAAGCCGACATCGCCATCGAACTGGGCTATGGCGTCGATCCGCTGCGAGCCGCCGAGTCGTTGTCGATGGCGGACACACTGGGCGCGGTAGCGCTGACCCTCGGCGAACACACTCCCGCGCAACTCACCGAGTTCAACCGTCTGGTGGGCGAATTCCGCAGTGAGGTGGCTTATTCGGGCCGGGCGCTGACGGGTACCCGGCTCGCTCAGCTCAACGAGATCACCGCCGGACCGGCCTATCAAAAGGTGATCGCGATGCAGGACGCGGTGATGCTGCGCGGTGCGGTGTCGGCGAACGACACCGCCTCCGACGAGTCCACTCGTTTCAGCGACGGCACGGGACGGTCCCAGGACTCTCGCTCCACGTCCAAGACCGCCCCGCTCCCCATGAGCGTCGCGGCCTGGCAGGAGGCATCCGGCCAGGTGGTCTCGGCCCTGCTGACGCTCTGGGAGGACCAGAGCCGCGACGCGCACGACATCGCACGGGAACAAGGTGAGCGAACCGCGCAACAGTCGCTGCTCGGCGGTGCGGCGGTGCTGCTTATCGCGACTCTCGCCTTCCTGGCGGCATTGGTGCTGGCCAACCGCTTCATCGGGCGCATGCGCCGCTTGCGCCGCGACACCTTGGAATTGGCGGACCATCAGCTGCCCGATCTGATGCGCCGTCTCGGTCAGGGCGAGGACATCGATTCGACGGCCGAGGCGTCGCGTCTGGATTTCGGAACCGACGAACTCGGCCAGGTGGCCGACGCCTTCAACCGGGCCCATGTCGCGGCCGTGGGCGCGGCGGTCGCGGAGGCGAAGACACGCGCGGGCGTCAACGCGGTGTTCCTCAATATCGCCCATCGCAGCCAGGTCGTGGTGCATCGGCAGCTCGCACTGCTCGACCAGGCCGAACGCAAGGAGGAGAACGCCGACCAGCTCGAGCTGCTGTTCCAGCTCGATCACCTGGCCACCCGGGCCAGACGCAATGCGGAGAACCTCATCATTCTCGGTGGCGAGCAACCCGGTCGCCGTTGGCGTAAGCCGGTTCCGCTGCTGGAGCTCGTCCGCGGCGCGGTCGCGGAAAGCCTCGACTACTCCCGGATCCAGACCGGTCGGATGCCGGAGGCGCAGGTGTCGAGCAACGCCGTGGCCGACTTGATCCATCTGATGGCCGAACTGATGGACAACGCGACCGCCTTCTCACCCCCGCAGGCGCGCGTCGAGGTGTCCGGTGTCGTGGTCGGGCGCGGCGTCGCGGTCGAGATCGTCGATCAGGGCCTGGGCATGTCGGAGGCAGACTTCGCCGCACGCAACGAACTGCTGTCGAATCCACCTGACTTCAGCGTGGTCTCGCTGTCCAGCGACACCCGGCTGGGGTTGTTCGTCGTCGCGAAACTGGCCAATCGCCATGGCGTTTCGGTGCGGTTGGGCGAATCGGTCTACGGCGGTGTTCGAGCGGTGGTGCTCATCCCTACCGTGCTCCTGCAGCCGCAGAGCCCATCCCACGATGAGAACGACGAGCTCGAGCCGATCGACGCCGCGGGCACCACCACAGCGCCGGGCGACACGACACCTCAGCCGTCGCCGGCAGCGCGGCAATCGGCATGGTTCACACCGCACTCCGAGCAGGGCTCGTCCTCCCCGGCAGCACCGGGCGCGGGCGTGCACGGCAATGGCAGCGAATTGAACCCTGCTGCCGAGACGTATCCCCCGGCGACGCCGGATTCCCGGCCACCGTTGCCGCGACGCCGGCGCCAGTCCGAATCCGCGACGGAGACGGCGACGAGCGACGTGGCGCCGGTGCGGCAGCGAACCGCCGACGAGGCACGCAATCTGATAAGTGCCATCGAGAACGGCACCCGCCAGGGACGCCGGACGCAGCCCGACGTCGACTAGACCGCAACGAAAAACTCACCACGAGAAGGCGACGATGACTACTTCCCCGACAACCGGCCTCGGCTGGCTGCTCGACGAGCTGGTCAACGGACTGACCGGGGCGCGGTCGGCCGTGCTGCTGTCCTCGGACGGGCTGCTGCTCGGCCATTCGAATCAGCTGGAGCGGACCGATGCCGAGCGGTTCTGCGCGATGGCGTCGGCGCTGCACAGTCTGTCGCGCAGCGTGGGCCACCATTTCGATGCCGGTGGGGTCAGCCAGACTGTGGTGGAACTCGACCGCGCGGTGCTGTTCGTCACCGCGGCCGGCGCCAACGCCTGCTTGGCGCTGCTGGCGTCCGAGAATGCCGACATGGGCATGGTGGCCTACCAGATGAATCAGACGGTACAGCGGGTCGGCACACATCTGTCGGTCGACATGCGCCCGCACCCGCCCGCTTCGACACAGCCATGAGTTATCCGCGCGAACCCTGGTATGAGGAGGACGCCGGTCCGCTGGTCCGGCTCTACGCCATCACCCGCGGCCGGGGTCGTGCCGTGCGGCCGGAATTGAACGTGGCCACCCTGGTGATCGACGCCGGGGACGGTGCCGTACTGCGGCGCACCGAACCGGAATACGCCGCCATCGTCCACTTGTGCCGCACCCCGCAATCGGTGGCCGAGGTGGCGGCGCAACTGGGCCTTCCCTTGACGATGACGAAGGTTCTGGTCGGCGACCTGATCGATGACGGCCGGCTGGTCTGCCGTCCGGAGCGGCCGACGGGAGATGCCAACTCCGATCTCGGCCTGCTCCATGCTGTGCTGAACGGAATTCGAGCGATCTGACCACGCCCTGCCGCCGAGTCAAACGATCTGCGCGGCAATTCGTTTCGCGTTCATATAGGCGATCGCCTCGATCGACACCATGGGGTTGACACCCGACGCGGTCGGGAAGGACGAGGCGTCGGCGACGACGATATTCGGCACCTCCCAGGTGGCGCCGTCGGGGTTGGTGGCCGACATGTCCGGCGAGCCGCCCATCCGGGCCGAGCCCATGATGTGCAGGGCACCCATCGAGCATTGCCCCGGTCCATACCCGGCGGACTGGCAGGCGGCGGCAAAATCGGCATGCGAGCCGCGCTTACCCGGTTCATAGGAGATGCCCGCCTGGTGTCCGGAGAAGATACGGCGTGCGCCAGCGGCCTCCAGAATGCTTGCGGCCCCGACGATCCCGGTATGCATATGGGCGGCGTCATAGTCCGACAGCCGGTATTCGACGAACGGCTCACCGCTGCGGTCGATGGAGACGGTACCCGGATCACGGTCGCGAGTGATGATGCCGATGGCAGTGGTCCGCGCGAAGTCGAGCATGACGGCACGATGGTCGGACGCGCCGCGCCAGCTCATGAATCCGGTGGCAAGCCCGGGATGCACCGGTCCGGTTTCGTAGATGACGCCGTAGCCGTTGCCGTCCAGATTGCTGTGCCGGCGGCAGATGCGGGTCTGCATGCCGCCCTCCCATGGACGGATCTCCTCGTCGAACACCCCGAACACGGCAGCAGCCGGATGCAGGCGCAGATGGCGGCCGATATTCTTGTTGCGCAGTCCGGAACGCCGCAGCAGCGCGGGCGTCTGGATGGCACCGGCCGCGACCACCACCGCACGAGCGTGCACCTCGATCTCGACGCCGTCCGAGGTGCGTGCCGAAATACCCTGCGCACGAGCGTTTTTCACGATAATCCGCCGCACGTCCGCGTCCACGACCAGCCGCGCCCCCTGGTCGGACGCATCCGCGAGCCACGTCTTTGTCACCGACTGTTTGGCACCCAACCGGCACCCGTAACCACATCGGCCGCACTCCACACCGGCATCGCAGGCATCGGAGACGTTGCGCGGCAACGTATCCACGTCCCAGCCCAGCGCCAGGGCACCGCGCTCGAGCACGCCGTCGCGCGCCGACAGCGCAGAGCGCCGGTCGGTGACGCCGAGCCGCCACCGCACCGTGTCGAGCGCGTCGCCGAATTCGGCCTCGGCGAATTGCCGGGCACCCAGGGCGGCCCACTCCGTCCGGACGTCGTCGGGCGTGGGCAAGGAGGTGCTCCAGTTGACCACGGTTCCGCCGCCCAGGCAGGTGCCCGCGACGAGAGTGATCTGACCTTCCGCGGACGCGGACGGGCCCGGCGCGTACAGGTGCTGTAGCGCGCCGAGTTCGCCGGTGCCGAAATCGCGGTCATCGTAATAGTGTCCGCGCTCCAGCACCACGACGTCGAGACCGGCTCCGGCCAGCACCGCGGCCGCGGCACCCCCACCGGCGCCCGAGCCGACCACCACCACATCGCAGGACAACTCCGTGTTCTCGGCGCATCGCAGTGGATTCAACGAGGGCTCCGGCGCCGTCGGCAGCGCGCCGGCGGGGGCGGGATAGCCGATCTCTTTCCATAGCGGATTGGTGCCCGACGGGCCGGGAGTGATGTTGTAGGACAGCAGCGAAGCTTGCTCGAGCGCCTGGAAGATCACGCGTACCGACGCGAAGCGCGAATCGGCGAGCCGTAGCAGCGCCCGCTCCCGCCGCTGCTGCGACAAGCTCGAGAACCGCCGGGGGCCGCTGCCGGTGAGCAAGCCGGTCAGCGGTGAGTCCCATAAGTCCAGCAGCATGGCCAACTGCTTCTTCTCGGCCCGCCGGGGATTACGACCCAGCAGTTCGAAGACCTATCGACCGCACCGAGCGCACTCGCGCCGGGCAGCGCCAGCCCGTCGCCAGGGTTGAAGGTGTCGCAGATGATGCTCAGCGCGGCGCGCTGCTTGCCCGTTGGCTCCATATCGAACAGTACCCTTCGTATCCGCTGGTAGCGTTGTATCACATCGCGCGAACGATCGATTACAAAATTCCTATTTACCAGTGGTTAAATGCTCATATTGCACAGAATATGCAGACACAAATCGGCGCATCGGCCCTCCACACCTTCCGGGCCGTGCGCGGTGCCGAGGGGGCTCACCGGCAACTCCGCCCGACACCAGGAAGGTTGTCGGCTCGACGTTGGCGGTGGCGGAACCTCACCTGCGCCGGTCCGCGACACCCGGCACCGAAAGAGCCGCGAGAGGCCGTGCACAGTGGCGCCCTGCACCATGACGGCGGCGCCCCGGTCGACCGCGGACTGCGATAACCATGCCGACCGGCGTCCGGGTCGCGTTCGGCCGGTCAGCGGCGGGGTGGGTCGAGACCGAGGTCCGTGACCCGCGATCCTGGCGTGAGCCCCGGATGACCAGCCGCGTGCCGCCGGCCGCGCGACACCGATGTCCGGCACGATTGCGCGGACAGTGGTTTCGGCAGGGACGGCGGCTCGTTCCGATCCAGGTCCACGCGAACGTCGAGACCGGCAACATATCCGCCGTCGTCGAATTCGATGTCGCCCGCGACGCCGTGGCCACTGAATTCCAGCCACCGGTAGTCATCGAGAAATTCGGTGCGCAGGCCCCGCCGGGTCAGATAGCTGTGCACGGCGCGCCGATGGTCGCTCAGCGGCAGCGCACCGACACCGAAGGCCAGCACGCGCGCAAGGCTGGACGCCGTGGGCGGCGGCAGCAGGAACGCCGGATGTTCGACGAGAAAGGCCACGCACGTGCCGTCGGTGACACCGCAGTAGGAACTCCAGCGGCCACAGACGATCTTCGCGGCGTCCGCAAGCAACCCGGCGACCTGGTGCGGCTCCGGCGCCGCGCCCGCGAGGGAGACAGGCAGCTCTGCCGAGCACAATTCGGCGACGCCGTACCGAAAACCGAACTCGCGCACCATTTCCGCGGCCTTCAGCAGCGACGGCGGGTAACCCCATGGATTGGCCCATCCCCACAACCACGCCTCGGTGTCGGCCGTGCCGATCAGGTGGACCTTGGTGCACACGAATGAGCCCGCTTCGCCGACGAATTCGAGCCGCCGTCCGTCCAGATCCGCGTGCCACACGTGCTCGCCGAGCACTTCTTCGAGATGGAGGCGATGCTCCAGCGACAGCAATCCCGCGTCATCGAGGAGCCTCGTCAGTGGCACAGGTTCGGACACCTGCGTCAGCGTACTGAAATGCCACTGCTCCGCTGCTGATCGGATCGCATAGGCGGACGTGGTATCGGTCACCGTGCCGGCGAGTCCAGCACGCGGAGCACGTCAGCTGTTCGCGTCCGCGGCGCCGGTCTCGTCATCCATGCGGGACGGTACGTCCACGACGAGTGCGGTGGTGTTGTCGGTGCCCCCAGCCCGAAGTGCAGTCTCCACCAGTGTGTTCGCGACGGTTTCGATCGTGCCGCCCGCTACGAGCAAGGCTTTGATCGTGGCGATGCCGAGTCGCTTGTGCACTCCGTCGGTGCTCAGCAGTAGCCTGCCCGTGCTCGATCCGGTCACGGCGTAGCCGATCTCGGCCGGTCGCACGGTGCGCACCGACGTGGTGACGAGATGACTCATCCGTCGCGAAGGAACGAGCCCGCGGGCTCGGCACATCTCCTCGACGGTGTGATCGGTGGTGATCTGGTGCAGTACACGGCCGTTCCACCGGTACGCGCGGCAGTCACCGACCCAGGCCACCTCGCAGGGCCCCTCCGGCCGGCTCATGGCGGGCAGCACCGCGACGACCAGCACGCTGTCGGCCGAAGGCTCCGGGACGGACTGCCGCAATTCTCGTTGCGCCGCAAGGATTCCCGCCCGCGCCCCGCGACGCGCGCCGACCAGCGCCGCCACGGATGCCGCCGTGCGCGCCGCCTTCGCGGCCAGGAGATGGTCACCGACACCATCCGCGACCACGAACGCCGTCGCCCCCGTCACCGTGTCCGTCTCGACGGCCACCGCGTCCGCGTTGATCGACCGCGCTCCGCGCCGGCTCACCGAACCACAGCGTGCGCTGCCGAGCCCGAGCGTCCGGATCCGCGGCATGCTCGGGGTGGTGGCGGAAGGCATGGCTCTCCTCGGGCTGGGGATGGTGCCGCCGAATCGGCGCGCCCCTTCAGGACACCGGCCCAAACCGTGCGCTTCGCCAGAGGCCCCCGTGTAACTGCTGAGAATCAGTCATCAATCGGGTCACGGCTCGCGCGCGGAGCTATGTCCGCGCGGAGCTATGTCATGGTCATATGACCAATTATGTCGGCGTCCCGATCTGCCGGGCCGCGGACTTCGGGACGTACGGCCGAGTCACCGGCCGTGTGGCGCCCCTCCAGCCACACACTCACCGCCACCGTGGCATACGCAGCGGCCGCCGCCAGGCCCGGCAGCATGAGCATGAGCGTGAGAAACGAAATGAACGAAGACACAAGCCCTCCCGGACCACCCGATCGGATATTTCGCACCGGTGCGCCACCCGGCATCACCGTCATGGCCGCGCATACCCATCATTCGAGGTCCGATGCATGCCGCGCCGGCAGAGCAGGCGGGGAGCCGCCCTCCGCCGCGTAGCGACTCCACCGAGGGTGGCCCGCCGGACTCGGCGAATCCGCCGCGAGACCGGTGCGGTATCGCGGCCGAGAGGTCGGTTTCGTAGGCCGCGGCGCGGGAATGCGCTGTGCGAAGGCGCTTGTATCGCACCGGTCGCCGCTGGCTCCGTACCTCAGCGGCGAGATGAAGCGGCCATCCTGGAAGGAGAACAAGCATGTCGCCTGCAACGATCAATTCGACCTCGGACGCCGTCGACTTCCTGGTCGAGCAACACGGACGGATCCGGCAGCTGTTCGTCGAAACCGCTCAGGCATCCGATGTCAAGGAGCGGGAGAAGAAATTCTACGAGCTGCGACGGCTCTTGGCGGTGCACGAGACCGCCGAGGAGGAGATCATCCACCCGCGCGCACGCCGGGAGATCGGCGACGGCGCCGGCATCGTCGAGGCGCGCCTCGAAGAAGAGAACAAGGCGAAGAAGCAGCTGGCGGATCTCGAAGAACTCGACATCGGCTCGGTGGAGTTCGAGGTCAAGCTGGACGGGTTGCGCCGGGCCGTGCTGGCGCACGCCGAACACGAGGAGACCGAGGAGTTCAACCGTCTGCGCCAGGAAATGGATCCCGATTCCCTGCAGCGGATGCGCAGCACGGTCGAATTCGCCGAAGCCATGGCACCGACCCGCCCCCATCCCGGCGTCGAGTCGGCCGCGGCCAACGCTCTCGTCGGTCCGTTCGCGGCGATGATGGATCGCGCCAAGGACATGATCACCAAGCCACGCTGAGCAGGACCCCCTTCGACCCGCGGCGCCGGGTCGCCCCGATCGGGGCGACCCGGCGCCGCGCTCTCGTACTCGGTCAGCCGCTACAGACGCGGTTCCTCGCGCATTCACGCTGACCGTCCGCCTGCCTGCACCACTCGGATCGGGTCCGAGCATCCGCCCTCACAGCAGCACCAGCGCGACACTCAGCACGCACACCACCAGCACCCACGCCGCGACTGTCAGACGGATCGAACCCTCTGCATCCGAATCGCCGCGATAACGGCGTCGACCGGCGCGGTACGGCGGGCGCGGGGCCGAAACGGACATGACATCCTCCTTCGGTCGGCTTGCGTCGGGAGTCGCATACCCGCTTTCGGCGCCAATCGTCACGATGCGGCTGTGGCGAATACCACCGGCCGGGCGCGACGACGAAAATACGGCTGCTCACCTGCGGTGTTTGGTATCGACGGTGGCGGGAAGTCGCTCGATGCAGGAGAGGAGCCGGCAATGACCGAACCGAAAGACACCTACGACCCGCCCCAGGACACGGGCGCGCCGGACTCGACGGAATCCGATCCGGCCGCCCTCAGCAGCGCCGAGGATCTGGACGAGGACCGGCTGCGCTCCGATCCGCTCGAGGCCGGGATGGACCCGCCCGAGCACTGGTCGGGAGCCACCCGGTACGGCATGACGCACTGGGAGGAAGCCCATCCTCGACCGATCGGAGACCGGCTCGCCGAGGAGCAGCCCGATGTCGACCCCGACCGGGAGCCGGGTCCCGAGGACACCGAGAAGCTCAGGGATATCACGTACGACAGCGACGAGGTGCCCGTCGAGCACAGCTACGAGGAGGAACTCGGCGTCGCGGCCGATGTCGCGGGTGGCTCGGTGGCGGACGAAATCCGCCACGCCGCACCGCCCGAGTGATCAGCAGGCCGAGCGCGATGGCTACGAAAGAACCGGCCCGACGGAAATCCGTCGAGCCGGTGGTCACGAGTCACGGCCGCGCGTCAGCCGATGATGGCGTTCATGATCGTGCCCGCGCTCGTCGCCACCGCGCCGCCCGCCATCGCGCTGGCGACCATCTTGGGCGACTGGAGGGTGCCGCCGTTCCACTTCTCCCACGCGAACCTGCCACCGCCGTATGTGATCGCCGTGATACCGGAGAGCTGAACAAGCCAGGTGAAGTAGCGGCCCAGCTGCATCAGTTTGTCCGCCATCGGCGGCTCTTCCGCAGTCGGATTTTCGAACTGCGCCACCACTGTCTCGTGTAGCGCGGCGAGAATCATGCTCACGTTCGTGCTCCTTTTTCGCATGCCGAAGGTAATGCCGGAGACAAGTTCGAGAGAAAAGAGCGGAGCTGCTGAGCGGCAAACTCGTGACAAGATCGATTAGAACGTATGGCGGTGGTGTACTCCCCGCGACACACCGCAACGCGCATGACGCGAGTCACAGCGTCGCTCCGTGCCGAGCGAGGCTGTCACCTTTAGGATTTCACTAGTGCAGGGGCTGACATGATGTCGGTGCAGTGCGGCGCCGACCCTACCGCTGACATCACCGTGACCGCGGGGAGGGCACAATGCACACCACTTTCCTGATTCCACTTCTCCTCACACTGCTGATTGTCACGGCCACGGCTGTCGTGGCCGGCTACGCCACCGCTATCGCGGCTTATTGGTTCGAGCTGCGCTCCACCGACCGACATGGCGGACGCGCGGACCCCTCGGTGCACTGACCGGCCCGGAATTCGGCAAACGGGCTCGTGAAGGTCGCCGCGCGGGAGATCGCGGCCAGGTTCGCCACGGGCACCCGGGCGGGCGGTGACGTTTGAGCCGTCGCCGTTCGGAAATCACGACGAGGGAACCCAGCTGCCGAGTACGGCGAGGTGACAATGGTCGACGATGTCGAGAAGCGCTGGCACGATCCGCGGATGTTCCGCCGTGCCGCAAGCTATGTCGCCTCGGTCCTCGCCACGGCCACGCTCGTCTTCCTGCTCATCCTGCTGTGGGCCGCGCAGAGCGAGTGTGTGGACGCGGACACGCTGCTGTGTGACACCACCGCGGAAACCGCCGTGGTGATCGGACCGTCGGCCGTCCTGCTGATCGGCGGGATCGGCGCCTTCGTCGAAACATACCTCCAGTGGCGCCGCGGCCGCGCCTGGCCGATCTGGCAGGGCGCGGGCTGGTTCCTGTTCGTCCTGATGGTGGTCTACCTCGGCATCGGCGCAGGTGCGGCCGCGCGCTGATCAGTCGGCGACTTTCACCACGACCTTGCCGAAGTTCCGGCCCTCGAGCATGCCGATGAAGGCTTCGGGGGCGGCGGCCAAGCCGTGCACCACGTCCTCGCGATAGCGGACGCGGCCGTCGGCGACCCATTCCCCCATCTCGCGAAGGAAGTCCGGGTACAGCTCGCGGACGAACTCGGTCTGGATGAATCCACGCACGGTGAGGCTCTTGGTGAGGATGCGGCCGTAGAAGGCGGGCAGCCGGTCCGGACCCTCCTGGACGCCGCTCACGTTGTAGTCGGCGATCAGGCCGCAGACCGGCACACGCGCGTAGGTGTTCAGCAGCGGATAGACCGCGTCGGCCACCGCGCCACCGACGTTTTCGAAGTAGACGTCGATACCGCCGGGAACCGCCGCCGCCAACTGGTCCGCGAAATCGGGCGCACGGTGGTCGAGTGCGACGTCGAAACCGAGTTCGTTCAGGTAGGCGACCTTGCGCGGCCCACCCGCGATGCCGACGGTGCGCGCACCCTTGATCTTGGCGATCTGGCCGACGGCCGAGCCCACCGGCCCGGTGGCGGCGGCGACCACGAGGGTCTCGCCGGGCCGCGGCCTGCCGATCTTGCTCAGTCCGGCGTACGCGGTGAATCCCGGCATACCGAGCACGCCGAGCGCGGTCGAGACCGGAGCCTTCGCCGGATCGAGTGCGCGGAGACTACGCGCCGGTGCGACGTCATGCGTTTGCCAGCCCGAATAGGCCAGGACCACACCGCCTTTCGCCACCGATGGGTCGCGGGATTCGAGGACTTCGGCCACCGTCGCACCGACCATTACCCCACCGATCTCCACCGGTTCGGCGTAGGACTTCGCCGAGCTCATCCGGCCGCGCATATACGGGTCGAGGGACAGATACAACGTTCGCAGCAGCACTTCTCCCTCGCCCGGACCGGGCAGTTCCACCGTCTCGGTCCGGAAATTCTCCGGCGTGGGCGCACCCACCGGCCGGGAGGCAAGCACGATCCGTGTCGACTCGACCATGCCGCTCACCCTAACCGCGCCGCGCGGGCGCCGAGAGTGCGCGCCCGCGCGTGTCCGGCGACCTCGCACCCGTCCCGAATCCGGCCGCCCGGGCCGACCAGCTGATGCTCGTCATGGAAGGTGTCTACGCGACGACCCAGGTGTTCGGCCCGACCGGCCCTGCCTCCCGGCTTCTGGTCGAAACGCTGCTTCCCGGCGACACCGCTTCCCGGCAACGAAACCGGTGCCGAGCAGCAGGACCGATGTGAGCGTCCGTGACATCGAGTTGATCGACGGGAACATTGGCGGGGCCACCGCGGCTTCGTAGCGTCGAAACCATGACCTTGGAAATCGGCATCATCCTGCCCACGTCGACGCCCGACCCCG
Organism: Nocardia sp. NPDC051787; assembly: GCF_040681325.1. Lineage (NCBI taxonomy): Bacteria > Bacillati > Actinomycetota > Actinomycetes > Mycobacteriales > Nocardiaceae > Nocardia > Nocardia sp. NPDC051787. The sequence goes on from NZ_JBFAYO010000019.1 coordinate 68,694, forward strand.
CCCATCCCATCCTCGGCGACGTGCGGGCGAGCGCCCGTCTCGCCGAACAGATCGGCCTCGACTCGGTGTGGTCCACCGATCATCTCGTGGCCAGCGCGCCGATCTTGGACAGCACCGTGGTGCTGGCCACCGCCGCCGCGGTGACCGACCGCATCCGCATCGGCTACGGCGTGCTGTTGCTGGCGCTGCGCCCGGCGGCCTGGGCTGCGAAGCAGATCGCCACGTTGCAGTACGTCTCCGGCGATCGGCTGATTCTCGGTGTCGGCACGGGCAACCCGGCGCATGGCGACGTCGGATGGCGCGCGGCCGCAGCACCGTTCGCCGAGCGCGGCCGCCGCACGGACGAGGCGCTGCGCGTGCTGCCCGACTTGGTCGCCGGGCGTCCGACGACGCTACCCGACGGGACCGTGGTCACCCTGTCACCGGGCGCGTCCATGCCACCGGTACTCGTGGCGGGTGACGGTGCGCGGGCGCGCCGGCGCGCCGCCGCCTACGCGGACGGCTGGGTCGCCATCGGTCTCGAACCGAATGAGGTGCGGGCGAACAAGGCCGAGTTGGCCTCGCTCGCCGATGAATACGGCCGTCGTCCACTTAGCGTCACGATCGTCGCGCCCTCGCTGGCAACCGATCCCGGCCACGCCGCCGACCAATTGGCCGCCTACGCGGATGCGGGTGCGGAACGTGTCATCCTGGCTCCCTCCGGAGCGGAGTGGCGCGCCGATTACGACTTCGCCGCGAAGCTCAAAGAACAGCTGAATACCCTGCTCACCCGCTGAACAGCAGCCCCAGGCCGAGGCCGAGCAGCACCACCGCGATCACCGTATCCAGCACCCGCCACGCGGATGGGCGAACGAACAGCGGGCCGAGCAGTCGCGCGCCGAATCCCAGCGTGGTGAACCAGAGCACGCTGGCCAGCATCGCCCCGGCACCGAGGAACCAGCGGTCCGGACTGCCATAGGTGCTGGCGAAGGAGCCGAGCAGCACCACGGTGTCCAGGTAGACGTGCGGGTTGAGCCAGGTCAATGCCAGGCAGGTGGCCACCGTGGCGCCGAATGCCGCAGTGGCCCCTGCCGATTCGACGGTCAGCGCGGTCGAGTTGAACGCTCGCCGCGCCGCCAGCACCGCGTAGCCGATCAAGAACGCCGCGCCCGCGTAGCGCGCCACCACCAGCACCGCCGGAGCGGCCTGGACGATCGCGCCGAACCCGCCGACTCCGGCCGCGATCAGCACGATGTCCGAGACCGCGCACACCGTCACCACCGCGAACACGTGCCTGCCACTGATCCCCTGCCGCAGGACGAACGCGTTCTGCGCACCGATCGCCACGATCAGTGACAGGCCGAAGCCCAAACCGGACGCGGCCGCCACCGCCGCGGAAGAAACATTCACGTCCAGCGACGCTAAGCCGGGCACCATACCCAGGCAAGCTAAAGATTCTTACTTGTCATTAGCATCTCTTAACCATGGACGTTCAGCTCGACCAGCTCCGCGCCCTCGACGCCGCGATCACCGAGGGGACATTCGACGCCGCGGCGCGGCGGTTGAGCGTCACCCCGTCGGCGATCAGTCAGCGGATCAAGGCCCTGGAGGACGCGGCGGGACGGATTCTCGTGCAACGCACGAAACCGGTGCGTGCCACCGAATCCGGCCTCGCCGTGCTCCGGCTGGCCAGGCAGATCCAACTGCTGGCCGCGGACACCGCGCGCGAGCTGGGTGGCCGACCCTCGGACGGTCCGATCCGGGTGCCGATCGCGGTCAACGCGGACTCGCTGGAGACCTGGGTGATGCCAGCGCTCGGCCGCGCGCCGCGCGGAGTGTGCTTCGAGATCCACCGCGAGGACGAGGAGCACACCACGCGGTTGCTGCGCGACGGCACCGTGATGGCCGCGATCACATCCACCGCGCAACCGGTGCAAGGCTGCAAAGTGGATCGTCTCGGCGCTATTCGCTATCGGCCGATGGCCAGTCCGGAGTTCGCCGAGACCTGGTTCGCCGACGGCGCGACGGCGAAGTCCTACGCGGCGGCCCCGGTGGTGCTGTTCGACCGCAAAGACGACCTGCAAGATCGCCTTCTGCGCCGGCGCAGCCGCAAACCGCTGGACCCGCCACGTCACTACGTCCCCTCGTCCACCGGATTCGCCGAGGCGGTCCGTCTCGGACTCGGCTGGGGCATGCTGCCCGACCTGCAAACGCGAGACGATCAAGCCGCCGGGCGCCTGGTCTCGATCGATCCCGGCGTCGTCATCGACGTCCCCTTGTACTGGCAGCAGTGGCGCCTGGACTCCCCTGCCCTCAGCGCCGTCGCAGCGACCATCGCCGCGGCGGCAGCAGCCGTGCTGCGCTGAACTTCGTTTCCCGGCAATACATTCGCGGCCCTGACGTCGCCGGGCCAGAAGTGCGAGCACTCCCGCCCCGGCGAGGCCGTATCCGAGAAGGTGCGACCGTGGGCACGGCAGCACCGCAAGGTGGTTCGGAGCCGAGGGAAGGGTGGATGGACTTCGGTGCGGCGACTCGGCGGGCGCGGGCGGCACCCGCCACGACACTCGGCGGTTCACGCACGTGCGATCCGGCCATCTCGCCCTGTCGAGAGGTAGCTTTGATTCCGCACGGCGACCACAGGTTCAGCTCCACCTCGCACCCCGACACCAGATGCTAGAGGAGTTCACTTGGCACGGCACCGTCGTTCGCACCGATCGCGCACTCGTGGCGTAGCCGCCGGTGCTGCCATGATCGCCATCCTGCTGACCGGCATCGGAACCGACGCGGCCGCGCGCCCGATCGGCGCCTTCGACGTGGGCGGAGCGATCGAGGTCGAATACGACCGAGCCGGTGGACCCGCGTTCTTCGGCGACCCGGTCTCCCCCGAATCCGCCGCCGCACGCGGCGGCCGCTACCAAGCTTTCGAGCGCGGCTCCTCCATCTACTGGCACCCCGATACCGGAGCCCATCAAATCGGCGGCGCCATCCGCGACAAATGGGGCGACCTCGGGTTCGAGGGCGGGCTGCTCGGTTACCCCGTCATCCGCGAAGCGGCGACACCGTCCAAGCCCGGCCGATACAACGTCTTCCAGAACGGCTCCATCTATTGGTCGATCGGCACCGCCGCTCATCAGATCGGCGGCACGATCCGGGACAAGTGGGGCTCCTACGGGTGGGAGAACAGCCCGCTGGGCTTTCCCATCACCGACGAATCACCCGCGCGCGCAGGCTACGGCCGCTACAACCTCTTCGGCGGCGGCGCCATCTACTGGTCTCCGCTCACCGACGCCCACGTCACCTGGGGAGCGATCCGGGAGTCCTGGGAAGCCGCGGGCGGCGAAGCAGGCCGCTACGGTTATCCCACCAGCGACGAATACGACTTCCAGAACGGCAAAGCCCAAGACTTCCAAGGCGGCCGGATCACCTGGAGGCCTTGATTTCACGAGCGACCGCAGCATCATCGTGACGCCGTGAACGCTCGGCAATCGAGTGATTCCGTGCGGTCACGTCGGTTCCGCCGGCGACCCCAAGCAGTGTTGGGGCCGCCGCGGCCGAACCAGCCAGTGCCCGAGTCGATTCTCAGACCCCGACCTCGACAGGGATACTGCCACATCGTTTCCGCGGCGTCGCAGCGATGATCGTCCATCGGTACGTACATGCGCGCGTGCATGTGCATGGACGACGGAGGATGCGAGATCCCCTGAAATCGAGGTCGGGACGACTACATTGATAACGAATCTGCATCAGTGAAATGGCCCCTGATACCAAACTGTTGCCTATCACAGCGAGGGCCGGGGCCAATTGGACTCGACAACAAGATCATTCGCAGTCGCTCGGAGCAATTGCCCCCTTTCCCTGGATGATTCGTCGAAGGCGCCGCGCTCATCCCGATCGCACGGCTGGCCGAGTGGCCGCTACGCACACGAAGCGGATGCCACACCTCGGGCCCTCCACATCGACAGAGAACCCACGAGCTAACGCCCGGCGCCGGCTACCGGTCGTCGCTACCGCGGAACACAGGCGTGCCGCCTCACCGGGTGAGCCGATCTCGGGCGAAATCAGGCGTTCCGCTACCCGGGCAGGTTCTCCGACAGCAGCGCGCGCAGAAAGCGCACGCTGTCCGCGGGCGACAGTGCTTCCACGCTGAGCCGGTTCATGACGGACATATACACCTCTACGTCGCGCCGTTTCTCGAAGTACAGCGAGCTGGTGAGTTGCTCGGTGTAGACGATGTCGGGCAGTTCGGGCTCCGGGAATCGAAGAATGCTGAACGGCCCTCCCGCGGCCGAGTGCCCTCCGGCCGCGTACGTCAGGACCTGGATCCTGACATTCGCGCGTGCGGCCATCTCGACCAGGTACTCGATCTGCTCCCGCAGAACTCGCGTCCCGCCGACCGGGCGGCGCAGCGCGTTCTCGTCGATGACCGCCCAGAGGGTCGGAGCGGCTGCGCGGTCGAGGATCCGCTGGCGGCGCATGCGGATGGCGACCCGGCGCGCGGTCTCGTCGTTGTTGCCGAGCTGGATCACCGCACGCGCATAGTCGGCGGTCTGCAGCAGACCCGGAATGAATTGCGCCTCGTAGGTGCGGATGGTGGTGGCGGCCTGTTCGAGGCCGATGTAGGTCTCGAACCACGCCGGGAGCAGATCGCTGTAGCGCTGCCACCAGCCCGGGTCGTTGGCGCGGCGCGCCAGTTCGAAGTAGGTTTCGCGTTCAGAGGGGTCGACAACGCCGTAAAGGGTCAGCAGGTCGCGTAGATCCCGTTCCTTGAACCCGGTGCGGCCCAGCTCCAGGCGACTGATCTTGGCATGCGAACCGCGGATGGAGTCGCCCGCGGCCTCCCTGGTGATCCCGCAGCCCTCGCGTAGCTGACGCAACCGGCTGCCGAGCGCGATCCGCAGAACGGTCGGACCGCGTTCTGCGGCAGGGAATTCCGCGTTGTCGCCGCCGTCCTCATCGTTGATCATGGGTGCCTCCGGTCGATGCGGGGTAGACCGCGGGGCGCGATGCCTCCACCATTACAGCTCACTCGACGTCGGCTGTTGATCCTACTCGGACGCACCCCTGGCCCCGATCACGATGCGACGACGAACCGCAAACTTCGGTGCGCGTGCATGTATTCGCAAGAGCGACAACGCAATATCTTGACCGCAAGGCTGGGCAAGCCGGAACCGATATGCGTAGAGTCGCCCCCGACGGTGGCCGCGCGGAGGAGGAGAGCCATGACGTCAGCAGAAGGGTCGACCCGGCTAGCGGGAGTCGACCCGAATACCCCGAGCATCGCACGCGTGTACGACTACGCCCTCGGCGGAACGAACTGGTTCGAGGTGGACCGGGAGGCCTACGAGCACCTGAAGAAGGTGGTGCCGCACCAAGACGACGTCGGTACCGCCAACCGGCGCTGGCTCGAGCGTGTGGTCCGGTACGTCACCCGCTCGGCGGGCATCGATCAGATCCTCGATCTGGGCAGCGGACTGCCCACGCAGAAGAACACCCATGAGATCGCCCAGGAACTCGACGCCGAGGTCACGGTGGTCTACGTGGACAACGACCCGGTCTGCGCCACGCGCGGCAGGAAACTCCTCGAGGCGAATGAACGCACCCACTTCCTCGACCTCGATCTGACCCGGCCCGCCGACGTATTCGGCAACCGCGCGATCGGCGAATTCCTCGACCTGGACCGTCCCTTGCTGCTGATGCAATGCGGCACATTGCATCACATCGACGACGATCAGGACCCGGCGGGCATCATGCGCGAGTACGTCGAGCGCCTTGCCCCTGGCTCGTACGTGATGATCAGCCATTTCTTCGATCCGGCCGACGAGGACGAGTACCTGCACGGGCTGGCCAGGCAGGCCGAGCGGGCGCTGCGCGACGAGCGGCTCGGCACCGGCCGGTGGCGCACCCGCACGGAGATCCAGGCCTTCTTCGCGGGACTGGACATGGTTCCACCCGGATTGGTGGAGCTGCACGACTGGTGGCCCGGCGGACCCGCGCTGCGCACGCCGTGGCCCGACGAACGTCTCATCATGGGCGGCCTCGGCCGTAAACCGTAAACCCTTCCGCACCACGGAGCGCGATATGACATCGAACGACGTGCAGATCAGCGATCAGGACATCCAGGACACGTTGTCGGAGGTCCTCCGTTTCACCAGCATCGACCTCGCGACCTCCAAGGACGGCGTCAACTGGTGCTCGAACGCGTTCTTCGCCGAGCTGGACGGCGATCCGTTCCGCTTGACACTCGCGCTCGAGTCCGGGGGACGGACATTGGCCGGGCTGCGCGCGAACCCGAGCATCGGAATCAAAGTCGTGCCCGACGGATTCCTCAACCCGTTCGCCCAGGGTTTGGGCACGGCTGCGGTGCGAACGCAATCCAGCGAACGGGAGGAGACCTTCCAGGCTTTGCTGCGCAGGGAGCCGCGGATCGAACCGTTCCTGTCCACACCGATCGAGGCGGTGGTGGTGCAGGTCGACTGGTGGCGGGTCACCCACGTGCAGGGCGGGTTGCTGCCAGGCCGCGTGCTGCACCGGCCCGACGCATAAGCCGCGAACCAGACGAAATCGGCTCTGGCCGAACGCATCCGCACGATTGCCCGGGAAATCGGGGGACTCTAGGCTGATGAGCCAGGCCCCGGAAACGCAGAGAGAGGTCTCCATGTCCGATACCGCTCCCCGGACCGGCGTCAGGGTGCCGGTCGGTGTGGACACGACACGCGCGAGCATCGCCCGCGTCTACGACGCGACCCTGGGCGGCAAAGACAATTACGAAGTCGATCGCTTCGTCCGCGACAAGGTCGCCGAGGTGGCGCCGCGACAAAGCGATGTGGCCTGGATGAACCGCCGGTGGCTGCACCGCGTGGTGCGATATCTCGCCGGAACCGTCGGCATCGACCAATTCCTCGATGTGGGCGCGGGTTTGCCGACGGTCGGCAACACCCACGAGATCGCCCAACAGCAGAATCCTCGAGCGCGCGTGGTGTACGTCGACAACGACCCGGTGTGCAATATCCACGGCCGGGTGCTGCTCGAACGCAATGAGTACACCCATTTCGTGCCAGCGGATCTGACCGAGCCGCAGACCTTGCTGGCGCACTCGGAGGTCACGCCGCACCTCGACCTCACCCGTCCGTTGGCGCTGATCCTGTGTGGCATCCTGCATCACGTCGACGACGCGCTCGATCCCGCCGGAATCATGCGGCACTACATCGACGCGCTCCCGGCGGGTTCGTACGTCGCGATCACCCACTTCTGGGACCCGGCCGACCGATCCGAAGCCCACAATATGGCCATCGAGCTGCAACGACGTTTCACCGAAATGGGCTTGGGCTCCGGCTGGTACCGCACCCGCGAGCAGATCGCCTCGTACTTCGGCGGTTTGGAGTTGATCGAACCCGGCCTGGTGGAACTCGACGACTGGTGGCCGATGGGTCCCGCGCTGCGCCCGCGCCTCACCGAGGAACGCCTCCTGCTGGGCGGAGTCGGATTCAAGGCGGGCTGCGCCAACGGTGTCGTGACTCCGTTCCGCCGCCGATCAACAAGCAAGAACGATCTACCCGGTTCCGCCGATGACGAGTCGGCAGAGAGGTAACGCAGCAATGATGTACGACGACCTGAACGGACCAGATCTCCGCGAAGACCGGTGGCGTTTTCTGGAGGTCCCGCTCGGGGAAGACCGGACCTGGCGCTACGCCGACCCCGCCGCCGAGACCGATATCGGTGACGGCACGGTGTCGGTCCGCATCGGCGCCTTCACCCGGTCCAATGCCGATGTCCAGATCCTCGACAACCCGAAGCACCTGCTGGTGTCGACCGAGGCGTTCGATCTCACCGCCGGATCACGCACCTTCGCGGTGGAGATGGCCGCCGAGAACATCGGCGTCACCGGCGAAGACTACCGGGACGGGTTCGCCGCCTTCAACGTTCTCGATATGGGGAGTGCCCAGGTATTCGACCTGATCGCGACCGGCAAGAACGCCTATGCGATCCACGAACGGTTGTTCGTGCCGGGTGTCGTCCCGAAAGAGCAGGCATTCACTCATGTGGTGCACGCGCCGCTGGCGGGCGTCGACATCAAACCCGGCCAGTTCCACCGCTATGCGGTCACCATCGATCGGCATGCCTGCACCGTCGGCTGGTACGTCGACGACTCGCCCGTATACACCACTTACGCTCCGCAATTGCCCGAGACGGTGCAGATCGGGTTCGGCATCATCACGCTGCATCCGATCGAGGACGGCCGCAGCACCTCGCTGCGCGGGCAGGGCCTGCACGGGTCCTGGCGGAACTTCACTGTGGACTGATCGAGTCCGAAAACAGGTGGTGCCCGGTCGCCTTCGACCGGGCACCGTTTCGTCCGCCGCCTATCGCGGGGCTACCACCGCTCGGACATCTCCTTCCGCGGCCATTCGACACCGCCCTGGCGGGCGTACTCTTGCGACATAGCGTCGGTCTCGTCCACGTCGAAGTCGTACTCGTCGAACTCGCGACGGCGCGGGTCCCACACCATCGCCGCGGCCGCCGCCGCCAGCAAGGTAATGACTATGGCGGCTATGACTCCATACAGCACGTCTAACACCCTCCTGAGGAAAAAACGAATCGCCGACGCGGCCGTGCCGGATACTCAACGCGCACAGCTCTTTTCACGTCGAAACGCATCCTAAACCGAGCTGGCCCGCACGGCAGTCCCAGGCTTGGTGACCCCACTCACCACCGGGGCGATCCGGCCGGAACGCGCCGTGCACCGATTCCGTGGAAACGCCACCGCGAACGTTCAGCGTCGCCTAGGCTCAGCGCTGTCCCGGTGGCTCCGGGACATCTCACGCGGAACCGGTACGCCCAATCCGGCCGCGATTGCTGGTGGTAGCGGTGGGGTTCACCCGACAAGATGAACCTCGCCGTCCCCCATTTCCCCCTGAATCCCGCGGACATTCGCGTGGAATCACGCGCTTCGGGCATCCTTGGAGCTACCGTCTTCGGTCATGGACGACATCGAACTGCAGCCACCGACCGTCGCCTCCCCCAAGCACACCGGACTGGTCCTGGACATCGCAACCCTCAGCATCCACAACCCCCTCGCCGGCCCAGGCGAGATCACCTACCCCTACATTCGCTGCACCGACCACCGAGTCCTGCGCCTGCCGGAGCCGTTGCACCGGTGGGCGACCGAAACCATCGCGCTCAACCACGCCACGCACGCCGCAGGCGCACCGCCGCTGTTCCCCGGACAGGTCGAATTCGGCATTCTCGACGGCATCATGTACGCCGAAGTCCTCTGAACGACAGGTGAATTGCGGCGACAGACCGATCGGCCCGGTCCGGCTCTCGCCGCCTGTCAGCCGCGGCCGCGCGGGCAGCTGGACGGATCGCGCCACGCGGACTCCCCGGTGGGCGAAAGGGCTGATGGGGGCATGCCCGGGCCCCGCATGTGGCGCGCGTTGCGGGCGCACGACACACTGGAGGCCGTGAATCGCATGTCAAACCGACCGCGCGCCCGCGCACTGGACGGCCTGCCGTGACCGATCTCGCTCGCGGTGAGAACCGCCCCGCGCCCGGAGATCGGCTGACGGTCACCGTCACGTGTTCGGCTGCCGTCGATGTTTCGGCGCTACTGCTGAACGCCGCGGGGCGAGTACGCTCCGACGCCGACTTCGTGTTCTTCAACCAGCCCGTCGCGCCCGGCGTCACCTACCGGCACGGTCAGGGCGCCGGCGACGTGGTGGAGATCCAGACCAGCGCGTTGCCCGCCGATGTCGACCGGGTCGTCGTCACCGCGAGCCTCGACGGCAGCGGGCCGCCCACTTTCGCGGCCGTCGGCTCGCTCCGCGCGACCATCGCGTCCCCCTCGGGCACGCTGGCCTTCCCGATCACCGGTCTAAGCACCGAGACCGCCGTGGTCTGCGTGGAGATCTACCGGCGCGGCGGCGGATGGAAGGTCCGCGCGGTCGGCCAGGGTTATGACAACGGCTTGGCCGGGATCGCGACGGCGTTCGGCGTGAACATCGATGACGAGCCCGCGCCGCCGCCCACCCCGTCGCCTGCTCCCGCTTCCCCGCCGGCATCTCGCCCAGCGGCTCCGGTGCCTCCGTCGCATCAGCCCGCGCCGCAGTCCGCCTATTCCCCGCCTCCGGCCTATCCTTCGCCTGCGCCGCAACCGGCCTATCCGCCACAACCGGCCTATCCGCCACAACCGGCCCATTCGCCGCAACCTGCCTATCCGCCACAACCGGCCTATTCCGCGCCCGCCGCGGTGCCGCCACCACCGATGCCTTCACCTCAGCAAGGAGCGCTGCCGATGCAGAGCGAACTGTTCGCCCCCAGCCACGCCGAAGTCACCGGCGCCGGCATCCAGAAGCAGGGCGGCAAGATGATCAAGGTCGCCGTGAACGGCGAGGTCATGGCGCGGGCCGGGTCGATGGTCGCCTACCAGGGCGACCTGCATTTCCAGGCGCTCGGCGCGGGCGGTATCGGGCGGGCGATCCAGCAGCGGCTGACCGGTGAAGGCGTTCCGCTGATGAAGGTGTCCGGCCACGGCGACCTGTTCGTCGCCAGCGGCGCCGCCGACGTGCACACCATCGATCTGGACGGCACCGACGGCCTCACCATCAACGGCGCCAACGTGCTCGCCTTCGATTCCAGCCTGCGCTACGACATCCGGATGGTGCAGGGTGCCGCCGGATTCGCCAGCAACGCCGGATTGTTCAACTGCGTCTTCACCGGCCGCGGCCGCATCGCCATCACCACGCATGGCACGCCGGTGGTGCTCAACGTCGATCAGCCGACCTACGCCGATCCGCAGGCGGCGGTCGCCTGGTCGTCGAGCCTGCAGACCGGCATCAAGCGCAACGACTCCTTCGGCCTCGGCAGGCTGATGGGGCGAAGCACCGGCGAGGGGCTCACGCTGTCGTTCTCCGGCCGCGGTTTCGTCATCGTGCAGCCCTCGGAGCTTCCGCCCGGCGGCTTCCTGGGCGGCACCGGCGGCGGCCAGGAAGCGGGGCAGAGCGGCGGCGTGCTGGGCGGTCTGTTCGGGTAGCGCGACGTTATGCCTGGAGCGAAACGAGCTCCACGACAGTGATGTCCGACGGTGCGCCCACGCGCACCGGCGGGCCCCACGCCCCGGCTCCCCTGGTGACGTACAGCTGGGTGTCGCCGTAGCGCTCCAGCCCGGCGACGGTCGGATTCACCAGGCCCGCAAGGTAATTGCCGGGCCAGATCTGTCCGCCATGGGTATGCCCGGACAGCTGGAGATCGACACCGTGCGCGACCGCGTCGTCGATCAGTATCGGCTGGTGCGCCAGCAGTACCGCCGTGCGGGAGCGGTCGCGGTCGCCGAGTGCCTTGCCGAAATCCGGGCCCTGCCCGGTCCGTTCGCCCTGCACGTCGTTCACTCCCGCGAGGTCGAATCCGGATAGTTCGGTGCGGGCGTTCGCGAGCAGGTGCATGCCGAGTTCCTGGACGTGCTCGATCCACTGCTCGGCGCCGGAGAAGTACTCGTGGTTGCCGGTGACGAAGAACGCGCCGTGCCGGGCGCGCAGCCCGGCCAGCGGCTCGACGGCCGAACGCAGGTGCTCGACGCTGCCGTCCACCAGGTCACCGACGACCGCGATGAGGTCGGGCTGGGTGTCGTTGACGGTCCGGACCACCCGCTCGGCGAAGCCGCGGCCCAGGATCGGGCCGAGATGCACGTCGCTGACCACCGCGATGCGGAATCCATCGGCTCCGCGCGGCAATTTCGCGAGCGGCACGGCCACACGCTTGACGCTGGGCCCGTTGAGGACGCCGTAAGCTCCGAGGCCGACAGTGGTCGCGGCGGCGGCCACGGCGGCTCCGCCCACCACCCGGGAGACGAAGACGCGGCGAGGAAGTCGCGGAACGGCGGACGCGGTCACGGACTCATCCGACGCCGTCGCGGCGACCTCGTCCGGCATCGAATTCGGCGCTGCCGCGGAATCCGCGGCGGCAGCCGGTTCACTCGCAACAGCCGTGGCCCGCACCGGATTCGCTGCGAGCACACCGCCCGACTCCGCGACCGCGGCAGATCCACTCGCAACAGCCGTCACCTGCATCGGATTCGCTGCGGGCGCAGTGCCCGACTCCGCGATGGCGGCAGGTTCACTCGCAACGGACTCGTCCTGGTCGGAAGTCAGAGTGGACGCCGGCTCCGCCTCGATCATGGCGGCCGGTGCGCCCACCGCTCGGTCGCGATCGATCCAGCGCAGCAGCAGGAACCGGATCGGTTCGCCGACCAGCAGCGCCAGCAGCAGATATACCAGCAGGGCGCCCCAGAGATAGCCGGGCCAGGCGATGATCCGGACCACCGCGAACGGAGCGGACGCCACTTCGGCGACCGTCGCACCGACCAGCAGTAGCGGACCCGCCAGCACGACCGCGGTGCCGAGGCGTCGCCCGCGGGAGCCCTCGATGGTCGTGTCCCGCACCAGGCGCCGCCACAGGTACCAGTGCAGCGCGCCGAACACCGCGACGACGCCGAACACCGCGAGGAGAGCTCCGACGGCAACAAGCACAACAACCACTGGCGGCACTCTCTGTGATCTTTTCGGATGCGCGGCACCAATTTACGTCACGGCATCGATAGCGCGCGCCGTGCCGGGTTCCCGCTGCCGGTCATCTGGTCCGCTCGAGCACACCGCGCACGAAGGCGGCTTGGCCCGCGTGCTGCAAATCGTCGGCGATCACGCTGACCAGCCGCACGCCCAGCGTTACCGGCGGGTCCCATCGGATGTCGACGACGCGGTCCAGGTCGCCGTCTTCGAGCTCACGAACGAAACGCAGCGTCTGCTCGTGCACGGCGTCGTAATAGCCGGTGAGCAGCTCGGCCGGGGCGCGGATGACGGCCACGCCGGCGGGCCGGTCGCCGTATCCGGTCGCGGTTTTGTCGACAGGCAGGCCGAACCGGCCGTACCAGCCTTGCGCGGTCCATACCTGCTCGACGCCCGCCACATCGGCGATGTGATCGTCCTGCACCCGGGCCAGATGCCACACCAGCCATGCGATCGAGTTGGCTCCTGGATCGACTCGGTGGACGAGGTCGTCCTCCCCGAGCCCGTCCACCGCCTCGTGCACCGTCTCTTTGATCCGCTCGTAGGCATCGATCAGCACATCGGCACTCGTAGCCATCGTCGACTCCTCTCGATGTCCGGTGCCCCGACCGTACCGAGCGCGGCGACTCCGCACGAGCGTCGGCGCGGCTGGCGCGTCGGAATTCAGGCACGATCGCACCACATTGAACGTGCCGTTATATGACGGTACGATATTCGGTGGCGAGATCAGGTCCGGTGGGCTCCACTGGGTCATCGACCGGACGACACACCGAAGTGAGGAAGTTCCGATGATGCACGACCACAAGGCCGGACGCGCACGGCGAACGGTTGTCCGCGTGGCGATGGTCGCCGCGCTCGCACTGACGCCGGTCGCCGCGACCGCGGCGCCCGCGCTGGCGCAGCAGCCAACCGTCGCTCAGACGAATCAGGCCGAAGAGATCCACGGACGCGGCTGGCATCACCACGGCGGGTGGGGCCGCCACGGCTGGGGCGGCCACGGCGGATGGGGTGGCTACGGCTACTGGGGCAACCCGTACGGTTTCTGGGGCAGCCCGTTCGGCATCTGGCCCGGACTTTTCGTGCCGCTGCTCGGCACCGGAAGCGCGTTCTGAGCATAAGCGGACATGACCAGGTGATTCCGGCTCCGCGGCACCGCTGCGGGGTAGCGACTTCGCACACTCCGCCGCCGTGGAGCCGGAATCTCCTGCCGCCGAGACGACGTCGGCTCTCGACGGCGGGCCACCGTCCCGCGTGAACCCGCGCCCGCGAAGCGACGGTCCTGTGAGACGGAAATCCGCAACACGGCGGCGTCCTCGAATTGTGGTTCGGCACAACGTGACCGCCTGAGCTGTAGAAGCTCGTCGCCCTGCGGCGGCCGCACCGCATGCCACAGCCACCCCGAAGCAGCATCGAGGCAGCACCCCGGCGCGCTCGCCATCCCTATGCGCTCGCGCCTGGAATTTTCGAAGAAATTCGTCATTGAGGCGATCGAATTACTTGCCGCACCAGCCGATTCAGCAGACATTCGGCAATCCATCGAAATATACGGACGAAACCGGCGCGGTCCGTTGGCAATTCGCGCGCACGCACTGATGGAGCGGCATGGTTATTTTTCAGTGAAATTCGCAGAACGATTGCTTCGGCAAAGCCGTCCGGCCAGAATGGGTAGGGCCGAGAACCGGCACTTCGGGGATTCGTCGGCACTCGTGGCCGACACGACTATGTGGGGAAATACGATGAGAGTCAACAGATTCGCCGCCACCGCCCTACTCGCGGTCGGAGCCACCGGAATCGCGACGGGCGTCGCGAACGCCCAACCCGCCGCCCCCGCGCAGGTCAGCGTGCACGGTGTCGAGCAGGGAGTCGGATTCACCTCGGCGCCTGCCCCGGACGGCAGCGCGGTGGTGACCACCGTCGAGGCGGGCAGCTTCGCCTTGACCGCCGACGCCGAAGCCGTCGAACTCCGGGACGGCGCGGGGCAGGTCATCATGACCCTTCCCTTGGCCTTCCAGTCCTCCGGCGCGACGTACGGCCTGGCGCCGACGATCACCGACGCCGGCCGCACCCTCACGGTGACTCCGGTCGGCGCGCCCGCGGCAACCGAGCGGCTCAACCAGTTCGTCAACGAGCAGGAAACGCTCGCGCGCAAGCAGCACAACGCCGGAGTCGGCGCCCTCATCGGCGCGGGAATCGGCGCCGTGATCGGCTTCTTCCTCGGCGGCGTCGGCGCGCTGGTCACCGTTCCGATCGGAGCGGGTATCGGTGCGCTGATCGGGTTCGCCACACCGTAAGCGGCTGGTTCGGTGTGCGGTCGCCCGCACACCGAACACCGGTCGCAGCGGGTGGATCAGCGGCATCCAGCCCACGTAGCCGCGTCGACCGATCGCACTCTCACCTACCCGCAGCCGATCTCCGCTGCCGCCCGCCGACTCCGCGCAGCCGCGCACAAAACGGGATGCCCGAGGCGCTCACTGCGGCATGATGAGTGAGCACGGAGATGATCGGAGCGACGGCACAGGACGCGAGATGGCACAGGGCGGTTCCCTCGCGCGGCAACGCGCTGCACTGGAACAAGAGTGGTCCCGATGGGTACCCGCCGGAACACCCCAGGGTGATTCCGCGCTGCGCAGCGAGGTCGCGCAATCCTGGCTGCGATCGCTGCGCACCGTCGATCCCGCGTGTGAGCACGCTCCCCTCGCCGAAGCCGACGTCGCCGCCCACTGGGCCGAGTCCCCGCTGCGCACACCGGTATCCGAGCTCACCGACCAGCTGCGCGGCGTCACCGAGGACGCGGGCTACGTCGCCGCGATCACCGATGAGACCGGCACCATCCTGTGGTCGCACGGCGGCCCGGTCATGCGCCGCCGCGCCGAGCAGGTGAACTTCGCTCCGGGCGGGCGATGGGACGAGGCGCACATGGGCACAAATGCGCTCTCGCTGGCGCTGCGCACCGAACGGCCGCACACCGTGTTCTCCGCCGAGCATTTGGTGGCGGCACTGCACGGATGGGTTTGCTATTGCGCGCCGATCCGCGCCGCGGACGGACATCAGCTCGGCGTGCTCGACCTGTCGACGACCTGGGACCGAGCCCATCCGCTGGCCATGGCCACGGCGCGCACCCTGGTCAGCGCCATCGAGACCAAACTGCACCACCGCACGGCCGCGCCGGGCGTCCGGCTGACCTGCCTCGGCACCGGCCGCCTGACCCGCGACGGCACGCCCGTGCGGCTGCGCCCCCGGCACCTGGAGATCCTGGTCCTGCTGGCGCTCGAGCCGCAGGGCTACACGCACGAGCGCCTGCACTTCGCGGTGTACGGCGATCGGCCGGTGGGCGCGAGCACACTCAAGTCCGAGATGTCCTATCTGCGGCGCGCGACCTGCGGTGACATCACCAGCCGGGTCTATCAGCTGGTCAGCCCGCTGTCCTGCGACGCGGTGGACGTGCTCGCGGCGCTCGAGGCGGGCGACACCGCCACGGCCGTCGAGTTGTATCGCGGGCCACTGCTGCCCGAGTCGGATACTCCGGGGATCGTGCGGTGGCGCGAGTATCTGGAGGTCGGCGTGCGCACCGCGGTGCTGTCCAGCGCGACCGCCGAGCACGCGCTGCGCTACGGCGAGCGCGCGCCGCACGACATCGCAGTGCACGAACACGCGCTGCGCCTGTTGCCCGCCGATGACGGTCGTCGCGCGCTCGCCGCGGCCCGGCTGCACAGCGCGCTGCACGGCTGAGCTCCGGACCGCGCTCGTCGCGACGGGCATGGCTGCCGGCCGACGCCGGTCGCCGGCTGCGAGAGCGGGCCGGACGGGGCCGCGGCCGCGCGCTCGTCGGGCCAACGCATCGCGATCCCACTGGCATTCGGCCGCCACGCTGCCGGGTAGTCACCGGCAGTCATCCGCACGCCACCACCACCGGACCGCGATTCAGCCGCATCCGTGCGCCTCAACGTTTCGTCAACCCTCGCGCGGCATAGTGACCCGCATCACGGCCGGACCGCCGTGCGCTTCACGTCCGCAACCAGCGAGGAGTTACCCGCCATGAGCTACGCAAAGCCGGGAACCGAGGGCAGCGTCGTCGAATTCGCCACGCGCTACGAGAATTTCATCGGCGGCGAATGGACCGCCCCCGTCGAGGGCCGTTACTTCGAGAATCCCTCCCCGGTGGACGGACAGACGTTCTGCGAGGTAGCGCGATCGTCGGCCGCCGACATCGACCTGGCGTTGGACGCCGCGCACCAGGCGGCCGACGCGTGGGGCGCGACGTCGGCCGGCGAGCGCGCGAACATCCTGAACAAGATCGCCGACCGGATCGAGGACAACCTCGAGGCGCTTGCGGTCGCCGAGACCTGGGAGAACGGCAAGCCGGTGCGCGAAACGCTGGCCGCCGACCTGCCGTTGGCGGTCGATCACTTCCGCTACTTCGCCGGAGCTGTCCGCGCCCAGGAGGGCGGTATCAGCGAGATCGACGCCGACACCATCGCCTACCACTTCCAGGAACCGCTCGGGGTGGTCGGGCAGATCATTCCGTGGAACTTCCCGATCCTCATGGCCACCTGGAAACTCGCCCCGGCACTGGCCGCGGGCAACGCGGTGGTGCTCAAGCCCGCCGAGCAGACCCCGGCCTCGATCCTGAAGGTGGTCGAGCTGATCGCCGACCTGCTGCCACCCGGAGTGCTGAACGTGGTCAACGGCTTCGGCGTCGAGGCGGGCAAACCACTGGCCGCCAGCCCGCGGGTGGCCAAGGTCGCCTTCACCGGCGAGACCACCACCGGCAGGCTGATCATGCAATACGCCAGCGAGAACATCATCCCGGTCACACTCGAACTCGGCGGCAAGAGCCCCAACATCTTCCTGCCCGACGTCATGGCCGCCGACGACGCCTTCCTGGACAAGGCCATCGAGGGATTCGTGATGTTCGCGCTCAATCAGGGCGAGGTGTGCACGTGTCCGTCCCGCGCGCTGATCCACTCCTCGATCTATGACGAGTTCATCGCCAGGTGCCTCGAGCGGACCAAGGCGATCAAGGGCGGGGACCCGCTGGACGAGACCACCATGATCGGCGCGCAGGCCAGCAACGACCAGTACGAGAAGATCCTGTCCTACATCGACATCGGACGCCGCGAAGGCGCGCAGGTGCTCACCGGCGGCGCTCCGCGCAAGGTCGAGGGATATCCCGGCGGCTACTACGTGGAGCCGACGATCTTCTCCGGCCGCAACGACATGCGGATCTTCCAGGAGGAGATCTTCGGGCCGGTCGTGTCGGTGACCACGTTCGACTCCACCGACGAGGCGCTGAAGCTAGCCAACGACACCCTCTACGGTCTCGGCGCCGGGGTGTGGACCCGCGACATCAACTCCGCCTACCGGCTCGGCAGGCAGATCAAGGCGGGCCGGGTCTGGACCAACTGCTATCACGCCTACCCCGCGCACGCGGCCTTCGGCGGCTACAAGAAGTCCGGCATCGGACGCGAGAACCACCGCATGATGCTCGACCACTACCAGCAGACGAAGAACCTGCTGGTCAGCTACTCCCCGGACAAGCTCGGATTCTTCTGATGCCCGATCCGGTCCAGCGCGTCGAGCTCACCGAGTCCGCGGAAGCGCTGCTGCACAGGCTGATCCAGCAGCACGGCCCGGTGATGTTCCACCAGTCCGGCGGCTGCTGCGACGGCAGCTCACCGATGTGCTATCCGCGCGGCGAGTTCCGGGTCGGGGCGTCGGACGTGCTGCTCGGGCGGCTCGACGCGGGCACGCCGTTCTGGATGAGCGCGGACCAGTTCGAGTACTGGCGCCACACCCACCTCACCGTCGACGTGGTGCCGGGACGCGGCAGCGGGTTCTCCCTGGAAGCACCCGAAGGCGTGCGCTTCCTGATCCGCTCGCGGTTGCTCACCGACGAGGAAGTGGCTTTCCTCGACGCGCATCCGCCACGAACCGGGGCCGACCAGCCCCAGTGACCGGGGCACCGGCCGACTGCGGGATACGGCAGCACCGGTGCACCGACCGGGCTGCTCACCGAAATGCCGCCTCGGTGAGCAGCCCGCCCTTCCGACCGTGGCCCGAGAAAATTCCATGTGGGAATAACTGAGGAACGGATACGGTAATGCAGATGGTTAGATAAGCGAACGAGAGGGGCCGCGGTGGCGACCGAGACTGCGCCGGCGTCTGTCGGGCTCCGCTCCGAACGGGGCGCCATCCTCGGTTCGCTGATGCTGGCGACAGGGCTGGTCGCGCTCGACTCGACGGTCATCGCCACGGCGGTGCTGACCATCACCGGCAGTCTGGGTGGTTTCGCACAGTTCCCCTGGCTGTTCTCCGTCTATCTGCTGGCGCAAGCGGTGACCGTGCCGATCTACGGCAAGCTCGCCGATACCGTCGGCCGCAAGCCGGTGATCCTGTTCGGAATCGCGATGTTCGCGCTGGGTTCGCTGCTGTGCGGTGTGGCGACCAGCATGCTCGCGCTGATCGTCTTCCGCGCGGTCCAGGGCATCGGCGCCGGGGCGATCCAGCCGATGACGATGACTATCGCGGGCGATCTGTACACGCTGGCCGAGCGGGCCCGAGTACAGGGCTATCTGGCCAGCGTGTGGGCCATGTCGAGCGTGGCGGGTCCGCTGCTGGGCGGATTGTTCGCCGAATACGTCAGCTGGCGCTGGATCTTCCTGATCAACCTTCCGCTCTCCGCGCTCGCCGGTTGGATGCTGGTGCGCAACTTCACCGAGAGCGCGCCGCGGCGCACGCAACGCGTCGACTACCTCGGCGCGGCCCTGCTCACGCTCGGCGCGGGCGCGCTGATCCTGGGACTGCTCGAGGGCGGCCAGGCGTGGACGTGGTCCTCCCCCATGAGCATCGGAATCTTCGGCGGCGGCGCGGTCGTGCTCATGCTGTTCGGGCTCGTGGAGCGGCGGGCGCAGAACCCGATTCTGCCGCTCTGGGTGTTCACCCGCCGTGTGGTGATCGCCAGCAGCCTGGTCTCCGTGCTGATCGGAGCTGTCCTGCTCGGGTTGACCTCCTACGTCCCGACTTTCACCCAGGGCGTGCTCGGCACCGGCGCGCTCGTCGCGGGGCTCACGGTGGGCGCGCTCACCCTCGGCTGGCCACTGGCTGCTTCGCAGGCCGGAAAGGTATACCTGCGCGTGGGCTTTCGCACGAGCGCACTGATCGGCAGCGGACTGGCCGCGCTAGGAGCCGCCAGCACGCTGCTGATCACGCAAAACTCGACGCTGTGGCAGGTCGCCGCGTCCTGTTTCGTGATCGGCACCGGCATGGGCTTGGTCGCCACTCCTACCTTGATCGCGGCGCAGACCAGCGCCGAATGGACCGAGCGCGGCGTGGTCACCTCGGCCAATATGTTCGCCCGCTCGATCGGCAGCGCGGTGGGCGTGGCGGTGTTCGGGGCGATCGTGAACGCCCGGGTCGGTCATACCGATCACCCGCAGCCCGCGGCGCTCGCCTCCGCGGTGCACCTGGTTTTCGTCACGATCGCGGCGATGGCTGTGGTGATGGTGGTCGCGTCGGCCATGATGCCGAGTCGCTCGTCGAGCGATTGACGCGCGAGGATAGCCGGTTTTCGGAAGCTCTCCCGATACCCTCCGAAGGATGCTGGGCTTCCTGACCGAACCGGACTTGGAGGAAACAGTGGCGGTAGCCGTCTGCGCGATCATCGGGGTGTGCTTTCTGGGAATGGGCGGCTACGCGCTCGGTGCGCCCGCCGCGCTGATCCGGCCGTTCGGCGTCCAGCTCGCCGAACCACCGGCGCGCTATGAAGTGCGCGCCGTCTACGGCGGCTTCGGCGTAGCGATGGCGGCCGTGCTCGCGCTGGCCGCGGTGGACGTCGGATCACTGCGCTCCGGGATCATGGTCGCCGTCGGTGCCGCCCTGGCGGGTATGGCGCTCGGCCGGGTCTTCTCCGCCATGCTGGACGAGCGAACGGCCTTCTATCCCAATTGGTTCTACGGCGCGGTGGAGGCGATCGGCGCCACCGCGCTGTTCCTCACGGTGTAGCGAGATCTAGCGCAGCATGGATTCGCTTGTCGCGCTGGACTTGGCGAGCTTGCCGAGCACCAGATAGCCGCCCGAAACCAGCACCGCCCACACGATGCCGACGACGACAGCGGTGCGGCCGCTCTCGGTGAACAACAGCAGCACGACCACCAATCCGAGGAACGCCAGCGCCAGCACCGTGGTGTAAGGCGCGGCGGGCAGCCGGTAGTCGCTCGCGGGCAGCTCACCGCGGGCGACCTTGGCGCGGTAGAGCAGATGGCACACCAGGATGACACCCCAGACGAAGATGATGCCGATCGTCGACACCGAGGTGATGTAGGCGAACGCCTTGTCCGGGGAGATGACGTTGACGATCACGCCGATCACCATCGCCGCCGTCGACGCGGTGATGCCGACGTAGGGCACCGCGTTCGGGCTCAATCTGCTCAGCCGGGCAGGCGCCTCGCCGTGCAGAGACAGGGTGCGCAGCATGCGTCCGGTCGAGTAGATGCCCGAGTTGCACGACGACAGCGCCGCGGTGAGCAGCACGAAGTTGACGATGCCCGCCGCGCCGGGAATGCCGATCTGCTCGAACACCTCGACGAACGGGCTCTTGCCCGCCTGGAAGTTGCGCCAGCTGGACACCGACATGATCACCACCAGCGCACCCACATAGAACAGGCCGATCCGGAACGGCAGCGTGTTGATCGCCTTACGCAAGGTCTTGCGCGGATCGCGCGCTTCCCCCGCGGTGACGCCGACCAGTTCGACACCGACATAGGCGAACAGCACGATCTGCAGCACCAGCAGCGACTGGCCGACGCCGTTGGGGAACACGCCGCCGTCGGCCCAGAGATTGGTCACGGTCGGGTCGGCCGCGTGGCCGAATCCGAACAGCAGCACACCGATGCCGAGCAGGATCATGCCGACGATCGCGGTGACCTTGATGGTGGAGAACCAGAACTCGCCCTCGCCGAACAGCCGCACGGAGATCAGGTTGGCGGCGAACATCACCGCGAGCACGACCAGCGCGGTGATCCACGGTGCGATGTCGAACCAGTACTGGACGTACTTGCCCGCCACGGTGATCTCGGCCATGCAGGTCGCCACCCACACCGCCCAGTACGACCAGCCGGTCACGAAACCGGCGAAGCGGCCGAGGAATTCGTGCGCGTACTCGGCGAAGCTGCCCGAGATCGGACGATAGGTCAGCAGTTCGCCGAGCGCCCGCATGATCACGAAGATGGCCAGGCCCGCGGCCAGGTAGGCCAGGATCAGGCCGGGTCCGGCCTGCTCGATCGCACCTCCGGCGCCGTAGAACAGGCCGGTGCCGATCGCGCCGCCGATGGCGATCATCTGGATGGTGCGCGGGTTCAGGCCGCGTGCGTAGCCTTCCGAGTCGCCGCTGTCGGCGGAGTTCAGCGCTCCCGCGTCCGGAACGTGACCGTCGGAAGTGGTCATACCGCAGTCCTTACCCTCGCTGAGCGGCGACGCGACGACGCGGTCGTCGGCCGACGCGCCGAACACGATCTCGGAGCATCACAGGTTCGGCATGAATCAGCCCGTCACGCTACCGCGCCGCGCAGCGGCTCCCCGATGCCGGGCCGCCGGATTTCTACCGGATCGGACATTCGGCATGCCATCATCGGTTCGATACCGATGAGCACCTGTCATGACTGAGCAACCAACGCGGCGGCCGCGACTGCGCCGCTACGCCCTACGGGCCGTCCTTGCCCTGATAGCGGTCGTCGCCGTCCTGGTCGGCGCGGCGTTCGCGACGACGAATGTCCTGCGCATTCCGGCGCCGCCGACATTGCTGAACCTCATGGTCGACCCGCCCTCCACCCAGGGCGCGTTGTTCGAGAGCCGGACGGTGGCAGCCTCCGCCAGTCCGCGTCCGCTGCCCGTCGCGACGCGGCCGCTGCCGGACCGGGTTCCGTGGAAGGGCGGGCACGTCTCGGTCGCCGACTTCCTCCGCATCACGCACACCAATTCGTTCCTGGTCCTGCACGGCGGCGCTCTGACCCATGAGTGGTATCGCGACGGCGTCGCGGCGACCACACGCCAGTCCTCGTGGTCGGTGGCGAAATCCATTGTGTCGTTGCTCACGGGCCGGGCCATCGACGCCGGGAAGCTCCGCGAAGACGATCGCCTGGTGGACATCCTCCCGCAGCTGGCCACCGGCGGCCCCTACGACCGCGTGACCATCCGCGACCTGCTGGACATGGCATCCGGCGTCGACGTCGAGGAGAACTACAACAAATACCTGCCGCTGACCGGCACCGCCCGCATGTATCTCACCGAGGACCTGGCCGGATTCATCCGCGAGCACCGGAGCTTGCGATTCGAGCCCGGCAGTGCGGGCGAGTACCGCAGTGTGGACACCCAACTGCTCGGCATGGCGGTGGCGAAGGTCGAGGGGATGCCGCTGGGCGAGGTGTTGCAGCGCGACATCTGGGGTCCGATCGGCGCCCAGGACGACGCGCTGTGGAACCTCGACCGCGCGGGCGGCCAAGAGAAAGCATTCTGCTGCCTGAACGCCACGGCCCGCGATTTCGCCAAGATCGGCCAGCTGGTGCTGGACGGCGGACGCGCTGGCGACGCGCAGATCGTGCCACCAGCGTGGATCGAGCGCATCCGCACCCCGGCTCCGCGCCCGGTCGGCGACTGGCGTTATGGCGCGCAGTGGTGGCATCCGACCGGCGGGGACGGCGCGGACCTCACCGCCGTCGGGGTCTACGGACAGTACGTCTACGTCGACCCGCCCAGCGGCACGGTCATCGTCAAGCTCAGCGACCACGGGACCACGCAGGACGAGCAGGAGACCGTCGAGGTGTTCCGCGCGATCGCACACGGGTGAGGCGACCACCTCGAAATACACCGGGCACGCGAGGCGTTGGGACCGGTGATCGGCACTCTGGAGGAGACCCATGATCGACGTCCCGTTGTCCGTACTGGATCTCGCGCCGGTGCAGTCCGGCCGCACCGTCGGCGAAGGGCTCGACGCGACCACCAAATTGGCAAGGCGCACCGAGGCTTTGGGTTATCACCGGTTCTGGGTCGCCGAACACCACAACATGCCGGGCATCGCCAGCTCGGCGCCGAGCGTGCTGCTCGCCCATCTGGCGGCCGCCACCTCTGACATCCGGGTCGGTTCCGGCGGAGTGATGCTGCCCAACCACGCTCCGCTGGTGGTCGCCGAGCAGTTCGGCACGCTGCACGCGCTGCATCCGGGACGCGTCGACCTGGGCATCGGACGCGCGCCGGGGACCGACCAGGCGACCGCACGCGCGCTGCGGCGGACCGAGAACGGGTTGTCGGCGGAGTCGTTCCCCCAGGAACTGGCCGCGCTGCTCGGCTACTTCCGCGGAGCCGATCCCGGTGGCATCGCCGCGACGCCGGGCCGCGGCGAGGAGCCGGAGATCTGGCTGCTCGGCTCCAGCGGCTACAGCGCGCAGGTCGCCGCCGTGCTGGGCCTGCCGTTCGCCTTCGCCCATCACATCGCCCCGGAGAACACCGAGCCCGCGCTGGCGCTGTACCGCGAACATTTCCGGCCCTCGGAACGGCTGCCACGCCCGCACGCGATGGTGGCGGTCGCCGCCATCTGCGCCGATACCGACGAGCGCGCCGAAACCCTCGCCGGACCGCGCGACCTGGCTTTCCTGAATCTGATCCGCGGCACACCGCAGGCTCTGGCGACGCCGGAGGAGGCCGCCGCGTTCCGGCCGTCGGAGCACGAGCGCGCGTTCATTCGCCAGCGGCGGGCCGGGCAACTGCTCGGCTCGCCGGAGACGGTGCGCGATCAGCTCACCGACCTGCTGCAACGCACCGACGCCGACGAGCTGATGATCAACACGCTGGTCTACGACATCGACGACCGGGTCCGATCATTCGAATTGATCAAGGAGAAGGTCGCCGCGTAAGAACGCTGCGGGCGATGCACACAGCGGCGCAGCAGCAACCATGGGCGAGCGGAGATAACCCGGCCGCATTCGTAGTCATACCGGAGCCGATCGGAGCGAGCGCGGGAATGGGACGAGCGAGACATGGCCAGCCGCTTCGTGGTCATGCAGGAGGCCGGGTAGCGAACCGTCGACATGAGCGAGCGCAGCGCGCGAGCAATGGACACGGCCGAGCACTTGCTCGTGCCGGAGCCGGGCGCCAGTGCGGCGCGGATATGAGCGAGCGAATCACGGACACGGCCGCATTCGTCATGCCGGAGCCGCGGCAGCGAGGCACGGGTATCGGCACGGCAGGCGCCGGCAGAGCCGGTGGGTCAGTGTAGCCGGAAGCCGTGGTTGGTCAGCGATTCGCGCAACCGGTGCCTGCCGTTGAGACTGGCCGCCGAAGCGAGCCTGGCCAGCACGCGCTCGGTCCAGGAATGCGAGAGGGCACGCCGTCAGCGGTTGCCCGCAGCCTGAGCCGAACACAGGTAGGGTAAGTAAGGCAATCCTAATTAGTTTTCGTATCGGAGGTTCCCTTGGCCCGCCCTCGCACCACCCTCACTGTGCAACGCACCGAGTGGCTGACCCCGCATCTGATCCGGGTTCATCTCGGCGGCCCGGGCTTCGCCGCATTCCGGCCCAGCGAGTACACCGACTCGTATGTGAAGTTCATCTTCCCGCGCGACGGGATCGAAGTATTGCGCACCTACACCGTCCGCTCGGTGGACCCGATCGCCGAGGAGATCGCCCTGGATTTCGTCTTCCACGGCGCGGAAGGAATCGCGGGACCGTGGGCGGCCGCGGTCCAGCCGGGCGAAACCATCGAACTGCAGGGTCCCGGCGGCGCGTACTCGCCCCGCCCGGACGCCGACTGGCACTTGCTGGCCGGTGACGAGGCGGCGCTGCCCGCGATCGCGGCCGCGCTGGAGGCGATGCCGGGGGATGCGACCGGGCTCGCGTTCGTCGAGGTCGCCGGGCCGGACGACGAGCTTCCGCTGAAGAAGCCGGATGGCGTCGAGCTGACCTGGCTGTACCGCGGCGTCCGCCCGCCGGGCGAGCTGCTCGCCGAGACTGTCCGCCAGGCGCCGTGGGCGCCGGGACAGGTCCAGGTGTTCATCCACGGCGAGGCGAAGGCGGTCATGCATGACCTGCGCCGCTACATACGCCGGGAGCGCGGCGTGTCCGCCGAGTGGGCCGCGTCGATTTCCGGCTACTGGCGCCGCGGCCGCACCGAGGAAGGCTTCCGGGAATGGAAGGCCGAACTCAACGCGGCCGAGGCGGCAGCAGCCAGCAGCTGAACCACCACCGGTGGGCGTTCGTGGACGCACCGTAACAACGGTGTCGCACAGTCCGCACCGGCGCTCTCCCCCGTGAGTGGCACACGGTCGCGGCAAAACGCGAGTAGACCTCTCCACCGTGTGCCACTCGCCGCAGGCACGATGTGATCAGTCGCCCCAACTGCTCTGCTCCAAGATCCCCTCCCAGGTCAGAGATGGCAGATCGGGGTGACGCTGTTGCAGGAGAACACCGGCCAAGCTTCCGGGTAGCGCTTTCTGTGGCTTCGCCAGGGCTTGCGCTTCGATCGCGTCACCGAGTGCGCGGCTGCCGCCCACTCGCGGGTACGCGGCGTGCACCAAGTCGGCGAAGCCGGGCGGCAGGTCGGTCGGCGCGCCACCGACGTCGAGACCGATGCCCTCCACCGCGATCCAGGTCTCCGGCGGCCGGCGGCGGCGCCACACCGGCGAGTCGGTGAAACCCGCAGTGTGCGCGGCGATCGCGTCCCAGATCGTGTCCACCCTGGCATCGGTGACGCCGTTGTCCTCGAGGAATCGCGCGGCATAGTCGGCGCCATCGACCTCGAATTTCTGGTCTCCGTTCGCGATCTCGGCCAAACCGAGGTCGTGCAGTGCGCAGATGAGGTACATGGTTTCCTCGTCGTAGTCGGCACCGGGCCGCAGGCCCTGCCGTTCGGCGATGGCGCGTCCGAACAGGAAGCCGCGCACGCTGTGGTTGCGCAGGAACGGCGCAAGGTGGGTGGCGATCAGATCGCCCACCTTGCCAGCCAATTCGGTCAGCGGAAGGCTCAGCGAAAGTGCTTGCGCTGTGGCCGGTTTCGCGGCAACGACGTAAGCGCCTGCGGCAACGCCCGCGCCCAGCGCGGCGCGACGTGACATCGACATGGTCGACTCCCTGGTGAGTGATGGTGCGATCAGCGCGCGGACGCGCGGAAGCGCCTGCGGTAGTCGCTCGGCGAGGTACCGAGCAATTCGACGAAAGTGCGGCGCATCGTCTCCTCGGAGCCGAACCCGCAGCGGCGGGCGACCACCGCCATCGGCTCGTCACCGGATTCGAGCAGCGCCTGCGCGGCCTCGAGCCGGGCCTGTTTGACATAGCGCCCCGGCGTCATACCGATTTCCCGCTGGAACAGCCGGCTCAGGTGGCGCTCGCTCAACGCGGCGCGGGCCGCCATCGCCGCCAGGCTGTGGTCCGCGCACAGGTCGGCGACCACCGCGTCCACCACCTGGCGCACACCGCCGGTGCGCGGAGCCGGGATGCTGGTGCGCACGCTGAACTGCGACTGCCCACCCGGCCGATGCAGGAATACGACGAGGTGCTTGGCCAGGTTGCGCGCGAGTTCGGCACCGTGCTGCTCCTCGACGAGCGCCAGGGCCATGTCGATGCCCGCGGTGACGCCCGCCGACGTGATGATCGGCCCGTCCCGGACATAGATGGCGTCGGCGTCGACTTGGACGCGCGGAAACCGCTGGGCCAGTTCGGTACACGCCAACCAGTGCGTGGTGGCGCGCCGACCGTCGAGCAGTCCCGCTTCCGCGAGCACCAACGCCCCGGTGCACACCGATGCCACGCGGCGAGCGGCGCCGCCGACCGCGCGCACCGCGTCCACGAGTGCGTCCGGAACCCGATCTTCGGGCGCGTATCCCGGCACCAACAGCGTCTCGATCGGTCCGCCCAATTCGCTGAGCGCACCGTCGACACCCAGCGGCACTCCCACGTCGGTGCGCACGGCCGCACCGTCCGGCGAGGCGAACCGCACCCGGTGCCCAGCCCAGTGCAGCACCTGCACCGGCCCGGCGACATCGAGCATCAGCACACCGTCCGACACCGCGACGACAACGTCACCACTCGCCTGCATGAGCCCAGTCTCGAGCCAGCAGGCCATGTCGGCAAGGACACGTGCCCCACAGATTCGGACCTGCTGAACGCCATCGAGTCCACGCACCCCCGGCCTACGTCGCCACTGGAGGCGCTGCGCCCGTGGTACAGGTCTGGATGCGAACTTTCTCGGTTGCACGACACCACAGACGGTATGACTCGGTAATACCACCCTGGTAGACTGGCCTTATGAAGAAGATCACGATCAGCATTCCCGACGAGATCGCCGACAAGGCCGCCCGCGCTGTCGAATCCGGCAACGCCTCCTCGGTGTCCGCGTGGTTCGCTGATCTCGCCCGCCGCGAACCCGATTGGGCCGCAGCCTCCGAAATCCTGGCCGAACTCGCGGCCGAGGCAAGCGTCACCGACGCCGATCGCGAATGGGCCGCCAGCGTGTTCGATGAGATCGACGCCGAGCAGACCGACGCCCTCGGCGGTGCCGCGTGATCGTGCTCGACACCGGCGCTTTGATCGGACTCGAGAAAGGCAAGCCGCGCGCCGTCGGACTGCTCGAGGAAGCCGCCCGCCGGAAAACGCGGATCATCGTTCCCGCAACGGTGCTGGCGCAGGGGTGGCGCAACGATCCCCGTCAGCATCCGATTCGGCGGTTGCTGAAAACCGATACGGTGACCGTCGCCGCACTCGATGAGTCCGCCGCCGTGGCTGTCGGCACAGTGCTCGCCGCGACCAGCACCGCCGACGTGGTCGACGCTCACGTGATCGTGACCGCCCGCACCCTCCGGGCCGATCGTGTCGTCACCTCCGACCCGGACGAGTTGACCGCACTCGATCCTGCAGTCCGGCTGGTGGTGGTCTAGCAGGGAGCACGGCGCAACTGTCAAGCCGATGGCCGGGCGGACTGGATCACAGCCGCCCGGCCATCGGTTTCACTGCGGCGCGCTACTGTCGTGGCGCGCGCAACGCCTCCTCCACGAATTGCGTGGTGTAGGTCTCCGACAAGTTGATGCGATCGCGCACGGGACGCACGTTCTTCGAGTACTTGCCGAGGATGTCCAGCACGTTCTGCGCGCCTTCCGGTTTCATCAACCCGTCACTGTTGAACATGCCGATCGAGTCGCGGATCGACTGGACGTACAGGTCCTTGCCCGCGCTCGCGTACTGCGGCGGCATCTTCGCCGCGATCTCCTCCGGCGTGTGCGTCTTGATCCATTGCAGCGTCTGCACGAACGCGGTGGCGAGCTTCTGCACGATCTCCGGGTGCGCGTCGACGGTCGCGCAGCTCATGTACAGCGACGTCGCCGGATACAGTCCGCCCAGGGCGGCCCTCGTCCCCGCCTCGGTGCGCATGTCGACCAGGATCCGCGCCTCGCCGGAGTTCACCATCTGCGCCACCGTCGGGTCGGTGGTCATGCCCGCGTCGATGCCGTCGTGGTTCATGCCCGCGATGAAGGTCTGGCCCGCACCGACTTTCACCCGCGTGTAGTCCGCGGTGGTCATGCCCTCCTTGCCGGTGAGCGCCTGGGTCAGGAAGTCGGTCGAGGAACCGAGTGAGGTGACGCCCAGATTTCTGCCGCGCAGGTCGGCGACCGATGTGATGGTGGCCGCGTCGGCCTTCGACACCAGTTCGACCTCGCCCGGCACGTCCGACATCTGCACCACCGAGCGGATGCACTGGTCCTTGGCCTGCAGGTCGATGGTGTGGTCGTAGAACCCGACCACACCTTGCACGTCGCCGCTGAGCAGCGCGGTTTCCGCGGTGGCGCCGGACTGCTCGCCGAGCAGCTTCACGTCGATGTCGTTGCTCTTGAAGAAACCCAGCTGCTGGGTGAGCATGGCGGGCAGATAGATCACCTTTTCCAGCCCGCCGACCATGATCGTGATCTGCGGGCGGCCATTGGCCATCGGAATGGTGCGGGAGTCCCGGCATCCGGTGGTCAGCAGCAGTGCCGCGATCGCGACGACGACGAGCGCCCAATGCTTGCGATGCTTCATGATCAGATCCCGTGGTTGGAGTTCGCCTGGGACGGCCGCCATTTCAGCAACCGGTTCTCCGCCATGCCGATCCCCCACTCCGCGATCAGCGCGATCACCGTGATGATGATCATGCCCGCGTAGATGCCCGCCGAGTCGAAGGTGCCCTGCGCATTGCTGATCAGCAGACCCAAACCTTTACTCGCACCGGCGTATTCGCCGACCACCGCGCCGATCAGGGCGAAGCCGAAGGCGGTGTGCAGGCTGGACAGAATCCAGGTGGTCGCGCTCGGCAGCACGATCGACACCAGCACCTGCCTGCGGCTCGCGCCGAGGATGCGGGCGTTGTTGATCACGTTGCCGTCCACCTCGCGCGCCCCGGTGAACGCGTTGAAGAACACCGCGAAGAACACCAGCACCACCACGGTCGCCACCTTGGAACTCAGCCCGAGGCCGAACCAGATGATGAACAGCGAGGCGAGCACGATACGCGGAACCGCGTTGAGCGCCTTGATGAACGGCGCGAGCACCTCCGCCCAGTACCGGCTACGGCCGAGCAGCACGCCGAGCACTACACCGGCCACCGTGCCGATCGCGAAGCCGAGCACGGCCTCCTGCACCGTGGTGTAGATCTGCAGCCAGATCGAGCCGAACTGCGTTCCCTCGGTGAACCACTCGACCAGCCGCGCCCAGATCAGCGAAGGCTTGGAGTAGAAGAACGGGTCGATCCAGACCGTCGCGGTGAGCTCCCACGCCCCCAGCCACAGTGCGACCAGCAAGGCGCGCAGCCCCCAGGTGCGCAGGCGGGCGCGGCGGGCGTTGGTGCGCACCCGGGCCAGGATCTGCTCTTCGGTCTCGTTCTCCACCACCGGCGTTGCGACGGCGTCCTTGACCAGTACGTCATGCGACACGGGAGGCTCCCTTCGCCCGGGCTGCCTCGACCTCATCGCGCAGCGTTTCCCAAATTTCCTTGTAGATGTCGCGGAACTCGACAGTCAGCCGCACGTCCTCCACGCTGCGCGGCCGCTCCAGCCCGACGGTGAAGTCACCGCAGACGGTGGCCGGGCTCGCGGTCATGACGACCACCCGGTCGGCCAGCACGATCGCCTCCTCCAGATCGTGGGTGACGAAGATGACCGCCGCGTTGGTGCCCGCCCAGACCCGCAGCAGCTCGTCCTGCATGAGCTGGCGGGTCTGCACGTCCAGCGCGCTGAACGGCTCGTCCATCAGCAGGATCTCCGGCTCGTTGACCAGCGTCTGCGCCAGCGCGACGCGCTTGCGCATACCGCCGGAAAGCTGGTGCGGGTAGTAGCGCTCGAACCCGGCCAAGCCGACCTTGCGCACCCATGCCGACGCCTTCTCGCGCGCCTCGGCTTTCGACGCGCCGCGCAGGCGCGGGCCGAGCGCAACGTTGTCCAGGACGCTCTTCCACGGCAGGACGGCATCCTGCTGGAACATGTAGCCGATCCCGTCCGGGATCCCGTGGACATCCCTGCCTCGCACCAGCGTCCGCCCAGCCGACGCCGGTTCCAAGCCGGATACCAGCGAGAGCGTGGTGGATTTCCCACATCCGGTCGGGCCGACGACGGCGACGAATTCGCCGGGCCGCACCTCGAGGTTCAAATTCCGCACGGCGGTGTGGATGCCGCCGCCGGTGCCGGGGAAGCGCTTGGTCGCGCTCCGCAGCTCGATGAGTGATTGCGTCATTGCTTTCCTACTCCTGCGAGATCGGGATACGGCGACGGTACGTGTCCCGCGTCACAGCGCCGAGGTTGTGCGCACAACCGCCGGAAACACGGGATTCGCAGGTTTTGCGCATTCTGCTCACCCGCGATAGACCACCGTGGCGCAGCCGGAATCGCAACCGGCAGACGGACGTCCGCTTTGCCGGCGGACCGCCGGGCCGGGCCTGACCGGTCACTACATGGGTTACGAGTTCACCGTGGAGTTCGAGGCACTGTTCGGCGCTCGGCGTCCGCAGTTCATCAATCTCGGCGTGCCCGCCGCGGATCTCGATGCCGCATGGGCGCGGATCGCCGCGATGTGGGCAGACGGGCCGGGCGGCTGGGCCTTC
Organism: Nocardia sp. NPDC051787; assembly: GCF_040681325.1. Taxonomy (NCBI): domain Bacteria; kingdom Bacillati; phylum Actinomycetota; class Actinomycetes; order Mycobacteriales; family Nocardiaceae; genus Nocardia; species Nocardia sp. NPDC051787. The sequence goes on from NZ_JBFAYO010000019.1 coordinate 100,334, forward strand.
GGACTGTCCGCGGCCGGTGAGCTTGCCCATGCGCCGGTGCTGCTGGCCAGCGGCGGGCTCGACACCTGGAAGATGGGCTTGCACCCGATGTTCGTCACGTTCGCGCTGGGCGTCGGCGTGAATGCAATGGTCTTCGACCCGCGCGGCACCGGGGAGACCGCAGCGGCACCGGGCCGTCGACTTCGGTTGTCCGGTGGACGCGGCGTTCGAACCGGAGAACTTCCGGCGCCTGATGTTCGGCATGAGCGACATCGCGGCAACACCTCCGTTTTCACCGCGCCGCCGACCGAGGCCAAGATGCCGACCGCGGCCCGGCCAGCCGCCATCACACCTTCACGCCTGGATCCATTTCGTCTCATGGGTCTCGATGATGTCGACCCGGTATACGTCGGTTCGGCCGGTCAGTTGATTGGCGAGATATAACGCGCGGGGTAGGTTCCCGGCCCGGATGCACTGGGACTGATATGCGTCCCCATCGACATTGCGGTAGTGCACCCGGTATCCGTATCTCTCCACTTCCTTCATCGTCCGCGAATTCCTGCTCCAAGAGGCATTCCATCGTGCCGGTCATCGTCGATCCCGGAACCGCCGCCGTGGGGGTTGGCCAGGGACCGACAAACACTTCGATGTGTCATGCCGGCAATTCCATCAGGTGCGCATTGCCGCGGGCCGCGAGGAAATCCAGCAGGCAAATGCGCGACATCGCCATCCCGGACAGATGGCCGGCGAGCGTGACGACCACATGCGTTCCCGAGCGGCGGCACGCGTGCACGAGTTCGGCGAACGCGTGCGGAACCGACCAGGTCTGCGGTGACGACTCGTGGAACACCGCCGCGAACTCATAGCCGTGCTGCCTGGCGAACGCCTCCAGCTGGGCATGACACGCGGCGACTTCCGAACCCTCCAGCAAGTCCAAGCGAAGGTAGCCGTAAACCAGCGGCCGGACCCTCGTGTCAACGGACCACTCGACATCCCCCGTGTTGCTTTTTCCCTTGCTCATGGTGCTGCTCATGGTGCATCTCGGATCAATAGTGGATGATGAAGAGCGAGTATTCTTTTCGGCCCCGGAGAAGTGCTTCGTTGCGCTTCGCGGCTCGATCGGTGATTGCGTCGTTGCTCACTTCTCGAGATCGGGATAACCCGACCGTACGTGTTCTGCGTCACAACGTAGAGTTTGTGCGCACAATCGGCACAAACGCGGGATTCGCAGCTTTCGCGCATTCTGCTCACGCTTGCACGGGTGGTCTATGCTGCGGCTATGGCCACTGAGGGCTCGCGGGCCGTGCGGTTGAGGACACAAGTTCTGCTGTTGCAGATCGTGGTCGTCACGCTGACCCTCGGCGTCGCGTTCGCAGTGTTCGGCTATCTCAGCGATCAGCGGCTGCGTGACACTTACGGACAGCGCGCACTGGCCATCGCCCGCACCATCGCCGCCGACCCGGTGGTGCGCCGCGAGGTGGCTCGGTACGCACCCGGGGCGATCACCGACGATCCCGCTACATACCAGGAGCTCCTGCCGGGTCCCCTGGAGCGGCTGGCAGTGGACGCGACCCTCCGTAATGATGCGTTGTTCGTGGTGATCGTCGACGATGCCGGCATCCGCCTCGCGCATCCGGACCCCGACCGGCTCGCCGAGCACGTCAGCACCGACCCGTCCGAAGCGCTCGCCGGACGCGAGACGATCACCGAGGCACGCGGCACGCTCGGCGACTCGGTGCGCGCGAAAGTCCCAGTCCGCGCCCCCGATTCCGAGCACGTGGTCGGCGCGGTGAGCGTCGGCATCTCCACCGACGCGGTGCACGAGCAACTGCTGGACGATCTGCGCACCGCGGGCGTGCTGGTCGGCGCGGCGCTGCTGGTCGGCATCGCTGGCTCGGTCGTGCTCGCCCGGCGGTGGCGCGGGCTGACACTCGGGCTGGAGCCGGACGAACTGGCGGAACTGGTCCGCGGCCAGGCCGCCGTGCTGCACGGCATCGGCGGCGGCGTGCTTGCCGTCGACGCGGCGTGGCGGACGACCTTCGTCAACGACGAGGCACGAAGACTGCTCGGCATCGCGCCGGATATCGGGCGGCCCGTGGACGAGATCGGGTTGACACCCAGGGTGCTGGAGACATTTCGCCGGGTGGACGAACAGCCCGCGTCGGCGACGGTCGATTCGCATGTCGTGATCGTCTCGGCGCGGCGGGTCAGCCGCGAAGGACGCGACCTCGGTGCGGTGCTGACCGTACGCGACCGCACCGACGTGGAGTCGCTGACCAGGCAATTGGACGCCGTGCAGTCGATGAGCACGGTGCTGCGCGCGCAGCGCCACGAATTCTCCAACAAGATGCATCTGATCAGCGGACTGCTGCACAGCGGGCGAGTCGAGGAGGCGTCGCGATCGATCGACGAGCTGGTCGGCGCGGGCCCGCTCGGCCCGGCGACACCCGGTATCGACGCCATCCATGACGCCTATTTGCAAGCATTCCTGGCCGCCAAGGCCGCACACGCCCGGGAGAACGGCGTCGAGCTCGTGCTCGGAGCCAACACATGGGTCGAGGGCAGCCTCGCCGATCCGGTGGACGTGACGACGGTGCTGGGCAACCTGCTCGACAACGCGATGGAGGCCGTCCGCGCTACCGCCCGCCCGATGCGTCAAGTGGAAGTCGAACTGGTGCAGGAGGATTCGACATTGCACATCGCGGTCGCCGACAGCGGCGACGGAGTCGCGCCCGAGCTGGTCGACACGCTGTTCACCGAGGGGGTCTCCACCCACGACGGCCACGGTGTGCCCGGCGGGCGCGGCGTCGGCTTGGCCCTGATCCGCCAGATCGCGCGCGCCCACGGCGGCGACGTGCGCCTGTCCAGTCCCCGCGGCGGCAGGCCACCGCTCACCGGCGCCGAATTCATCGCACGCATACCCGGAGTGCTCGTCGACAGCGAGGTGCCATGGCCGCAGCAGATTTGACCGTCCTCGTCGTCGACGACGACTTCCGTGTGGCGAATCTGCACGCCGGAATAGTCGAATCCATCGCCGGCTTCACCGCGGCGGGCACCGCCAACACCCTCGCCGCCGCACGCAAGGTCATCGCGGCCGAACCGATCGATCTCGCACTGGTCGACATCTACCTTCCCGATGGCTCCGGCGTCGATTTCGTCCGGGAACTCCGCTGCGACGCGATGATTCTCACCGCGTCCACCGAAAGCGACACGGTGCGGGCGGCTGTCGCGGCCGGCGCGCTGGCCTACCTCGTCAAACCGTTCCCGCACACCGAACTGGCTGCCCGACTGGCCGCCTACGCCCGCTACCGGCACATCCTCGCCACACCGCAGGTCGACAACACCCGGGTATCCGCCGCGCTCCATGCGCTACGCCCCGTCGCCGCCGCCGCGACCCAGCCGGGCGCGGTGGCGCCATCCCCCACGAAAGAGCTGGTCCTGCAATGCATTCGCGATGCAGGTGTGCCCCAATCCGCTGGTGAGGTGGCCGCCGCCATCGGCGTCTCCCGCGCCACCGCCCAACGCTACCTCGCCGCCCTCGTCTCGAGCGGCGCCGTGCGCATGGGCCTGCGCTACGGCAGCACCGGAAGGCCGGAACAGGAGTACTCGGCGGCGGCTCAGCGCTGAGCGAATGGCCTGCCCCCGCTCACGCGGTGCGGACGGGCAATCGCCGCGCCCACGGCTCGTGCGGCGTTCGCGCGGCGTTGAGCACGCAGCTGAGCAGTCGATACCAGCCCGCGATGGTGACGAGTTCGAGGATCTGATCATCGCGGTACCGGGCGGTGAGTTCCGGCCACAGGTCATCAGAGATGTCCGCAGTGTCGTGCAGTTCGTCGGCGAGCCGCACGAGCACGGCGTCCTGCGGCGACCACACCGGGTCATCGGCGGTTCCCGCCGCCGCCGCGTCGGTCTGCTCGACAGTCAAACCGACCTGGGGCGCTTGGACGGCGGCGTGTATACCCCACTCGTACTCCGCGCCCGCCCTGGCGCAGGCGCGATGGATCACGATCTCGCGGTCGCGCGGCGGGACGCGACCGTGACCGAGGATGCCCGCGCCGAGTGGACGCATCCGCGCGAAGAGTTCCTCGTGGATCGCGAGGGTGCGGAACAGCCCCAATGGCTCGACCGCGGCGCCGGGCGGCATCCATTTGCGCAGCTGTTCCTCGATGCCGGGTGCATACGGCGGGCTCAGCGGTGCGATGCGCGGGCTGGTTTGTTTCGCTGCCATGGTCAAGCCTCTCGACGTAGGTATCCTTGCTTCGGAAATCAGAGCAAGGATGGTGGCGATGGTAGCTTCGGAATCCGAAGCAGACAAGGTACCCGTGGTCGGCTCACCCGTGCGCGGATCGCGCTCTGGGCGCCCGATCATGGTGCTGCTGGATCTGCTCGGCAGGCGGTGGGCGCTGCGGATGCTGTGGGAACTGTGGGACGGGCGCGCGGTCACCTTCCGCGAGCTGCAGGCGCGGTGCGATGGCGTGTCAGCCAGCGTGCTCAACGATCGGCTGCGTGAATTGCGTGCGGCACACATCGTCGTCGCGGGGAAAGACGGGTACCACCTCAGCGGCGACGGCGTGGACCTGGTCGCCGCACTCGCCCCGCTACAGGTGTGGGTACAGCGCTGGACCGACGATCCTGGAGCCGAGTCGAGCTGAGCTTCCAGCACCCGAGAAGCCGTCCCTACGATGCCGCCCGCGACCGCCGCGACTGCTCGACCGGGACCACGGGCACCTCGATGCCGTTCTCGGCCAGCAGCAGGGCCGTCACCAGGCCGTCGGACGCTGTCCGAGCCCTCGATCCGCTCCGTGCCGGCGCCAAGGGGCGGCGTCGGCGGGACGGCCGCGACGTTTATCCGGCGACGGTAGCGTCACGGTATGAGTTTCCTCGAGGTCGCCATCGTGGGCTATGGCTTGGCCGGGTCGGTGTTCCACGCTCCGCTGATCGCCGCCGAGCCTCGCATGCGGGTAGCGGCGGTGGTCACCTCGTCGCCGGAACGGGCGGAGCACGCGCGCCATGAGCACCCGGGCGTGCGCGTGGTCTCGCACGCGGAGGAGCTGTTCGCCGCATCGGCCGGGATCGATCTGGCCGTGATCGCGACGCCCAACCGCACACACGCGCCTCTGGCCCGCCTGGCGCTCGACGCCGGATTGCCGGTGGTGGTGGACAAGCCGTTCGCGGTGTCGGTGGCCGACGCCGAAGACCTCGTGGCCCGAGCGGAGCGGTCCGGGCTCGCCCTGTCGGTCTTCCAGAACCGGCGCTGGGACGGCGACTTCCGTACCGTATGGGAACTCGTGCGGACCGGAAAGCTGGGCCGAGTGCGCCGTTTCGAGTCGCGGTTCGAGCGCTGGCGTCCGGTCCCGAAAGGCGGCTGGCGGGAGATCGGCTCCGACGAGGAGGGCGCGGGCATTCTCATCGACCTCGGCAGCCACTTGGTGGACCAGGCCGTGACGCTGTTCGGCCCGGTTCGCTCGGTGTACTGCGAACTCGACCGGCGGCGCGAGGCGATCACCACCAACGACGACGCGTTCGTCGCACTCACCCACAGCAACGGCGTCCGGTCCCAGCTCTGGATGAATGCCGTTGCCCCGCAACTCGGCCCGCGTTTCCGGGTACTCGGCGCCGAAGCCGGTTACCTCACCTACGGGCTCGACCCACAGGAAGACGCGCTGCGGTCCGGTCGCCGCCCCGACGACGGATTGCCATGGGGCACTGTCGAACCCGAGCGCTGGGGCGTCCTGGGCGCCGAACCGGACTTCACGCCGCTACCGACAGCGCCGGGCGACTACCCCGCGTTCTACTCCGCGATGGCCGCCGCCGTACTCGACGGCGCGCCGGTTCCGGTGGACCCGCGCGACGCTGTCACCGCCGTGCGCCTGCTGGCGAAGGCGCGCGAGTCGGCCGTCGCGGGTGTGACCGTCACCGCCTGACCAGGCCGGGCGGCCCGTACTCGTCGGCGCATCCGTTCCGGTCGATCCGCCCGACACCGCCGTCCGTCTTCTGGCGAAGGCACAGCTGCCGCAGGTGTGACCGTCACCGCCCGACCAAGGCTGGCAACCCCCGCCGGGAGCCGATAACGTCGATCCCCGGGGTCGACCCCGGTCGCGGCGGCCCGTCGGCGGAGAGGAGATCCGAATGGGTTCAACGGTTTTCGCGGTGTTCCTGCCGCTGGCCCTGGCCTTGGTGATGTTCGGGCTCGGATTGACCTTGACGGTGGACGATTTCGCGCGCGTGCTGCGGTTTCCGAAAGCGGCGCTGATCGCGCTGGTGTGCCAGATGGTGCTGCTGCCAGCACTGTGCCTCGGCATGGTCTACCTGTTCGGACTCGACGGCGCGCTGGCCGTCGGCATGATGCTGCTCGCCGCTTCGCCGGGCGGGGCGTCGGCCAATCTGTTCAGCCATATCGCCGGCGGCAATGTCGCGCTGAACATCACGCTGACGGCGATCAATTCGGTGCTCGCGGTGTTCACCATGCCGGTGGTGGTCGCGCTGTCCTACACGTTGTTCCTGGACGGCGACGGATCGCTGGGACTGCGACCGGACAAGTTCGCGCAGGTGTTCGCCATCGTGCTGGTACCGGTCGCGATCGGCATGCTGGTGCACCGCCGGTTCCCGGCGTGGTCGCAGCGGATGCGCGGCACGGTCAAGATCCTGTCCATCGTGGTGCTCGCGCTGGTGGTCGCCGCGGCGGTCGGCAAGAACTTCGAGACGCTCACCGAGAACATCGGCACGCTGGCCTCGATCTGCCTGTCGTTCGCGGTGATCAGCCTGGCCGTCGGCTACTTCGTGCCCCGATTGTTCCGGGTGGACACCGACCAGGCGATCGCTTCGGCCATGGAGATCGGCATCCACAACGGGGCGATCGCGATCGCCGTCGCCGCGTCGGTTCTGCACGAGGACGCCATGGCCGTGCCGGGCGCGGTATACGGCGTGCTGATGAACATCCCCGCGGCACTCGCCGCATATCTGCTGGCCAGGCGGGCGCGGCGGGACCGGAGCACGCGCGAGCCCAGCATGGCGAGCTAGCGCCGATCACGGTCGTGGATCACGTCCACGTGTCAGGGAGCATCCTGTGGCGCCGCCGAGGTAGCCGGGGTGTGTTCGGCGCACAGGCACGCGATACCTTTTTCGATCCATTGCCGGCCCGCCCATTCCGGATGCCGTTGGATCATTACCGCGGCGACCTCCTCTGCGATGGTGTGCTCGCTCATCGCCGAGTCACGGCGGATCCAGGTTTCGTCGCGTAACAGCCGCAGGTAGTCGCGGACGTCGGTGATCAGTTGGGGGCCACCGACGTCGCCATGTCCTGGCACCACGGTGCGCCGCGGCGCGGCGGAAAGCCGCTCCATGACCGATAGCCACCATGTGCCCGACACATCCGTGTCGTGCGGCGGGAACCACGGAAAGATGGCGAAGTGCGCGGCTTCGACCAGGTCTCCGGTGAACAGCACATCCGCGTCGGCTACCTCGATGACCTGATCGCCGTTGCTGTGCGCGCGGCCGGTGGCTCGCATCCTGACGACCCGGCCGCCCAAATCCAGTTCGTAAACGCGGTCGTACACGAGATCGGGCCGAGGTAGACGTAGGCCCGCCAAGGTGCGAGCGATCGATGTGCCGAGTCCTCGGAACATCTCGAGGTAGCCCTGGCCTTTGTGGTCGAAGTCGTCGGCTTGGGCCCGGTTGACGAGGTAGGTCGCCGCGCCGGCGAAAGTGTCGGCCCCGAAAGCATGCTCGGGATGAACCCGGCGAAGAAGTGGCGCAGTCGTCGAACACCGGCAAGCTGTCCGGCCAGCGCTGTGAGCGCGCCGAGAGGCTGACCGGCGCCACCGAGACCCAGATCACCTTTGTCGCACGCCTGTCCGGCGGCGCCTCCGGCTGCTGGGACGACGGCTCCAGCTCGACCGTCACGCTGCGGCCCGATGATTCGCTGTCCTACAGCACTTCCGGCGGAGTCGGCAATATCAAGGGCGTGCTCCGCAAGAGTTGAGGCGGTCACAACCGGTGTCGCGACCGGGAACGCTTGCCCGAGCGCGGGAGTGTGCGGACGGTTAAGGTGCGGCGGTGGATAGAGCGGAATTTGTCGAGCGCGGCGCCTCCATCGCCGACCGTCTGACGACGACGCAGGCGCAACCGCCCTGGTGGCTGGTAGTGGCGGCCGCGGTGGCGGCGCTCGTGCTGGTGGGTTACACCCCGATCTGGCGGTTCACCCGCAACATCGTCACCATCGCGCACGAAGGCGGCCATGCCGTAGTCGCCCTGCTGACCGGACGGAAGCTCAACAGCATCCGCTTGCATTCGGACACGTCGGGCCTGACGGTGTCGAGCGGAAAACCCTATGGCCTCGGAATGATCCTCACCACGATGGCGGGGTACCCGGCGCCGCCGCTGCTCGGTCTCGGGTTCGCCGCCCTGCTCGGCGCGAGCCGGATCACGCTGATGCTCTGGACCGCGATTGCGCTACTGGCGGCACTCTTGATCAAGATCAGGAACATTTACGGCGGCATCACCGTGCTCGGTCTCGGCGGGATGGTCTTCGTGGTGTCCTGGTTCGGAACCGACACACTGCAGGCGGGTTTCGCGTACCTGGGCGCCTGGTTCCTGCTGTTCGCCGGGGCACGCCCGGTGGCCGAACTGCAACGCAGCCGCTCCCGCCAGCAGCGTTCCCGGTATCAGGAAGTCGACTCCGACGCCGATCAACTCGCGCGGCTCACCCGGCTGCCCGGCCTGCTGTGGGTCTTCGTGTTCGGCGCGATCGCGGTGGGTTCGCTGCTGCTCGGCGCGGGACTGCTGATCTCCGACATCGCCGAACTGAGCCTGCCGGACGCGCCCTCCGGTTCCTGATCCGCGCCGACCGTCGCGTGGCAAAGGACGATCCGCTGGGTTAGGCTCGAGCCCGCCCTGTGCCGCCGCCCTCTCCAGGTGGCGGTACATCGCCGAGCACAGTCGCTTCGGGCGTTCCGATGCCAATACGCGATTCACGACATCCGGAGCGACGATGAGATACATCTGTGCCCGCACACCGAAGCTGCGCCAGTTCTTTTCGGCGATCACGCTCCTCACGGTGTTTCTGTGCACTGGCGTGCTCGGTAGCGCCACCGCTTCCGCCGCGCCGATCGACACGGCCTGCGGAACCCCGTTGACACCCGCCGAAACCGCGGCTGTCGCAACACTCTCCGACACCACGACGCTGACCGGACCGCCGCTGCGGCAACTGGAACAGGCGATCGGCAATCATCAGCGGATCACCGAAATCCTGGTCCGCCATCGCGACTGGCGGGGACTGTTCGCGCTCGGGCTCGACGCGGTCGAACACGCCGCGGTGCTGCCGTTGCAGCGCGACCCCGCGTCGTTCGCCGACCCGCAGTGGGCACACCGGATCAGTCTCGAGCTGCTGTCCCGATTCCTGCGCAATGTGCATGCCGAATTCACCGGCGCACCCGCGGAACCGCATTGGGCGCATTACTTCGGCCTGGCCCGCCGCTGCGAATTGTCCCCAGCACGCATCGCGATGGCGGGTTACAACGCACACCTGACCGTCGACCTGTCCTACTCCGTCGCGGCGGTTGGCAGCACATCGGCCAACGCTGGCGACTATTTCCGCATCGTCGACGCGATCGCCCAGCAGGGCGCACTGGTCGTCGGCTCGACCAAGGCGGTCTACGGCGCCGACCTCGGACCACTGTGGCGCTTCTACTTCGTCGGCGAGGGCCTGGACGCGCTGCTCGGGCAAGGCGTCGCGACGGGTCCGCTGCTTCGTTTCGCCGACGCGGGCGCCAACGTCGTCATCTTCGGTAACGGGCTGGCCCTGACGGACCCGGCCCTGGCGCCCACAGCGACCGCCGAGATCGACGCCCTGTGGCGCGGCCTCGATCTCGCTTTCGAAGTGCTGTCCCACCTCGGCGGTCTCTAGCCGACTCGCGCCTCGAGCGCGAGGCCGACTTCCCGATCTTCCCGCGCCCCGGCGAAAACGTGCCGCGTGCCATCCGCACAGCCACCCCTTGACTAGACCGACACTCTAATGAAATATTTCACTAGATCGCGACTCCAGTGAAAAAGTCGGCTCGCTGCCGCGCGGCCCCGCAATGGACGAGCGTGCCGACACACCGATAGCCGATACCTGGATGGAGGCAGCCATGACAGCTGGAAGACATGGGTACAAATGGATCCGCGCCGAGATCGCGCGGCTGGATCCGGACGTCGACGCGGAGCGCATCGTGCGGCTGACCACCGCCCGGCTGCTGCCCCGGAGCCTGATGGTGGTGCACCTGCTGTACACGATCGGTTTCGTCCGCTTCGCGGGACCACCGGAAGCGGCGGTGCCGGTGGATCGCGACGGCGCCGGAATGCTCTACGAGCACGGTATCCGGCGTGCCGACGAGACCATGTTCCACTTGTTCTCGTGGATCGATGACGGCGTGACCAGCCGCGAGTCCGCCGAAAGCATGACCTACGTGCGTAACTGGCATTCATCGGTCGCGCGCGGCTGGCCGATGCCGACACATACCTTCCTGCACAGCGCGGTGGTCTTCGCCCTCTTCTACGACCGGCTCTTACGAAAGGTCGCGGGAGCACCGGGGTTGACCGAGTCGGAGCGCCGCGCCCAGTACTCGCATTGGATCACGGTCTCGGAAGGAATGGGCGTCGCCGAGCTGCCCCGCACTTGGCAGGAGGCCGAGGCGTATCTCGAGAGCTATGAGCACGGCCCGGATTTCGCTTACTCACCGGAAGGGCAACGGTTGGCGAACGCATTGATCGACCAGTTCGCCGCCCGCTGGTTACCTCGCCCCTTCCAGCGGCTCGGCCGTTGGCTGGCCCTCGCGCTATGTGAAGATCATGTTGTTTCGACGCTTCGACTCGCCGCGCCCCCTAGGGCTTTCACCTCTGCGGTGCGCGGAATCGCCCGTGTCGGCGTTTTCGTCCAGCGGCATCTGCTGCCGGACCCGCGCGAGGTCTTCCGGCTCGGTGACATCATCGGCAACCACAAGGATTCAGCCTTGCGCCACCCGGCCCGCCCACACGGCTGACGGTTCGCAAGCCGGAATTCTGTCGGACCTACCGAGGCCGCGTGGGTCACCTACCCAAACCCGCCACGACCGCACCGACCAACTCCTGGGGCGTGCGGGTCGCATCGACGGTGATGCCCTTCTCGTCGGCGTCCAGTGGCTCCAGCGTGGCGAGCTGGGAGTCGACCAGGCTCAGCGGCAGGAAGTGTCCGCGACGGTTGGTGATGCGGCGCTCGAGTTCGTCGCGCGGCACGTCCAGATGCAGGAAGAATGCCCCGGGCACGGCCGCCCGCAGCCGGTCGCGGTAGACCCGTTTGAGGGCCGAACAGGTGACGACGGCGCCCCGCTCGGACCGCTCGGCCATCGCGGCGGCCAGGGCGTCCAGCCATGGGGCGCGGTCGGCGTCATCCAGGGGCGTCCCCGCCGCCATCTTCGCGATGTTCGCGGGTGGATGGAAGTCGTCGCCCTCGGTGTATTCGACGCCCAACGCGTCGGCGAGGCGGGTGCCGACTGTCGTCTTCCCCGAACCCGACACACCCATCACAACGATCACCGGTAGATCGTGCACTCGTCCACTCCGTCCTGTCCGTATCCCGCAAACCTTCGTCATCGGCAACAAGCTGGCGGACCACTACTTCGTCTACCCGTGCAGTGACGATCGAAGCCACCGGGCTTTAGAGTTCAATGACCGCGACCTCGCGATAGCGCGATTCCCGTGTGATGTGAACTACCGTCTGCGCCAAGGCATTCGAGTGAACGCGGATCGACGAACGGAAGTAGCGACATGTTTGCAACGACGCAACGTGCGCTCCACACCGCCCTGACTGTCACAGGGCAGGCGCCGACCCACGGACTCGGCACCGGAGCCGTGGCCGCCTTGGGCGTCTGAGCGGGCGGCCATGCCTTTCACGCGCACCGCGTCCACCGGATTCGTCCCCGCCGACGAGCACATCGTGCGGCACCTGCTCGACATCATTCCCCAGCGGCACGCCGCACGAGGAAACCTGCTGCGGGAGGAGATCCACGCCACCGTCGCCCACTGCCTCGACTTGGTGGCGTCCGATCGGCGTGAGTACCGCGCCCGGATGGACCGCATCCTGACCGCGGCGACACGATGGGCCTGCGTCGGCATTCCGCTGGATACCGTCCAGCATCTCGTCCACGCGGGTTTCCGGCTGTATCTCGACGATCACCTCCAAGAATCCGCACACACCCTGCGGCACAACGACATACGGCGACTCTTCGACGTCCTCCACGCGGTCATGGCGACCGTGTCGCTCGCCTACCTATCGATCGCGCCCGGCGCGGAGCAGGCGGCTCCGCACGCCGTGGCCGCGGCACTGCTCAGCGGGCAGCACACCGCGAAGGTCTACCGCGAGCACGGCTTTCCGGTCGCCGACCGCTACAGCGTGCTGGCCATCGCGGTCGGCGAACAAGGCGAGGAGCATCCCGTTCGACGCGCCGGGGGACGGGCACGCCATGCGGCAGCGCATGCGGACCTGCCTGGCCGTCGAGTGTGGCAGGCAGGTGCCGAGCCTGCTGAGTGCGATCGGCGGCACGATCCTGGTCCCGGTAGCACTGCTGGCCGACAACGCCCTGGACGACTTGGTCGCCGCACTGGCCGCGGCCACCTCCGCGCCGATCACGGCTGCCGCGGTGGCCGTCGACCCGGACCGGATTCCCGACGCCGCCGACCAAGCGCACGAACTGCTCGACATGGTGCAACGCCTGCAGAGCCCGCCCGGGCTGTACCGTTTCGACGACTTGGCCCTCGAAATTGCTCTTTCCCCGCAATCTCCACTGCACAGGTCGCGGCCCGACAGGCCGGGAGCCGCCGAAACCCCACCCGCTAGTGTCGGAGATATGGAACTACGCATCTTCACCGAGCCGCAGCAGGGCGCCAGCTACGACACGCTGCGCACCGTTGCGAAGGCCACCGAGGACTTGGGCTTCGACGCGTTCTTCCGCTCCGACCACTACCTGAGCATGGGCGACGCCGACGGCCTGCCCGGTCCGACCGATGCCTGGATCACGCTGGCCGGGCTGGCCAGGGAGACCGAGCGGATCCGGCTCGGCACACTGGTCACCGCGGCCACGTTCCGGCTGCCGGGCCCGCTGGCCATCCAGGTCGCCCAGGTGGACCAGATGTCCGGCGGCCGAGTGGAATTCGGCCTCGGCACCGGCTGGTTCGCCGAAGAGCACGCCGCTTACGGCATCCCCTTCCCCGCCGACAAGTTCGCGCGGATGGAAGAGCAGCTGGCGATTATCACCGGACTGTGGGCCACCAAGCCCGGCGACACCTTCAGCTACGACGGCAAGCACTATCAGCTCACCGGCTCGCCCGCCCTGCCCAAGCCGGTGCAGGACCCGATACCGGTGCTGATCGGCGGCCAAGGCGCGACCCGCACCCCGCGGCTGGCCGCACAGTACGCGAGCGAGTTCAACATGCCGTTCTCCTCGATCGAGGACAGCACGCGGCAGTTCGATCGGGTTCGCGCCGCCGCCGAAGCATACGGCCGCAAGGCCGGCGACCTGGTCTACTCGAACGCCTTGGTGGTGTGCGTCGGCGCGACCGACGCCGAAGTGGCGCGCCGAGCCGCGGCGATCGGACGTGAGGTGGACGAGCTGAAGACCAACGGCCTGGCCGGTTCCCCCGCCGAGGTGGTGGACAAAATCGGCCGGTACGCCGAGATCGGCACCAGCCGCATCTACCTCCAGGTGCTCGACCTGTCCGACCTCGATCATCTCGAACTGATCTCCGCACAGGTGCAATCGCAGCTCTGAGTGCCGCCGCCGTCCGGACCGCCTGATCAGCGTTCGCCCCGCGACCGGCTCGCTAAGTGCGCACGCTCCCTGGACCTGGCGGATCATGCGGGGCAGCACGGCCAGGTCGGTTCGTCGCGGGCGGCCAGCCGGTGAACGGCGCCCGTGCCCGGCCGATCCGGCCTATGGTTGGGCATATGACGCCGTTGCAGCGCTATATCGCGGAGGAGATCGCCGCCGATCACGCCGACGGCATTCTGCCCAGGCGGGAGGCGCTGCGCCGATTGGCGCTGCTCGGGTTCGGTGCCGGTGCCGCGGTCGCGCTGCTCGCCGCATGTTCGGGCAACGACACCAAGATCACCGATGGGGATCCATCGCCTGCGGCTCCCTCGGCGCCGCCCGGCTCGGCCGGCGCGATCTCCACTACCGCCATCACGTTCGCGGGGCCGGGCGAGACGCAGTTGCAAGCCGCGTGGGCGGCGGCGCCGCAGCCGCGGGGCGGGGTACTGGTGATCCATGAGAACAAGGGCCTCACCGACCATATTCGCTCGGTGGCCGGGCGATTCGCTGGGGCCGGGTACTCCGCGCTCGCGGTCGATCTGCTGTCCTCTCGCGGCGGCACCGCGACGTTCACCGATCCGGCTGCGGCGACCGCCGAGCTGAGCCGTACTCCGCAGGAGCAATTGCTGGCCGACTTGGGCGCCGGGCTCGACGAACTCCACCGCCGAGTCGACGGAAAGAAGCTGGGCGCCACCGGTTTCTGCTTCGGCGGCGGCCTGACCTGGTTGCTGTTGACCTCCGGCGTGCCGCAACTGGCCGCGGCGACGCCCTTTTACGGACCGTTCCCGGACAACGGTGATCTCTCCGCGTCGAAAGCCGCGGTGCTGGGAATCTACGCGGCGGCCGACGCCCGCGTGAACGCCTCCCGTCCCGCCGCCGAGGCGGCGCTGGCCCGCAACGGCAACCCGTACGAGGTCTTCACCGCACCGGACGCCGACCACGCCTTCTTCAACGACACCGGCCCGCGCTACAACGCTACGGCCGCCACCGAAGCCTGGCGACGTGTACTCGACTGGTACAGCACCTATCTCGGCTGATGGCGGAGTCGTACATGGGAAAGGCGAGGCCCCACATTCCGTGGTTCCGCGCGACTGTCGCCGGGTTGCTGATCGCCGGGGCGATGGTGGCTTGCGCCGAGGAGAACCCGGCCGATCCGAGCGTCCCGCCGCTACCCACCGGAATCGGCAGCACCTCGCCGAGTAGCCCGACCGGGCAGCCCGATCTCGGTGCACCCGAGCAGGTGGCTGAGAATATCGACGTTCCATGGGGATTGGCGTTTCTGCCCGACGGCGCCGCGCTGGTAGCCGAGCGCGACACCGGACGGATACTGCGACTGGTTCCCGGACGCGCGCCGGAACAGGTGTACCGAGTGCCCGGCGTCGCCGCACGCGGCGAGGGCGGCCTGCTAGGCCTCGCCGTCGCGCCGGACTATGCCGAAACCGGTTATGTCTACGCCTACTTCACCGCCGAGACGGACAACCGAATCGTGCGGTTCCGGCTCGACGGCCAGCCGGAAGTGCTCGTCGCGGACATCGCGAAGGCCGGTAACCACAACGGTGGGCGGATCGCGTTCGGGCCGGACGGCATGCTGTACGCCGGAACGGGCGATGCCGGGCAATCCCGTCGGTCGCAGGACCCCGCGAGCCCGAACGGCAAGATCCTCCGGCTGACTCCCGAAGGCCGCCCGGCCCCGGGCAATCCGGATCCCGGCTCGCCGGTCTACAGCCTCGGCCACCGCAACGTGCAGGGACTGGCGTGGGATCGGGCCGGCCGCTTGTTCGCGGCGGAGTTCGGCCAAGACCGGTTCGACGAGATCAACCTGATCGAGCCGGGCCGCAACTACGGCTGGCCCGCCGTCGAAGGCGCGGGCGGCACCGACCGTGGCTACACCGACCCGCTGGTCACGTGGACCACCGCGGAGGCCTCCCCCTCGGGCATCGCCATTACCGCGGACACGCTGTACGCCGCCGCACTGCGCGGCCGACGGCTTTGGAGCGTACCGCTGGCAGACGGCGGCTTGGGCACGCCCCGCTCGGAACTGCGCGACCAGTACGGCCGCCTGCGCACGGTGGCCGTCGCACCGGACGGCGCGCTGTGGCTGACCACCTCCGACACCGATGGCCGCGGGAATGTCGACCCCGGCGAGGATCGCGTGCTCCGCTTCCCCGCTCGCTGAGCCGGAATCCTGATCGAACGTGACGGCAACCACTGACCAGGTCAGTTGTGTACAACTTAATTGTCCACTACTTTGTTGTTCATGACCGATCACCTCGCACTCGACGAGCAACTGTGCTTCCCGCTGTACGCGGCGTCCCGGGCGATGACCGCGGTCTACCGCCCGAAGCTCGAACGGCTAGGGCTCACCTATCCGCAGTACCTGGTGATGCTGGCGCTGTGGGAACGCGACGGACGCAGTGTCGGCGACGTCTGCCACACACTCGCTCTGGATTCCGGCACGCTGTCGCCGCTGCTCAAGCGGTTGGAGGCGGCGGGTCTGGTCGAGCGGCGGCGATCGGCGGCCGACGAACGTCGCGTCGATATCCAGCTCACCGAGCGCGGACGCGCGCTGCGCGCCGAGGCGGGCGACATCCCGGCCGAGATGGCCGAGGCCAGTGGCCTGTCCCCGGCGGACTTCCTCGCGTTGCGCGACATCCTGCGGCGACTGACGCGATCGCTGCTGTCCCAGTTGAACGAAAGAGAGTAGACATGCAGATCCTCTATACCGCCGAAGCCCTGGCCAGCGGCGACGGACGCAACGGCCACACACGCACCACCGACGGCAAGATCGACGTGGAGCTGTCCGCGCCGAAGGAGCTGGGTGGCAGCGGCGAGGGCACCAACCCCGAGCAGCTGTTCGCGGCGGGCTACGCGGCGTGCTTCCACTCGGCGCTGCGCCTGGTGGGCAAGCAGGTCAAGGCGAACATCGACGATTCCGCGGTCGGCGCGAAGGTCGGCATCGGCCCGAACGGCGCCGGCGGCTTCGGTCTGGCGGTTACCTTGGAGGTCTCGCTTCCCAATCTGTCCGGGGAGGACGCGCAGGCGCTCGCCGACAAGGCGCACCAGGTGTGCCCGTATTCCAACGCGACCCGCGGCAACATCGACGTCGACGTCGTTGTCGCCGACGACTGATCGAGAAGGAGCGGATATGCGTGCCGTTGTCATCGAAGCATTCGGCGAACCGAAGGACGTGCTCACCACCGCCGAACGACCGGCCCCGGAGCCGGGCCAGGGCGAGGTACGGCTCGCGCTGATCCTGTCGCCGATCCACAATCACGACCTGGCCATCGTGCGCGGTGTGTACGGCTACCGGCCCGAGTTGCCCGCCATTCCGGGCACCGAGGCGGTCGCCCGTGTCGACGCGGTAGGACCTGACGTCACCGGGCTGTCGGTGGGCCAGCGTGTCACGGTCTCCGGTGCGCAGAACGTGTGGGCCGAGTACTTCGTGGTCCCGGCCCGGCAGGTGATTCCGGTGCCGGACTCGGTGTCCGACGAGACCGCGGCACAGCTGCTCGCCATGCCGTTGAGCGCGCTGATGCTGGTGGAAGACCTCGGCCTGAACGCCGGAGAGTGGCTGGTGATCAACGCCG
Organism: Nocardia sp. NPDC051787; assembly: GCF_040681325.1. Taxonomy (NCBI): domain Bacteria; kingdom Bacillati; phylum Actinomycetota; class Actinomycetes; order Mycobacteriales; family Nocardiaceae; genus Nocardia; species Nocardia sp. NPDC051787. The sequence continues at coordinate 117,720 of NZ_JBFAYO010000019.1, forward strand.
CCAACGGCGCGGTCGGCAGGCAGGTCAATATCTTCGCCCGGCAGCGCGGGCTGCACGTGCTGAACCTCGTGCGCGGGCCCGCCTCGGTCGCGGCGCTGCGCGAACTCGGTGTCGAGCAAGTGCTCGACACCGAGAGTGAGGGCTGGCGCGACCAAGTGCAAGCCGTCACCTCGGGCGCGCCGATCGCGCGGGCGGTCGATCAGGTGGGCGGTCGGGCCGCGGCCGACGAGCTGGCGCTGCTCGCGCCGGGCGGAGAGCTGATCTCCTTCGGCGCGCTGTCAGGCCAGCCGCTGTCGCTCGATCCCGGCGGACTCATCTTCAAACAGGCGGTGGTCAAGGGCTTCTGGGGCTCCAAGCGGATCGAGGAGATCGGCGGCGAGCAGCGCAGGCGGCTGATCGGCGAGCTGATCGACCTGGCCGCCCGCGGCGTGCTGAAGCTGGACATCGAGGCGGCCTATCCGCTGGATTCCGCCGCCGAGGCCGCGGTCGCCACCGAGACGCCGGGGCGCAACGCGAAGATCGCGTTGAAAGCTCAGTCCGCCTGACCGACGTCGAGCACGGCCATCGCGGCGTTGTGCCCGGGGATGCCGCTGACCCCGCCACCCCGGATCGCACCCGCACCACACAGGAACACGTTGCGATGGCCGGTCGACACACCCCACCGGGCGGCGGGGTCGGCCGGATCGGCGTCTTCGGGGAGATAGGGGAAGGCCAGATCGCGGTGGAAGATGTGACCGCCGGGGAGACCGACCTCGCGCTCGAGTTCGGGTGGGGTCTTCGCCTCCAGGCACGGCGCGCCGTTCGCGTCCGTCGCCAGGCAATCCGCGATCGGTTCCGCCAGCATCGAATCCAATTGCGCTAGTGTCGCTTTCAACAGCTCCGCCTTGGCGCCGGCGGGATCGGCGGCGAAGAGTTTCGCCCGGGCGTGCAGACCGAACAACGTGAGGGTGTGCACGCCCCGCACGGCGAGATCGGGCGCCAGGATCGTCGGATCGGTCAAGGTGTGGCAGTAGATTTCGGCGGGCGGGGCGGATGGGATACGACCGATCGCCGCCTCGCCATAAGCTCGATCGAGCTGGGCATATGACTCGCCGATGTGGAAAGTTCCGGCGAACGCCTCGCGCGGATCCACCTCGGTGTCGCGCAAGCGCGGCAACCGGCGCAGCAGCATGTTCACCTTCAGCTGCGCGCCTTCGGGTTTCGATGGCAACGGCTCGCCGAGCAACTCGGCGAGTATGTACGGCGCGGCGTTCACCAGAACGTGGCGCGCGCCGACCTTTCCATCCGGATAACCGACTTGTGCTGTGCTGCCGTCGGTTTCGATACCGGTTGCCGCGCAGCCGGTGACGATCTCCGCGCCCGCCGTGCGCGCGGCCTCGGCCAGTGCGTCGGTGAGTGCGCCCATGCCGCCGACCGGCACGTCCCAGTCGCCGGTGCCCCCGCCGATCACGTGGTAGAGGAAGCAGCGGTTCTGCCGCAGCGAGGGATCGTGCGCATGGGTGAACGTGCCGATCAGCGCGTCGGTGAGCACCACGCCGCGCACGGTGTCATGGTCGAAGGTCGACTCGATGGTCTCGCCCAACGGCCGTTCGAACAGCGCGTCCCACGTGGCCGCGTCATCCACCAGATTCCGCAGCTGGTCCCTGGTGGGCAGCGGCTGCGTCAGCGTCGGGAACACCCGCCGCGCCAGCTGCCCGGTGGCGCCGTAGAACCGTTGCCAGGCGCGGAATTCCCGATCCGTCCCGGTGAGCCGCGCGAAACTCGCCTCGGTCCGCGCCTGCTCCGCGGACACCAGCAGTCCACCGTCACCGACCGGCGTATAGGACGAGATCTGTCGCCGCCGCGTGGCGAACCGCAACCCCAACTCGTCCACGATCGACCGTGGCAGCAGGCTCACCAGGTACGAGTACCGCGACAACCGCGCGTCGACGCCCGCGAACACCCGCTCCGACACCGCGGCGCCGCCCGTGTGCCGCTGCCGCTCGAGCACGAGCACCGAGCGCCCGGCCCGCGCCAGGTACCCGGCCGCCACCAAACCGTTGTGGCCGCCGCCGACGATCACCACATCGTAGGAGGAGCGTGTCGGTGTCATCCGTCTTCGATAGCACGGATCGCGTCCGGACGACAGCATCCCCGCCGGCCCACACCGCGGCCGTCAGCCACCCGGCCGCGGCGCCGATGACCCCACCGTCACGGATTCGTCCGGACGGTGTCGAACCGTCGGCACGGCCGAACCAATCTACTGGATCGGAACGTAGGCGAGCTGGACCATTTCGTTCTCCCGGCTGCGGCTGACGAGGGTGCCCCGGCCGGGAGGAAGCTTGGCAGAAGGGATGCCGTCAAGGATCTTGCCCTCGTCTTTCGGGGCGCTCATCAGCAGAGCATCGGCCGACAGATCCTTCATCATGGCCAATACCTTGTCGAACAAGGCACGGGAGGCGCCGCCGGAACGGCGGGCAATGATCAGGTGCAGGCCGATGTCGCGCGCCTGCGGTAGGAATTCGAGCAGCGGTTCCAACGGGTTGCGGCCGCTGGTGACCACCATGTCGTAATCGTCGACAAGGACGTAGATCTCCGGTCCGGTCCACCAGCTCCGTTCGCGCAGCTGTGCGGGCGTCACATCGTTGCCTGGGATCCGCCGCGCCAGATAGGCGGCAGTCTCTTCCACCATGGGCCTGCAGGTCTGCGACGACGTCGAATAGCCGGCCAGATGGTCATCGTCCACCACGCCCAGCATGGTGCGCCGGTAATCGATGAGAATGATGCGCGCCTGCTCCGCTGTCGACTGCTCACACACGCCCATGGCAATGGTGCGCAGCAGCGTCGTCTTGCCGCAGCCCACATCTGCGAACGCGAAGAGATGCGGCTGCGCGCCGAAGTCGAGAACCAGCGGCTGCAGCTCGGACTCGCCGATCCCGATGGCCACTCGAGTCGGTCCCAGCTCGATCCCGTGCTCGGACGCCGCGGCCAGGACCTGTGCCCTCGGGATCGTCAACGGCAGCATGCGCACGGCAGGGGCACGGCAGCCACCGTGGAGCTCGTTGAGCTGCTGTTTCGCGGCACCGACGCCATCGGGCAAGGTGCGCGGATCCGACTCGGAGTCCAGCCGCGGCAAAGCGATGAGCATGTGCAGCTTGTCCGGTGTCAGACCGCGTCCCGGCCGGCCCACCGGCACCTGGACGGCGGTGCGCCGGTCCATCTCCGAATCGGACGGATCACCGAGCCGCAACTCCAGCCTTGTCCCGATCATGTCCTTGACCGCAGGCCGGATCTCGGCCCAGCGACCCGCCGCGACCATCAGATGGATGCCATAGGACAATCCCTGCTGGGCCAGTGCTTGGACCTGCGGCTCCAGTTGCTCGAATTCGGCGCGGACGGTCGCCCACCCGTCGACAACCAGGAATACATCACCGAACTCGTCTTGCGACAACGGATCAGCGGCGCGTTCGGAACCGCTCACCTGGCTCAGTTTCGTTTTGCGCCTGCGGAACTCGTGGACCGATTCGATCCCCAGCTCGCGAAAGCGCTCCTCGCGCTGTCGCAGCAGGGTCGTCATCTCGGCGATCGTGCGACGCACTCGGTCGGCATCGAGTCTGCCGGCCACCGATCCGACGTGTGGTAGGCCCGCCAGCGAGGCCAGCGTGCCGCCTCCGAAGTCCAGACAGTAGAACTGGATCTGTTCGGGCGTGTGGGTGGCGGCTGCCGCCATGATCACCGTACGCAGCGTGGTCGACTTACCCGACTGGGGCCCGCCTACGACGGCGAGGTTTCCGCGCGCCGCGGACAAATCGATGGTCAGTACATCCCGTCGCTGCTCGTACGGCTTGTCGATCACGCCGATCGGCATCCACAGCTGCCCGTGCCGATTGAGCGGTGAACGCCAATCGGGCTCCGGCAGCAGCATGTCCACCGATGGTGATTCGCCCAACGGGGGCAGCCACACCTCATGCGCGGGCCGACCGTGTCCCCTCAAACGGTCCACGACAATGTTCAGCAATGTCGCAGGCACAGCGTCGAGACCAGGGACAGCCGCGGCAGAGGCGACCGCATCCGGCGGCGGTGGTAGCTCCGGAAGTCCACGGGCAGCAGCGGCGGGCGCCGGGTGCGGTGCAGATGCCGGCTCTGCCTCGCCGGCCCGACCGGCAGTGAATACTACGACCGTCTGCCGGCCCACCGGACTGCCATCGCCGGTCTCGACCGCGGTGGGCGAAATATACGGCCCGGAAACGTACGTCGTGTTGAATCGCAGCGGATCGTCGGCGTGACTCTTGAGGTATCCGGAGCCCGGGACGGCAGGCAGATGGTAAGCGTCCGTGATGCCGAGCACCGCACGGGATTCGTTGGCGGAGAAGGTGCGCAGACCGATCCGGTAGGACAGGTGCGAGTCGAGGCCGCGCAGCTTGTTCTCTTCCAACCGTTGCGAGGCGAGCAGCAGGTGCACGTGCAGGGAGCGGCCCAGCCGGCCGATCATCACGAACAGCTCCGCGAAATCGGGCTTCTGCGAAAGAAGTTCGGAGAACTCGTCGACGACGATGAACAGCGCAGGCAGCGGATCCAGTGTGGCGCCGGCTGCGCGGGCCTTCTCATAGTCGGTGACGTTGGCGAAGTTGCCGGCCGCGCGCAGCAGTTCCTGGCGGCGGTTCATCTCGCCGGCCAGGGCGTCGCGCATGCGGTCGACGAGGGACAGCTCCTCCTCCAGATTGGTGATGACCGCGGACACGTGTGGCAGCGGATCCAGCCCGAGAAAGGTCGCGCCGCCTTTGAAGTCGACGAGCACCAGGTTCAGCAGATCCGGTGAATGCGTGGTGACCAGCGAGAGCACCAGTGTGCGAAGGAACTCCGATTTACCGGAGCCCGTTGCGCCGATACACAATCCGTGCGGCCCCATGCCGTTCTCGGCGGACTCCTTGATATCCAGCTCAACCGGTGTGCCGTCGGGCGTGATCCCGATCGGCACCCGCAGCCGCTCGCGCGGGGTGCGTGGCCGCCACACCCTGGCCGGATCGAGCTGCGTGGCATCCGGAATCTTCAACAGCGCCATCAATCCCGGATCGGCGCTGGTGTCGTCACCGAGACTGACCACCTGCGCCGCCGTGGCAATCCGGTAGCGCGCCAGATCGCGGGCGAGCGCCTGCGCCTCGGCGCCCGTCACGGTATCGGCGGTCGCGAACTTCTCCGCTCCCGCAGCGGATTTCGCCGCCACCATCCCGTCCGCGACCACCAGCTGCAGGCCACGTCGCGCCGCGAGTCCGGCTTGCGGCGCCGTGAGATCGAGAACGGTCAACGAATCCAGGCCGACGTCGCCGGTGAGGTGCTCAGTACCACCCACGTAGCCGTCATCGATAATGACGAGCAGATGTCTGCGACCTCCGGTCGGCTGCGCATTGCGCATGAATCGGCCGCGTTCCCTGAGTTCGGCCGCCATGGATGTCTCGAGTTCCGCCAGCGACCGATACATCATCCGCACCGGGCCCATCGCGTCACGTTCGGCCGGATGTTGCAGATGCGGCAGCCATTTCGCCCACGACCACGCTGCGTCGTCGGGGTTCGCGCACACGATCGCGACGGCCGCGTGGTCCGGCCCGTGAAAGGTGGCGAACTCCATCAGCATGGCGCGCACCAGCATTCGGGCTCCAGCGGGCTCTCCCTCGATGCTGATGGCAGGGAAAGCACGCAGCGAGACCGCCGTCGGAAGGTGGTGCACCACCGAGTGGGTCCGGACGAACCGGCGCAGCGCCACCGTGGACACCGGTTCCAGATCCTCGGGCGGCCCGGTCTCGGGTCGCGCCAATTTGGTTGCCAGCCGGTGACTTCCGACACCGACGCGGACATGCCCGAAATCCGGATCGTTGGGACGCCGTTCCCACATGCGCCGGGTGCCGACGATGGATTGCAGATCCGCGGGGGCCGGATGGCTCCACAGCAGGGCCTCCAACTGGGCTCGGCCGGTCTTACGGACATCCTTGCGCACCTGGTCGAGGTAGCGGAAGTAGTCCTTGCGCTCCTCGTCGAGCTCGGCCGCCCGCTTGTGCCCGCCCCCACCCCGGTAGCCCGCCATCATGCCGATCATCGACATGATCATCATCATCGGGAACATCATCATGAAGGGATTGGCCAGCAGACTGCGGCCCATCATGACCATCATCGCGATCATGCCGACGACGGCGACCACCATCACCACCGGCATCAGCTTCACCAGCAAACTCGCCGGTATCGGCCGGTCAATTTCCGGAGGGGCGCTCAGCGTGACCTCGCCGCCCGGTGCCCGTGGCGGTGCGACCCGGGGCCGGCGAACGAATCCTTTGGTAGCCATATTCGTCGATCCTCGATCCAGCGGCCGAATCGACGCTCGACCCGAATATCAGGTCCTCGGGCCGATCCACTCCGAACAATGTCAGCTCTGGTGCGAATGCGTCGAGCGCAACGGCATATCCACCAATCAAGCCATCGCACCACCGGTCGGTCACGTTTCGGTAACGCCAGATGCGAAATCGGTGCCTCTCGGCAATTTCTTACAGCTCTTTAAGATTCTCTCCTCGAATAACGATTCTCAGAATGGATCCCGGCGTTTCGCCACGCGGACGGCAGATCGGTGCGGCGACGCCTCTTCCGCGGCATCCCGTTACCCGGCATCCGGCCCGAACCCGTTGCTCCGGCACCTGCGCACCCACCTCGGCGTGCCGTGGCGGAGATGGCTGTTGACATGTCGTCTTCGACTGGTTGAAATGACCTCCACAGTGGGGAGCGCCGTCGGCGGAGCATGGCGGCGCTCCGAGGCGGTCGAGGTAGTCAGGAGCGGGATCGATGTGTGGCTGCGCTCCCGGAGCGCGGGCTCGATACTGTCGCGGCGACGATCCATCGGCGGCGGTGCGGCGATGATCGGCCGCCGCACATTCCTGACGCTCGCCGCGGCCGCGGCGGTGACCTCGACCGTTCCCAGCTGTGGCCGCGGGGACGACGTGGCTACGGTCCGGCTCGGCGCCGGGCGAGTCGGCGGAATGTTCCTCGAGTTCGCGCACCTGTTTGCTCGGGTCGCTGCCGAGTCCGGCACGGTGCGCATCGAGCCGGTGGTCACCGATGGGTCGCACATGAACCTGGACCTGCTCGGCAGCGGCCGGATCGACGCCGCGCTGTCGCTCGCCGATGCGGTCCGCGCGTCGGGTGCCGACGTGCGGGCCATCGGGCGGCTACACGAGAGCTACATACAGATGGCCGTGCGCACCGACAGCGCGATCAGCCGGGTGGGCGATCTCCGCGGCAAACGGGTCGACCTGGGACAGACCGGATCGGGTGCGGCCATGACCGGCGAACGGATACTCCGGGCGGCGGGCCTGGACCCGGCCAAGGATGTGGTCGTCGGCAATCGCCGTCTGCCGGAAGCGATACCGGCATTGCTTTCCGGTGAAATGGACGCGATCGTCTGGGGCGGTGGGGTGCCGACGCCCGGACTCGACGTGCCGCAGCAGGCACGGCTGATCGATCTCGGTGAACTGGTGAAGCCCCTGCAGGAACGATTCGGCTACGACTACGACCAGGTTGTGATCCCCGCAGACGCCTACCCCGGCAATCCCGCCGTCGCCACGGTCGGCGTTCCCAATCTGCTCCTGGCGGCACCGACGCTTGCGGACGCCACCGTGACCGCCCTCACGGAACTACTGTTGAGTCGCGCCGACGGATTGATGCCTGCACAGGCGCTGGGATTTCAATTCTTGGATAAACGCTGGCTCGTCGGTACCGGCGAAGTTCGCCTGCATCCCGCCGCGGCCGCACGTTATCGTGACGAGCACGGCTGAAACCGCGTTGTCCGATAACCGCCGTCGCTATGCCGGATTTTACAAATCTTTGAGCATGCCTCCCCCGAATTCACGGGTACCTTTGTCGGACATACCGATCATTGCGTGCGATAGAGGATTTCGATGTCTGAACTGGTCGCAGTACCCGACGCAATCCGCCGTTACGGCGATGCCGCGGCAACCATGGCGGTCGAGGTGGCTACCGCGGGCGCCGCGAACCAGGCGGCGACCGTCGCGGCGGCGGTTCCCGTATTCGGGCTGATCGGGCAGGACTTCCTGGCCGCGTTCGCTTTTGCGCAGTGCAACAACCTGCAGTCGGTCTGTGAGCTCGCCGCCGTGCACGCCGCCACGGCGATGACCGCCTATGAGGGCGCCACGGCGTACGAGGTGACCGAAGACGTCGCGGTAGCCGATTTCGGGACGATCGGCCACCGGTGATGTCCGCGCCGCTCGACCAGTCGATCCTGGATCTGCTCCGCACGAGTGCGGTGGGCCCGATGCTGGACCGGCCGGTCAACGATGTGTTGAAGGACCTGGGATTGCCGCCCCTGCCAGAGATTCCGGCGCTGCCGCCGCTGCCGGACCTGCCGCCGCTCCCGGTCATCGACATATCCGCGCTCGCCCGGCCGCTCACCGATCTGGCCAGCGGCTTCGGCACCGGGCAGCTCGGTGGCGACCCGGCGGTCGATCCGGCCCGAGTGCTCGCGCAGGCGTCCTCGGTCGTCCAGACCGCCGCGCAACTCGGCATATCCGCACTACAGCTGGCCATGACGTTGTGGCAGGGCGCGGGAGCCGCGGCGGCGGAAGGAAAAGCAGCGCAGGCGGCCGCGGACAGCACGGCCGTGTCCGCCCAGAGTCTGCGGACGTCGGCCGGTGTCGCCGCCGCGGCAGGCACGGTTTTCCGTGGCGGGACGGCGATGTCGGCGATCATCGCGAAGTACCTGACCTCGCTGACGGCGGCAGCCCCTTTTCTTGCGACACCACCGGGTCAGGTGTTCGTGCTGGCGATGTCCGCCGAGACGCTTGCCGAGGCGACCGCCGTGGTCGCCGCGACGCGCGCCGAACTGAGTGTCCACAGTGCGGAGATGACCGCCACCGGAACCAAGGTGCCGATCACGAACGCACCCACCGGTGTTGATCCGACGCAGCTGATGCAGATCGTGCCTTTGCTGGCCAATTCGGCGACGACCGGCGCGAAGACCATTGCGGATGCGATGAATTCGGCCAACATGCGCGACCCGCTGGAGAGGGAACGGGAACGGATGGAAACCATCGGGCCCGGCGTGCATCCCACGGGCACCGCTGTCGGTGCGATGGGTGGACGAGCGATCGGCGGCGCGACGGCCCCGATGTCCCGCCCGCTCGCCCCGTGGTCGGGTGGCGTGCAGTCCGCGACCTCGTCCGGTCCGGGCGGGGCAATGCCTGCGTCGTCCACCACAGCTGTGCAACGCGGCGGCGCGGTATCTCCCGGGCCGGGACTCATGCCGATGGGGGCGGGAGCGGCCACCGGCATGGCGCGCGGTGCGGGCGTCGCGAGCACTTCCGATGAGCTGCATGCGCTGCTGGTTACCGAGCAGCACGGCATGGAGGTCGTAGGCGAAGTCGAGGGTGCCGCACCGCCCGTGGTCGGCGCGGCTGATCGCTACGCCGATCCCGGTGGCTACCAACCGCCACCGGACAAGGAACTCACGCTCTGAATGAGCGCTCACAGTGGGAATCAGGAGATGTCGATGAGGAGCGTGGCATGGGCGTGAGCTTCGATCCCGCCGCGGCGTTGGACGCCGCGACCCGGCTGGATGGCCTTGCGGACCGGCTGGCGGCGGACTTGCGCATCAGCGAGGGGGCGTTGACCGTTGCGCCTGCCGGTCGCGACGAAGTATCGGAGCGTGCCGCCGCGACGATGACCTCGGTCGCGGATTCCTTCGGGGAGACCGCCGCCGCCGGGATCAACGAGTTGCGCAAGGTCGCCGCTGAACTGCGGGCTCAGACCGATCGGTTCGGGCGCATGGAAAGTGAGAACGCCGCCGAATTCGGTGGTGTCGGCCCGGTGCCGCGATGATCGAGCCACCGGGATTCACCGGCGTGGTCTGGGCGGCCCGGCCGCCGGAACGCCTGGCACAGGACTTCGCCACCGGTCCGGGACCGGTGCCGATGGCCGAGGCCGGCGTGGCGTGGGGCCGGCTTGCCGCCGGATTCGGCACCGCGGTCGTCGAATACGAGCAGATCCTCGACGTGTTGCGGGCGGGCTGGGAGTCGGAGGGAGCATCGGCTGTGCTGGAACGTATTTCGGCACTGCGGGACTGGCTCTCCGATACCGCGGGTTCGGCCGCGGCCAACGCGGTGCACGCCGAGTCGCAAGCCGCCGCGTACGAGGTGGCGCGGCTGGCGATGCCCGATTCCGCCGAAGTCGCCGCCATCCAGGCGATCCAGCGCGCCGCCGAATCTGCTGGCGACGCAGTGGGTTTGCCGCTTCGCGCGGCAGCGGCAGACGCCGATTCCCAGGCCGATATCGCAAAGGCCGCGGCCGCGCGAGTGATGCGCGGCTATGAGGGAGCCACCGAGCCACTGGCACAGCCGTGGACACAGGCGCCACCGCCGCAGATCGCCACCGGCACCGCGCTCGCCGCCGAACAAGCCGAATCGCAACCCGCGATGCCCTCGGCGGCGGCGGGTACGCGGGGTATTGCGATGCCTGTTGTGCCCGTGACGATGCCGCGAGCGACCTACCACACACCGGTCCACCGGCAGGTGACCATCGACACTCGAACCGACGTGATCGAATCGGTTTCGGCGAAGCCGTCGACTCCGATACCCATGGCGCCTGCCGCGATGTCGCCCGGCACAACGTCGCCGGAGGAGGAACACCGGCCCCGGGCCGGTCTCGCCGGACACGGCGACTCCGATCCGGCGGCGCTCGACCCCGGGATTCGCGCCGCCCCAGCCGTCTTGGGTGCTTCGGAACCGCAGCGGGTCCCGGATACCGCACCGGCTCGGGGATCAGAGGTGTCACGATGACGGTCCTGACCAACGACAGTCTGCTCGCCGTCGCCGAGCGGCTCGGCGTGCAGACGTTGCCGGTAGCGCTCGCCGTCGCGCCTGAGCAGGATTCATACGACGAGTGGACCGCCGCACAGCGCCGCGCCGAGACAGATCTGGTGCGCGCCGGAATCGTGGATGCCGACGGAGGAGTCGATCCGGAGATCGCGGCGGCGCTGCTGGCGCTGCACCGACCGGATCGCGAACTGGTTGCCCGGATCTACACCGACCGCGAACAGGTCCGGGTATGCCTGGTCCGCCGGGGTGCTGGGCACGCATTGGCGGTGCGCCGCGGGGATACGTACGAGATCCGCTCGATCTGGGCCGACGGATCCGGCCACAGTCTCGCGCGGCCGGTGTTGGACGCGCTCGGGCCATGCCCGCCCGCCGACGTGCCAGCCTTCAGCGCACCGACGCAGGACATAAGCGAACGATTCGATACCGCGACGACGTCCACCGACTACGCGGAGGCGATGTACGGCTTGGGCGCTGGCGAACGTGACGCCATCGTGTACGGGCTGGCGCTGTCTTCCTGCCATAGCTATGCCGAGGTGGTGGCCTACGCCGGCGCCGATGGCGTAACCGGCCGGTCGTCAGGAGCAGTTGCGGTGTACGACACCGCGCATGGCCGCCTGGTCGCAGCACCCACTCTCGCCCCGGACCAGCGGCTCTGGTCCACGATCACACCGGGCTCCGACCACCGTATCGCACAGGCGGTGTCAGCTCTGATCGAATCTCTGCCTGGGGGAAGGTGGATGCCGCAATAACTTCCCCAGCACACCGGCGGAGCACATTAGACCTCCGGAATAGATCCTGGTTCGACACCGGGCAACCTCGACAACGAAAGGTTCATCATGGTTTACGTTGATCCCGCTCTCGTGGAAAAGGCCAAAAGCGGCCTCGCCGACGTCGTCAGCGAAATGCGTAACACATTCAAGAGAATCGAGGATATCTCTGCGGTCCCGGGCTGGCAGGGCCCGGCCCGCAAAGCCTTCGACGACGCGAAGCTCGCGTGGAATGACGATGCCCAGCCCCGAAACGAGGCCCTCGATGCTCTCGGCGTGCAGGTCGGCAAGGGAACCAACGAGTACACCAGCGGCGAACAGGAGAGCGTGGCCGACTTCAACCACATCAAACTTTAATTCTCGAGGACGTACTGAAAACAATTCGGAGGTTTCGCTATGGATGTCCAGCAATACACTCGGGCGGCGCTGCAAACGATCGACGAAGAAATGACCGCCTGTCGGAACAGCTTCGACAAATGCGCACATATTATGGCGGATAGCGAACGCGTACTGGAGATGGCGTGGGGCGCGGATGACGCCGAGCCCAACGAGGCACTTATCGCCTTCAAAGAGGTCTACCTGAAGTTCAAAACCGAATTCAGCGAAGCGACAGAGATATTCGGCCGGATGCAGGGTGCGGTGGAGGGTGCGGGAACTCGGGCATTCGACATCGACCGCAAAGTCGCCCATGGCTTCTACGCCTGATCAGGTGCGAATTCGGCCGGTCCACCGTACGTCGGTGCGCTACGCGGGAACCTTCCCGCTCCACCCTGGGCGAGGGACCGGCCTGCGCAGCGACAACGGCGGGGCGACTCTTGTCGTCCCGGCGTCGGCGGGGATCCGGGGATCTACCCGACTCGGAGCCCGGCCGACACTGTCCGCTACCGACCCGACCGTCGCACCGGCAGCCGCACTGATATATGAAGCCCGTTCGGGACCGTCGCGCCCACGGTGAGTTCCCCGTGGTATCGCTGAGCCAGCGCGGCCGCGATCGGCAATCCCAATCCCGACCCGCCCGCGGCGGCCGATGCTCCCCGGTAGAACCGGGTGGTCAGCTTGTCGAGTTCGTCCGGGATGACACCGACCCCGTCATCGACCACCGAGACGGTCACCCACCGAGTTCCCGCGTGCACCCGCACCTCGGTACGAGCACCGATACCCGCGTACCGACACGAGTTGCTCAGCAGAACGTCCAGGATCTGCACCAGCGCGTCCTCGGGAACCGCGACCTCGGCTTCCTCCATCGGCATGACAGCCGCGACGGTCATGCCCGCCTCCTCGTACGCCGGCTGCCACGCATCGACACGATCCTCGACCACACGCACTGCATCGCATCTGCTCGGCCAGTCCGAATCAGCCTGTGCGGCGCCGAAACCAGCGGGTGTCTCGGCCACCGCCAGGCGCAACAATCCGTCCAGCACCGCCTTGAGCCTGTCGATCTGGGAACTGGCTCGCCGGAATGACTCTTGGGCCTGATCGGGTATCACCCGCCCCAGCGATTCCAGCCGAATGGCGAGCGCAGCCAGTGGATTGCGGATGGCGTGCGCGGTGTCCGCCACCAGCTGACGCTGTGCATCCACCGCATCGCCGACGGCCAGCGCCATGGTGTCGAAGGAGCGTGCCAGGTCTTTGACCTCGGGCGGTCCCTCGTACCGCTGCGTCACCGATGTGGGCCGCGCCTGCGTGACCGCCTTCGGTAGTGTCTCGGTCAGCACGGCCACCGAACGCGACAGCTTCGCCAGCGGGCGCAACACCCAGCGGCTCAGCCCCAGCGCAACACCCGTGAACAACGCCAGTGCGGTCCAGGCACCGAGTGCGATCAGTGCCCAGCGATCGGCGATGTCCCGTTTGGCGCGCACCGTCGACGCCTCGATCAGCACGGCGCCTTCCATCTGCATCCCGGCGCCGATCGGGTGTGCAATTCGCATCGTGTCCGGATCCCAGGTCCGCAACCGGCGCGGCGGTTGAACCGAGTGCCGATTGCTGCGAACGTCGGCCAGAAGCTGAACCACCGCCGGATCCTCGACATCCACACCTGTGTTGGCGAATTCGCTTCCAGCGGCGTCCACCACGAGAACCTGGTCCGAGTAGAGGGTGTGGTATCGCCGCATCTCCAGAAGTAGTGTCTGGCGGTCATCGGTGGTCATGGCTTCCTCGGCGAGCTCGGAGAACCACTCGGCGTCAACATATCGGTCGAACCACAGCTGCTGCGTCCGCCCGGTGGAACTCGACGCCGCCAGTGGAACCGCTAATCCGGACACTGCCAGCGCAGCAAAGACCAGCAATATCACCAGCAGCCGTCGTCGCACGTCCTCAAACCTAGGTCATTGGCCCCAGCGGTAGCCGAATCCGCGGATCGTTTTGATCAAGCCCGGCCTGCCGAGTTTCGCACGCAGCGTCGAAATGTGCACGTCCAATGACCGGGACACGGCGACGAACGCGTCTCCCCACACTCGATCCATCAGCATTTCGCGGCTCACCGCGGAACCCGGCCGTTCCACCAGCGCTTCCACCAGCTCGAATTCCTTCTGCGTCAGAACCACCGGCGCGCCGCCGACATGAATCTCCCGTGCCGCCAGGTCCACCCTGACATCGCCGGTGACGACCACTTCGGCTCCGGGGCTCGAGGTGGCGGCGGCACGCCGGGTGACCAATTCGAGCCTGGCGACAAGTTCGCCGATGCGCGGCGGTTTGACCAGGTAATCATCGGCGCCGCCGCGCAAGCCGCGCACGACGGTTCGTTCGTCGTCGCGGGCGGTGAGGATCACCACCGGAATCGCGCTCACCTCGCGCAACTGCCGCAGCACCTGCAGTCCGTCACCGTCGGGCAATCCGAGGTCGAGGATCACCGCATCGTACTGGCGGTGCCCGACGAGCAAATCCGCTCCGCGCGGCCTGCGCTCGGCATGGAATCCCTGCTCGGTGAGCACTTCCACCAGCGCATCGCCCACATCATCGTCATCCTCGATGATCACGAGCCGCACACGCCGCTCGTTCTCCTGTGCGTGATCGGTAGATGAGCAGTCCGACATACGGTTCGCCTGATCCTTACTCAACGTGGGTCCGCCGCTCGGTTGGGCGACCGCCTGTGCGCAATGTGAGCGTGCCGAGAGCCCGGGTTCGCGCCGGAGCACGCGTGACCGCCATGATCAAGCCGGACGAATCCGGCCCGTACAGAGCTCCACTCCTGACGTACGCGGGCAGGACCACCCGGCACCGCACACGAGCCCGATGCCGATTTTGCGAACATCAGTACTACATATTTCCCGAAAGGGTATGGATGCAACAGGATGCTCAACATTTTACAGCGCCTTGATATTCGGCCCGACCGGTGCCGAGGGAAATCTCGACACTCCAGCAGTTCGATGCTCTGCCACCGCACGCCGTATGCTGCTTGCAACTTCAACCGCCGGCACATGAACAGTACACATCCTCCTGCCGCACCAAGTGGGCGCTTGCAGTTTCCTTGATATCAATCAGCGAAAACTTGACCTGCTCTTGAGATTTTCCGGGCACCCGACTCACGATCTACTGAATCACGAGCATGGTCATCACCAGTCCGATCGGGAGGCGCGTAACTCGGCGATAGACATTCCGCGACGCCGCCGTACGAGGCTGCGCAGCGCAACGACGTCGTCGTAACCGACTTTCACCGCTACCGCCTCCCCGCGTCAGCGACGTGGTCCGCAGCAGGTGCGACGCGTGCGCTCTTTTGAGGCGGTCGAGAACAGGCCGGCTGTGAGTGGACGACCAGCTCCACGAGCGGATCGGCACTCAGAGCGCTCACCGCGGGGATGATCATCATGCCGAAGTCGTCACCCACCTCGGCCAGCGGCGTCGTCACGAGGATGTGCCCGTTCCCCGACCGAATACGCTCACCGAGCGCTACAGTGCGCACTTCCCACGGTGTCGGCGGCGTTTGCAGCCCAGCACGCAGACAGTTTGCCACGTTGAATGTCTCGATCAGCGCGGCGTATCCGAAGTCGGCAACGCCATCGACGACGAACACCGCGACATCCATGTCGCGCATGTTACTGAGCGCGTCGCTTCCGGCACTCTTCCCGCTGGGAACAAGCGACTAACGTCGTCCATATCGGCTGGTAGGGCCCGGCCTGCCGCGACAGGCCGCCATCGCCCTCGGAGTGCCCATGTCCCAGATCACCACCCTGGGCACCCATCACATCCCGCGGACGGATGCCCACATCACGCGCCCCCGCGCGTATTACCAAGGCACGCGCGGCTGGCTGATTGCCGCAGGATCGCCGGGTGGCACGGATCAGCCGTAGTCGCGCACAACACCCTGGTGAGCGAAGCACGCGCGTGGGCACGACCATGACAGCACTCCAGGCGATTGTCCTGCTGGTCATCAGCGCAGAGATTCTCGTCATCGTGGCATGCCGCAGCGGCGCGGAACAACGCACCGCCGACGAGATCCGATGATGTGCTTGCGCAAGCGGGCAGAAACACCGGCCAGTGGCACCACGTTGGCTCGGCGGCTGAACGGACCGCAGATTCTGGCGTCCGCGCGAGGCTCGGCGATCTGCCGAGCCCGCACCGACGTGGGTTTCTCTCCCGACGAGAACCCTTAAGCAATCATCAAAAATTCTTACAGGGATGGCATGCGGCCAAGGTGTTCCTGTTCAATCGGACACCAGGCTCGGAGCACCACTCGAGGTAGCGACGTGCTCGATACGCTTGGATAAATTTCGACGAAAGTTGCAAACCTCCGGTGGCGATCACAGATATCAAGGCTTTCGCTCATTTGACCGAATCGGATATCGAGGCACTACGCGAAGCTCTGGATTCGATCCGCCGAGATGTCGAACAATCGCGCGGGCACCGGGACGCCGCCTATATCCGGCGCGCGATCACGGCTCAGCGGGCGCTAGAGGTAGCCGGGCGGGCAACGCTGTTCGCGAGCCGACGCCGCGGCGCGTGGCTGCTGGGCACCGCGCTGCTGACCGCGGCGAAGGTCATCGAGATGATGGAGCTGGGGCACAACATCAGCCACGGCCAATGGGATTGGATGAACGATCCCGAGATCCATTCCACCACCTGGGAATGGGATTTCGTCGGCCCGTCATCGCACTGGAAGCGCTCGCACAACCATGTCCATCACACCTTCACCAACGTGGTGGGGATGGATGAGGACCTGAGCTTCGTCGTCTTGCGGACGACACGTGACGAGCCATGGCGCCCGGTCCATGCGCTTCAGCCGGTGCTGAGTCTGGTCGTAGCCGCCTTGTTCGAGTGGGCGATCGCGGTGCACGACTGGTCGCTCGAACGCCGGTTCACCGCAACCCCGAGCCGGCAGCCGGCGTCGCGGCCGAATGCCGACTTCGCGCGCAAGATCGCTCGCCAGGTCGGCAAGGACTTCCTTTTGTTTCCTGCGCTGACCGGGCGGGCGTTCAAACAGACCCTGGTGGCCAATGCCACCGCGCTGCTGCTGCGCAACCTGTGGTCCTACGTGGTGATCATGTGCGGCCACTTCCCTGACGGCGCCGAGAAATTCACCGTCGAACAGTACGAGAACGAGACCCGCGGCGAGTGGTACCTACGGCAGCTCCTCGGCACCGCCAACTTCACCGCCGGGCCGGCGCTGGCGTTCATGACTGGCAACCTCTGCTATCAGATCGAGCACCATCTGTTCCCCGATCTGCCCAGCAACCGATACGCCGAGATCGCGGTGCGGGTGCGGGCGCTGTGCGACGAATACGACCTGCCCTATACCACCGGGCGACTGGCCGGGCAGTTCTGGCAGGCGTACCGAACCGTTTACAAGCTGGCGCTGCCGGACCGCTTCCTGCACCGCACCGCCGACGACGCTCCGGAGACGAAATCGGAACGCATGTTCGCAGGCGTCTCATCCCAGCCGGGCACGAAAACACCGGACCTGCCGCCCAGCTCGGCTGCGAGAGTTCGGCATGGCCTCCGATCGGCGCTCGCCCGCTCCAGAGCCGCACGCACACGCTGAGACCCGGGAAGGAAGGAAATCCTGTTGACCGAGGAACAGCCGGGCACCAATTGACGTCGGACCCGGCAACTTCTTGTTGAAATCAAATTGTGGGGCAAGGGTTATTCGTGACAGAATTGTGCGACCCACTCGGTCGGTATTGGGATCCCCACCATCCGGTGCTGCAAATCATTCGCGCGAGACGAGACGCCGGAAGCCTTCCCGGAAATCGTGCGGATTCCGCAACCCTGGCACTCACGGTCGAGGGGGGCGGTATGCGGGGAGCGGTATCCGCCGCTATGCTTACGTACCTCGACGATGCTGGCCTTAAGAACGTTTTCGATGTGGTATACGGAACCTCTTCAGGCGCGATCAATAGCGCGTACTTTGTTTCACAGGAGACATGGTACCCGTTGTCGATATATTTCGAGGATCTGACTACGCGACAATTTGTCAACTATTATAGAGCATTACGACGTCAATCAATACTGAACCTCGAGTATATTTTCGAGCACGTGCTCGGCGTCATTAAACCGCTGGACTACCAGGCTGTAATCGACTCACCCATCCCACTTATTGTTTCGGCTACAGATGTCGACGCCTTGGAAACTGTCACCTTCCGGTCCTTCTCATCGGTTCAGGAACTCGAAGCAATTCTGCGCGCGGGAGTCTGGCTGCCCATCGCGGTGCGGGGGTCCATGAAACTGCACGGACGGCGGTTCATCGACGGAGGCGTGCTGACGCCACTGCCGTTTCGGTTGGCCATGAACGACGGATGTACACACATCCTGTCGTTGAGTACGCAGCGAATACGACGGCCTCCGACCAGAGTTCCCGGCGTTCACCGATACGTTGCAATCCGCCTGGATCGCATTCGACGCGGCCTGGGGCGTGGCTATCTGAATGCGGTGCGACAACGATACCGCGACGAAGAGTGGCTGACACAGCGACGCTTCACACCCGAATCGGGCGCGCCGTATGTGCTCGACCTGGCCCCTTTGCCTTGGATGAGCAAACTCGAGCTCAACGAACTCGAGTCCACAACCGTTCTCGCCGGCATTCAAGAATCATATGCACTGTGCCACTGTGCCATCGAAAGTCTGGACAGCAATCGGATACGAGACCGTAATGTACGAGCACTTCCTCGCATGACCATCGTCCACCCCGCGCAACGGCAAACAGGCGCCGCCATTCGACGCTGAACACCGGCTCCGGACGAGGAGATGCTCAATCCACCGAGTGACGCAGCGCGACTCGATCGTCATCAGGACCGCTCATCGAAAGTCAGGATATGCACCTCCTAGAAGCTCTCCATCGGATCAGAAACGGTCCACAAGGGCCGGCAACAGCCGCATTCTTTGATTTCGAGAATACGCTGGTGCGCGGATCCGGAGCGATTCAATTCCGTGACACAATGAACGGCCGATGTTCGAGGGCCCGCGAGCGGGCGATCTCGATGGTCCGCGCACGGAATGCCGCGACCGATACTGCCGACGCCCGCGCCACGCGGTGGGCTGATGACGCCTGGCGGGGCCACACGCCGGCCGAGCTCGAACAGCTCGGCCGCGACTTCTTTATCCGGGTCATCTCCGGCCGCCTCTACCATGAGGCGCGGCAGCTGGTCGCCGCGCATCAGAAGGCCGGTCACATCGTGGTTCTCACCAGCAGTGCACCGCATTTCCATGTCTGCGCCACGGCAGCCGATCTCGGTATAGACCACATTCTCAGTACCCGCCTCGCGGTCGTTGACGGTGTGACGAGCGGGGAAATCGATGGTCCTGTTCTCCGACGTGATGCCAAGGCCTCCGCGATCCGCGATTTCTCGGCGAGCGCGGGTATCGACCTCCTGCACAGCTATTCTTACAACTCGAGTGGATCCGATGTCCCAGTACTGTCGATGGTTGGTACCCCAACGGTACTGAATCCCGATGCTGAACTGGAAAGGGCCGCACAACGACACGACTGGCCGGTGTTGCGATTTCCTTCCCGACGACACCCCACCCTCTCTCGAGTCGCACGCACTGTCAGCGGTCTCTCGGCTGTACTCGCAGCCGCCGCTGCTACTTTCATCGCATGGCCCGGTCGCGATCGTCGTGCCGTGATCGATGAACTCTGCACTCGTGTGGCGACAGCCGCGCTACGTAGGGCCGGGATCTCGGTGCGCTTGACCGGTGCTGAACATGCTCGCGCGCCTCGGCCGGCCGTGTTCGTGTTCAATCATCAAAGTCAACTCGATGCGCTCGTTGTTCCATACGTCCTGCGCAGCGGATTCACGGCGATCGCGAAGATCGAAGCGCGCCGATACCCGATCTTCGGTGCGCTCATGCGCTTCGTCGGCGTCATTTTCATCGACCGCTCGGCTCCCCGTGATGCCATTCGAGCGCTCGAGCCTGTTGTTGAGACACTCGAGTCCGGAATATCGGTAGCAATCGCGCCCGAGGGGCAGGTAACCCCCACAGCCCGGCTGTTGCCGTTCAAGAAGGGGGCGTTCCATTTGGCCCGGCGGGCAGGGGTTCCCATAATTCCGCTCGTCATTCGAAACTCAGGGCAGGTCCTGTGGCGCAGTTCGTTCCTCGTTCATCCCGGCATTATCGATGTCGCAGTGCTCGAACCGATCGACACTTCCGACTGGACGCTCGACACGCTCGATATGCACATCAATCGCATCGAGGAGCTGTTCAACGACACCCTTGTCAACTGGCCGAATCCGGCACAGGCGTAAGTACAGTGCGCCATTCCGGGCGGCGGTGCGTCGGCAGTGGCCAGGCTCTCGTGTACTCGATCTCGCGGATCAACGGAATGTAAGTTCTTCCCGGTACATCGGCCCACATCGCCAGAAGAGACCATAATACCGGCGCAGGCGAGAACTGGTGGCACCACGGGGCGGCACCGGTCGACGACTCACTTGGCCACCCACCGCGAGAAGAGTTCCGAACGATGAATCAATCCACGACAGTTCACGATCAGACTGCGAATCTTCCCCCCTCCGCCGGCCTACGACCAGGCCTGTTCCGCGATCCGTACCGATTCGTCATGGAATCCGCTGCCCGGCACGACGGGCTGGTCCGCGTCGGCGCCGGGCCGCTTGAAACATATATTGTGAGTCACCCCGATTACATTCGCCGTATCTTGGTGACCAACGCCGGAAATTATGTCAAAGGCCCGTTGATGAAGCCGTTCCGGACAGCGCTGGGCAATGGGCTGGTCACCAGTGAAGGCGAGTTCTGGAAGCGACAGCGCCGGCTCATGCAACCGGCCTTCCACGCCCGGCAGCTGCATCTGATGGAGAACCATGTCGCCGCATGCGTGGAACGCGCCGTGCAGCGGTGGGAGGCGGCCGCCGACGCGGCCCGGCCGGTGAACTTCCTGGACGACTGCATCGAACTCAACGTCGAGATCGTGCTGGGCGCGCTGTTCAGCACATCGATCGACGCCGCACGCGCGGAACGGCTGCGCGAGCTCACCTCCCAGGTTTTCGCGGGCCTTGCGTCGAAAGTATGGACGTTCTTTTTGCCCGGGTGGTTCCCGCTACCGGGTGCGGTGCGATATCGCCGTGCGGTAGCAGCCCTGGACGCTGAGGTGCACGCGCTCATCGCGGAACGTCGCGCCGGCGATATGGAACCCGAGGACCTGCTCGGGTTGTTGCTCGACGCCGTGGACGCCGACACCGGCGAGCGGATGAGTGATCAGCAGCTACGCGACGAGATATTCACTCTGTTCATGGCCGGATATGAAACGACCGCCACCGGATTGACCTGGGCCGCCTACGAACTCGCGCAGAACTCGGAGGTCGCTGAGAAGATGGTGGCCGAACTCGGCCAGGTGGTATCCGGGCAGCAACCCACGTTCGCCGAGCTGCCGCGTCTGGAGTACGGCAAGCGCGTCATCGACGAGGTATTACGTCTGCATCCGCCGTTCCCGATCTGGTTCCGCAGTACCGTGGCGCCCGACATACTCGGCCCGTACCGTATACCCGAGAACACGAAGATCGTACTCAATCCGCAGATCACGCACCGTGATCCGAGGTTCTGGGACGACCCGGAGACATTCGACCCGGACCGATTCGCACCGGAACGCGCCGATTCCCGGCATCGGCTGGCGTACTACCCGTTCGGCAAGGGCAGCCGCGTTTGCATCGGCGAGCGGCTGTCGACGGCCATCACTCAGATGGTGCTGAGCGCCGTCGTGCGCGGGTTCGAATTCGCCGTCGAGCCCGGGTTCGACGTGGTGCCCCGTTACGTGGTCACCTGCCAGCCCAAGGGGGGCCTACCGCTCGTGCTGCGCCGTCGCTGACCATCGCGTTCCGCATCGGCCCACCCGCACCGCGTCGGGTGGGCCGGGCACCAGGAATAGCGATCGCCGGAAGAAACGCAGTCGCTCAGCGGCCGCTGCGCCGTTCGTCGCGGCGGCGCACAGTACGCAGGCCACACGCCTGACCGACGCCTCCGCCCGCTTCCAACATGACCTGCACCGCCAGGAGGACGAAACCCGCGAGCCACCGCGCCACCGTCCGCCAGAAGCCCGGCCGCTTGCCATCTTTCGCGCGTACCACCCGCATACCGAACAGCAGCTTCGCGACGCTCCCGCGGAACAGCAAGGTGCCGAACACATGATTGGCGAACGAGAACATGAGCGCGAACGCGAGGAACACCGGCGCGAACGCGAGATCGCCCGGGCTGTAACCGAGTACGCGCACCGCCACCGCGAAGGCGGCCAGCAGCCCCAAGCAGCCGTCCGTCATCGCCGCCAGAACCAGCCTCCCCTCGCCCGCCTCCTCCGGCACCCAGATCTGCGGTCGGGGTCGCCCCGCAGGATACGGGTAAGGCTGCGGGCTTCCGCTAGAGGAGCCACTGTAGGTCGGATTCGGCGCACTCACCCGAGGTATTATGCCTGGATCCCGAGCTGGACCGGACATCGATCATGATGAAATGCCGGGCACTCGCAAAGCTTTACATAGATTTGAAGAATCGGCCATCACAGCGCTCCGCCGATACGGCTCGTGCGGCAGAAAACAAGGGCATGTCATCAGTTCGGATTTCTGTTCGATCCGAGAAACCGTCCGATCGTTTCCCGCGCCTCGGACAATCGTGAACCGAACACCTCGGGCTCCTCGCCGGCCAATTCCGTGTACAGCAAGACCGAGCGCTCTGCCTGGGCGCGGGCTTCACGCGGGCCACGGTCGCGCAGCAGCAGGGCGATCTCGCGGCAGATCGCCGCCAGGTCGGGTAGATAACGTGGGCGTGTTCGCTCGGCGGCTTCCTCGGCCAATCGCATTGCCCGCCGAGCACATGCGACAGCGACATCGTGCTCGCTGAGACGCACCAGATGCGTAGCGTGCCAGCGCAGGCAATCGGCGAGGTCAGGGCGATGTACCTGGGGCTTGTCCTGGGCCAACCGCTCCCACAGCTCCAGCGCACGCGAACTGAGTTCCAACGCTTCCGCATGGTGTCCGGCCCGCGCGAGGTGCCGAGCGTGATCCACTAGGGCACCGGCGAGGAACTCGCCGCAGCTCGGCCGATCTCCGTATACCTGCTGATATATCTCGACCGCGCGCCACGAGTCACGCAGAGCCGTGGAGTCCCCGTCGTCCAGCTCGGCCCGCCAACGGGCGCGGTGCCACAGCGACCAGGCCAGATCCAATGAGGGCTCGGCATTCTCGGCCGCCAATTGCTCCCACAGCGCCACGGCTTGATCGGCGTAATCGAGGGCTTCGGTCCGGCATCCCAGTTCGGCCAGACTCCAGGCCAGTGAGTCGCGATAGTCGGCCAGATACCACCGGCGGTCGCCATCACCGGCCCGGACGATCTCCTCTATCAGTGACAGCGCCGAACGTCCCGCGGCGACGGCGGCATGCCGTTGTCCGGCTTCGGCGAGCAGCCACGACTGATCCCGTAGCACAACCGCCAGGCGGAATCGGTGTGCGGCGCGGTCCGTCTCGACCTGCCGGCGAATCAGCCGGACCGCCTCCTCGATAGCGCCCGGCGCCTGGCCGCGATACCCGGTCTCGCAGAGGCTCGTCGCATACCTGTGCAGAACGGAGATCAGCCCCGGCAACAGATCGTCATGCCCCTTGTCGATCAGCTCGGTGTAGAGGACCACGCTGCGTTCCTGGTGAGCGGACGCGAGATCCGGCTCGGAGATGTGCAGCCGGAGCCGAGCGGCCCATCCCTCAGAGTTGGCCAGCCTCGGAATGTTCTCCTCCGGAGCTTCCGCCGCGGCATCCCGCCGGATCGACAGCACACGATCCACCTCCGCTGAGGCACGCCCGCGCTCCCCCAGCCACCTGCGCGTGACCGCGTGGTATTCCACCGCCAGAGCCCAACCGGGCCGGTACCGCAGCGCATCCCGGCTGGTCAGCTCTTCGAACGCGGCCGCAGCGCGCTCCGCATACCCGGCCGCCTCGGCCCACTCGTTCTGGTCGCCGCAAAACCTGGCATGGTCATCGAGCGCTGCGGCCAGATCGGGCAGGTGCAGCTCGGAATCGCTGTCGGCCAGTTCTTCCCACAGCCGCACCGCGATGCGCGACTGCTCGCGTGCCCGCGGCCACTGCCCGGCGTCCACGAGCCGGTTCGCGAGACTACGGGTGGCCTCGGCCAGCAGCCTCGCGCTGGATGGACGGTCGTCAGCCGCTTGGGCTGCCGCGATCCGCACCGCCCTTTCCTGGGACAGCACCGCCTCGTCAGCGCGACCGGCGCACACCAGTGAATAGGAATGATTGTCCAGTGCCCAAACCAGACCCCACGCATCGGCGCCGGTCGCTGCGGTCCTCAGTTTTTCGAACAGGTCAACCGCGCGCGTGGTGTATTCAACGGCCTCCGCACCGCGATCGAGGCTAGTGAGCCGAACGGCATAGTTGATCAGGCTCGTGCCCAGTCCGGAACGGTAAGCATCATCATCGAGAGTCACCAGTTCCTCGAAGATGGCAAGACTTCGCGTCGCGGTCGCAAGAGCCTCCTCGTCGCGACCGACCTCACCCAACCGCAGCGCGTGATTATCGAGACACATGGCGGCGGACTTCAGATACAGGTCCTGGTGGTCTGCGAGCAGCTCCTCATAGCGTTCGACGGCCTCGGCCGACACGTCGACCGCCTGCTCGAACTGACGTGCTTCCATCAACCGTGTCGCGTAACTATCGAGGGCGTCGGCCAACCGCCCGCGATGCGGGCGGGGTTCGGATTCCGACAATCGCCGCCACAGGTCCACCGCTCGCCGCGCATATTCGAGCGCTGGGCGAGGTCGACCGATCTTCGACAGGCACACCGAATGATTGCCGAGGGCGATCGCGAGCTGCGGTTCCCCCGCCGCTGGATCCTGCGCGGCCATCCGTTCCCGATGTTCCAGCAGCGGAGTCGAATAGGTCAGCGCCTCGGCCGGCCTGCTGGTGCGAGACAGATTCTGGACCAGCACATGCAGCGCCGATGCTCGCTGAGCGGCACGGGCGGGGCCCTCCGCCAGCGTCGCACAGATCTCCAGCACGCGGGTCGCCGCCGCACGCACCGCCTCCGTGTTCCCCATGTCCTCGTGCACCGAAGCCAGCTTGTTCACCACG
Organism: Nocardia sp. NPDC051787; assembly: GCF_040681325.1. Taxonomy (NCBI): domain Bacteria; kingdom Bacillati; phylum Actinomycetota; class Actinomycetes; order Mycobacteriales; family Nocardiaceae; genus Nocardia; species Nocardia sp. NPDC051787. The sequence goes on from NZ_JBFAYO010000019.1 coordinate 142,836, forward strand.
TAGGCGAGGTCGGCGGAATAGGTTGCCGGGTCCTTGTCGGCCAATCGCGCGTAGATCTCCTCCGCCCGGACGGCGCATTCCAGTGCCGCATCGAACGCACGCAGCTCACGCAGGGTGGTCGCACGCGTACACAGCGCATTGGCCAGCGCGGCCGGGCGATCGGCGCCGTTCGTGGTCATCTCCTCGTACAGCGCCACCGACCGTGCCGACACCACCCGCGCCTGCTCGTAATCCTCGCAGCAGTTGAGCACCACCGCGCGGTTGTTCAGGGCGTTGGCCAGATCCCCGGTGTAGCGGCCTGGGTCATCGTGCGCCAACTGTTCGATCAGTTCGACCGCCTGCCCAGAACGGAGGTCCGCCTGCTCGATCCGCCAGGAGCGCAGGTGCATCCGGGTGGCGCAGGTCAGCGTCCAGCTGAGATCCGGCCGATAGCGCTGCGAGCCCATTGAGACCAGGTCGCGGGTGTGGGTGAGCGCACGCTCGGCCGCGTCGGAAGCCTCGGCGCTGCGGCCGGCTTTGTGCAACCGGTCCGCCTGGGCTCGTAACTCGTCCACCAGGGACGCGAGGTGCGCCGGGTCTCGCTCGGACAGCCGGGACCATACACCGACCGCACCGTTGCCGAATTCGACGGCCGCCGACAGGTCGCCGAGCTCCTGTGCCAATGTGACGATCTCGTGGTAGGCGCCGGCCATTTCTTCGATGCCCCGCGCGGAGCTACTGTGTAGTCGCTGTCGCGTATCGAGGAATCGATACCAGATCCGCACGGCTTCAGCGCGCCGCCCGGCACGATGCAGATACTCACCGTGTCGCCGCATCGTCCGGGCGAGCCGTCGCACCGCGGACTCGCTCCCATCGGCAGCCGTCGTCTCGGCCAGCGCCACGACACGCGCCGACACGGCCACCGCTTCGGTGTGCAACTCATGCGCACGCAACAGCCAAATCAGACGGGATAGCTCGTTCGGTGACGCGGCATCGACCGCGGTGGCGGCCAAGGCGCGCAACCGCTCGATGCGGTGCCGCTCCCACTTGGTCACTTCGCTTTCGTCGCCGACGCGTTCCAGCAGCGCGATGTGCTTCGCCCAGGCACGGTCGAGACTGGACAGAACCGCCGAGCCGGCAGATTCGGCCAGCTCTTCGTACAGGCGCACGCCGCGCCGGGACTGATCGGCACCGGCGGCCTCCCCCTCCAGCCACGCCACGAAATCCGCCGCCGCCATGTGGGCACCGGCCAACCGTCGCAGATATCGGGCGCGATCAGCCTGGACCAGTTCGCCCAGGAGGTCTATGCACCTGTGTCCGACGTCGGCACCCCACGCCATCACCTCGGCGTGCTCCGCCGTTCCGCGCGTCCCGATCTCGGACAACATCTCCAGCAGTTCGCACAGCAGGTCGGCCAGCAGTGGCTGTGCCCAGGACTGTTCCTGCGTCGCCTGCTCGTCACACAATTCTATCGCCGCGGTGAGCAGTTCCGCGGCGAGAAGGCCGCGGTCGCCCTCATGCTCCAGTGCGGCCCGGTACCGCAACATTTCCACCAGATCCGACTGGTTCGGATCCGCGCGCCACGCGACTCGGGCCGCCCGCACCAGCGCACGGTGCAGCGGCTCCAATTCCGACCGAGCGAACGTCGCGGTGGCTGTAACCAGCGCCGCCGCCCGCGACACCAGCGGATGCTCCGGCCAGCGCCCCAGCACCGCAACAACCTCCGCCGCCTGCCGCGTATCGCCATCGCGGACCACGGCCCACGCCGCGTCGGCCACCAGCAAGGTCAAAGCGTCCGAAAACTCGTCGGGCTGCATGAAATATTCCGCGACAGGCATCGAGGCGGCCTACTGTGGGCTGATCAGCGACCCGCGATCGATATCGGTGACGTACAGGGGAAGACGAGGCGACAGACGCTCGAGCAGCGCGGGCGCGGCGCCGCCTTTCGCGGCCGCGTACTCCTCCAGGGTCAGCCCTACGACCTGCAGGAACGTCACGCTGCCGTTCGGTGTGCCGATTGCACCGAGCTCTGGGTCGATAGTGAAGGTGAGAGCACGGATCGCGCAGTCCGCATGGTCGGTTGCGATCGGCCCGCTGGCTTTCATGGTGTGGCCGGGCTGGAACCACTTGCCGGAATCGAAGACATACCGGCCCAGATTTTGCAGCAGGCTCGCCGCCCAGATCGGCGGTTCGGCGTCATCAGGCCGGCGGACGAGCCGGAAGGTGAACTCGAAGCCCCACCCCGAGACCTCCGGATCCGATGATTCCTTGTGGTACAGCTCCGACATGCCGTAGCTGATGTAGTGCCAATGCGGAATCGGCTCCGGCCGCGCAAAGATGCTGATTCCATCGAGGGGGTCCCGGCCGCCGAGAGCCCACGGGTGCCGAGTTCCCAAATGGAGAGGTTCGGCAGCACCATACAGCTGCCGCAGCGCGCCATCGATGGCATCCCACCCGATCGAATCACTCACCCAGCGAACAGTAGTCGGCGCAGGCGACGCTGCGCTCATCCGATTATCAAGTTTTACGATAACTTTAGCTTTCGAGGTAGCCGCGGCGGAGGGCGGCACCTCCGACTCGGCCAGGTGCCGACGAGACCAACAAGATTGCGAATGGCTTCGTACGAGCGGATATTCCGTGTTGCCATACGAAGACTGAAATCCAAACTAATTCCGGATAATGTCACCTGTATGCATCCCAAGAGAATGCTCGCCATCGGCATAATCGGACTCGTGTTGCTCGTGGCCAATGGGTTCGCCGCACCAACCGTCTGGGCGTTCACTGTCGGCCCCCGTGTCGCGGCATACGTCACGGGATGTGCCAGTGGTACCAAAGACCCCAGCTGCCAGGGGATGTGGACAACACCCGATGGCGTCGAGCATCGTGGCGAGATACCCCACGTCGGGAGCAGCCGGATCGGCAAGCATGTCGACGTCCGCGTCGGTCCGTCCGGCCAACTCTATCAGACCCCCGATCTGGTGGTTCGCCTGTTCTGGGCTGCCCTCGCCGACCTGACCACCCTCGGCGTGCTCGGCTTCGTAGCGGTGATATCCCTGGGAGCCCGCCGCCGGGCGTCGGCATTCGAGGCCGCGACCGGAGCCGAACGGCCGCTGTGGCGCGCGAACAAGCGCCAGGTCAACGACCGGCACGGCACTCAGCTGTGGATAGGACATCGCGACGGACGCCGGCTCGACGAGGTACAGGCGGCCAATGGGCTCGAGACGTATCGAGTTCACCGCGCGAACGGCGTCCTGCGGCTCGATCACCAGGACGGCCGGCACGTCGGCCGGATCGAGGCCCAACACTACAGCGGAAAGTCCATGAGCTTCATGGTGTTCGACGAAGCGGACGTACCCTACGCGCTGATCGCCAACCTTTTCGTTCTCGACCCGCGATGGACGGTCACCACAACCGACGGCACCCACTGCGCGGATTTCATCGTCGGATCCGGCCATCACCGACTGGCATTCACACCCGCAGCACCCACCCTGCTGTACCCGCTCATGGCGGCGTTCCTGCTCGACTGCCACCACATGCTGCTCGAGGCCACCGACGGTCCAGACCGCAGCCGTTGACGTCCGCGCAGCAGGCGGTGGGGGAAACACGTTGCGCTCCAAACTAATTCACGATCCGCTCCGAAACGGGCAAAGTCAATGAGTCAGGGCGCTCACAACCTCAACGGAATGTAAAAACAAACATCGCGCAGTGCCCGGGCCGCGCGCGACATGATTGAATCGCGGTGGCGTCGGACATGACGTATGTGCGCTTTGTGACGATAAGGACTTGTAGGACTCCGTAGATGACGCACCCACCACAGCAAGAGCCCAACGCCGCCAATCAGCCTGGCGGTTGGCCGCCGCAGCCCGGCGGAACACCGCCGCAGCAGCCCTACGGCGCACAGCCGCAGCCCGGACCGTATGGGGCCGCCCCGCAACAACCGTATAGCCCTGCACCGCAGCAGTATCCGCCGTATGGCGCGCCTCCGCAGTACGGGCAACAACCGCCCTATGGCACGCAATACCCACCGCAGCCCGGCAGACGCGGGAGCGCCACTGTGCCGCTGCTGCTCGGTGGCGCCGTCATCCTCGTCGCGATCGGCGTCGGGGCATATTTCCTGTTCTCCGGAGGAGGAATCGGCAAGTCGAGCGACCCACGCGAGGTCGCGCAGGCGTTCGTGGACGGCCGCGGGGACAACCAGGATCTGCTCTGCGCGGCGGATCGCGCGAAGATCGAGAATGCGCAACAGTCCGCGGGCAAGCCGACGAGCGTGCCGAAGATCGACGCGAAATCCACGTTGAAGAGCGTCGATGTCCCGGATGGAAGTGACAAGGGCAAGTTCACCGTCGATGTCGCCGTGAAAGTCGGCTCCCGCTCCAACACCCAATCCGTGACCTACGATCTGGTCAAGGAAGACGGCGAGTGGAAGGTATGCGGGCTGCTGAAAGCACTGCGGTAGCGGCTTCCGACCCCCGCCCCGCGGGTAGTGGCTGAGGATGGCGGGAAGGATGCCAGCGGGCCCGGGGATGGCGGCGCGCTGGACGGCGGCGGTGTTGCTGCTCGGCCTGGCGGTGTCGGTGATGTTGGCGCGGTTGTGGGTTGCTGGTCAGGCGCATGAGCTCGCGGCCGCGGTGGGACCGGTGTGGCGGTCCCACAAGGGATTCGATGCGAGGCGGTTGGGTGCGTCGCTGTGGCCGTGGGCGGTCGCGGCAGGGGCGTTGTTGATCGCGCAGCAGCGCAGTCCGCAGCTGTGGCGGTGGGCTCTGCTCGTAGTGAGTGTTCCGACGGGCTTCATCACCGCGTTGCCGCCTTTGGGCAGCTCGAGATTGCAGGGCGTGGAGCGGTGGTTCGTGCTGGCCGCACCGGTCTGGAGCCCACTGTCTGCCGCGTTGGTGTTCCTCATCGCGGTTGGCGCGGGAAGGGTCTTGACGCAACCGCTCGCGCAGGACATCGCCGGTTCCGGCCTGCGCCTGCGCTTACGCCTCCGCGGTGGGGGCAGGACCCGGTTCGTGGTCATGGAGGACCGTGTGCGGCTGGTTCGGCCGCACCACACCGACGCAGTTCAGGGCAGGCTGCGGGAACTGAACAACCTGGCGATTCCGTTCGCTCGCCTCGAAACGATCGAGCCCATAGTTCTTGACGGTACGTCCACGGTCTATCCGCTGCCCAACGGCACCGTGCTGCGGCTGTCGGAGGGGTCCGCGGTCCGGCTGACCGGCTCGGGCCAGCAGTGGGTGGTGCCGATAGCTGACAGCGACAGGGTCGCGAAGCTGGTCCGCGAGCGGGTGCGCGCCCGCACCAGTTCCGAGGTTTCCACACCGACCGCCGAGCAATGGCGGGCGGCGATGCGGAAGCGGGAGCTGATTCGGAAGTCAGGGACCGGTAAGGGCGGCCGCGCACCGAGCGATTACCGATTGGGGTTCATCCTGTTCACAGCCTTGGCGGTAGCATCGTTCGATGCGAACGAGGGGTGGGTGGACAAAAGCGCGGGCGCGCTGGTATTCGGGATCGGCGCGGTGGGATGTCTGATGGCGTGGCGAAACGCCGCCGCGGTGGTGCGGTTGGCCGAGGAGTGGCCACAGTTGCCGGCCGACGGACAGCCGTCGCCACCGCAGACCCGGCCTTGGACCTCGAGCGACGGTCGATAAAAATCCTTTCGATTACGAGGCACCTCAAATGATCGTAAATTCGGTGATCCGAAGATGACATGTGGCATTTCCTCCGGTTAGCCTGCCAGAGCCGTCGCAGGGAGGACGACGGGTGAGCCCGATAACGCA
>NZ_JBFAYO010000020.1:0-145573 GCF_040681325.1 Nocardia sp. NPDC051787
GTGACGGCCGGGTGGAGGAAAACGGTGACGGACAGAGTGGGGGAATTCCGTGACGGAACTACCCCTCACCTGGAGGAATTACTTGACGGCTGACACCAGGCGGCCGGTCGGGTCGAGGGCGGCGGCGGTGATCGTGCCGCGGTGTTCGGGCAGTACCGCCAGCCGGGTGGGCCGGGTGGGATCGGTGACGTCCCAGAGCGCGGCGATGCCATCCAGGCTGCCGGTGAGGAGCGTGCGCCCCGTCGGCGCGAAGGCGTAGGCGAACATCCCGGTGAGCGTCGCCAGTCGCCTGCGCCCGGCCACGTCCCAGAGGATCGTGGTGTTGTCGTCGCCGCCGGTGGCCAGGATCTGACCGGTCGGGTCGAACGCGCTCCCGAAGATGCTCTTGCTGTGCCCGGCCAGATCGGCCGATCTGATCGGTGCGGCGTCCCCGACCACGTTCCACAGCACGGAGCTGTGGTCCGCGCCGCCCGTGGCCGAGCGGCGTCCTTCCCGGTCGAAAGCGACCGAGAACACCGGCTCAGTATGGCCGCCAAGGGTTTTCAGCAGGGCAGGGCGTTGTGGATCGGTGACCCGCCACAAGATGGCGGTGTGGTCCTCGCTGCCGGTGATCGCGGTGCGCCCGCCGTTGGCCAGTGCCACCGCCCGTACCGGGCCGGTGCGGCCGGGTCCGCCGACCAGCGTGGAACGCAGCTTCGGACGGGCCGGGTCGGTCACGTCCCACACCGTGGCCTTGTTCCGGTCGGACGAATTGTCCCAGCTTGCCACCAGCAGTGTGCGGTTGTCCGGGCTCAATGCCAGCGACGCGGTCCAATTCAGCGCACCGGCCATGGTGGCGAGAACCTGCGGACGCGCCGGTGTCGTCATGTCCCACAAGGTCACCAGGCCGGTGGTGCCCGCGGTCGCCATCATGCGGCCGTCGGAGCTGAAGACGATCGCCCAGACCTCGCCGTCGATCTCGCTCGGCATGGCCAGTCGCTTCGGATCCGCCGGATCGGCGACATCCCAGATCACCAGTGGCGCCTCACCTCCGCCGATGACGGCGATCGGTCCGCTCGGGCTGAATGCGATGGCGGATACCGGGATACGCTGCCCCTCCAGCGTGCCCGCGTAGTGGTTGCCGAGCAGGGTTGTCATCAAGCCCGCACGGGTGACTACGCACAGCATCGCGTCGGCACGATGCATTTCTCGGTAGATCCGCTGCTCCCAGTCCTCCCCGAAGACCATGCCGTGGTCGGGGGAGCGATCGAAGAACACCTCGTACCCCGCGGCGGACAGCCGGTCGTACACCACCTCGGAAATGGCGGAGTCCGGTCCGGCGTGACTGAGGAAAATTCGTTCCATGACTACCGCCTCGCAGCGACGACAGGTATCACCGAGATGGTCGGCGTCGAGCCGCTAATCGTTACGTACTAAAAGGTCGAATTAGCCTGCGCCGCCGTGGTTTCCAGAAAGGTTCGCGTACCGCACGGTGTGTTCTGGGAATTCGTTGACGGGTTACCGTGACGGGGCTCTAATGAAAACCATGAAGCTGTTCCGGAGCCGGTCGGCCTTCGTTCCGCTCCTCTCGACCGGATTCGCCATCATCGCCCTCCTTCTCGGCACAGCAGGCGCGTCGGCCGACCTGATGCAACGCGCCGAGCCGCTGCTGATCGCGCACTGCACCTTCGCCCAGGCCGATGCCGCACTGCACGTCGAGTCACCCCAACTGGCCGCAGCACTCGACTCGTATCCCACGTTCAAGGCCGACCTGCGCCGCAAATTCGATCAGCCGGTGGAGCAGCGGCGTGCCGCCCTGCGGCAGATGATCGAGCAGAACCCCGAGCTGGCGCGCGAGCTCGACGAATCACCGCGCTGGGCGCACCTGCGCAACGCCGTGTCGGCTGTGGCGGTCACCTGCCAGAACTACTGACCGAGGCGGGCATTACCCGGCCTGCCCGGCCCGCCGTGCACTAATGACCACAAGCCCAAGCCCGGATACGGCGGGTCAGCCGAGCTCGCGCGGCTGATGCGCTGAGCCCCATTGCGCATTCGACTGTGCGACAACGCTGTCCAGCCGTTCGGCGAGCAACTGCCGCGCGTCTGCGCCGTCGTAGGGCGCGAGTGCGGCGAGGTAGCGAACCTTCTCCTGTTTCAGCGTCTCCGTGGTGGCGCGATAGGTGAGCCAGTTGGCATGCCATTGGAACAGTTGCTGGGCGCCCTCGGCCACGACGACGATCGCCGACAGCGTGGCCGTGATCACCGCGGGCGCCGAAAGGGCCGCGACGACGGGCACCGCCCCGCCGACGACGATCTGCCCGAGTTTCACCCGCTTGTAGGCGCGTTGCATCGACGCGCTCTTCTTGCTGTACCAGTTCAGCTGATCGACGAACCGTACCCACACCGGGTCGGTTTCGTCGGGTTGTCGCGCGATGAATGTTTCCGGCAACGTGCCCCTGCCCGCCTACGTTGGTCAGCGCTGTTCAGTCAGGAATTGCTTCAAGGCCACATGGTCCGGAATACCGACGTTCCCGAACGTCGCGCACTTCTGAGCCGCCGTCCAGGACGCGATGTCCAGCGCCGCGTCCACCGGTGCGCCCGCTGCGATCGCCCAGGCCAGCGCCCCGTGGAACGTGTCGCCCGCACCGCAGCTGTCTTCCACCGTGACCTCGAACGCTCGATAGCGGTGCGTACCGGTCGCGTCGAGGTAGACCCCACCCCGCTTGCCTTGCGTCGCCACGAGGACTTTCGGCTCGAAGTCGGCGAAGACCCGCGCCATGCCGCGGTCCAGCGGCTCGCCCGGGTGCCTGCGGGTGAAGAACTTCTCCGGAGCGGCGATGTAGTCGACGCCGTGCAAGAATTCCTCGCTCGACTCTTTGTACCCGCCGGTGTCGATCACGATCGGTACACCCAGTTTTCGACACGACTCGATGGCGGCCTTGCTCAGTGCGGGGTCGGTGCAGTCGAGCAGCGCGGCGTCCGCCCCGGTGAACGCCTCCGCCAAGGTGCCGAGCATCGCCAGGTCGGCTCGCGGCTGGGGTGTCCAGATCGTGGTCCGGGTTCCGTGATCGGCCGCGATGATCACCGCGGAGTGCTGGCTCTCCTCGGCGCGCTCGAAGAGGACGAGTTCGAGCGGTTCACTCGTCAACTCGCGTCGTAGCACGTCCGCGTGGATGCCGGTGCCGCACATCGCGTAGAGGCCGACGCCGCCTCCGCCCAGTCGTGCCGCGGTGATGGACCCTCGACCGGCCGGTCCGCCTACCACGACCGTGTGCCTGCGGACCGGGTTCTCGCTGTCCTCGGCCGGGTGGCTGTCCAGAACGTAGAGGTAGTCGATCGTGGCCATGCCGACGACCGCCACCTTCGGCATCTCCTTCAGGCGAATCTGTTGACGATCCATGCGCTGCCTGCCTCCGCTGACTCCGGAAAGTGGGTGTTGTCGAGTTCTGCCGCTTCGGCGATGGGGCGAGTGGTGATGACGACCGCCCTGGGATTGCGGCGCAACAGGGTGGCCGGGACTCCGGCCGTCTCGGGGAAGTGCGTCATTTGATGGATGATCCGGGCCTTGGCCTTGTCGAAGGCCAGCACCATGAGGCCGGAACATTCCAGCGCCGAGGCCAACCCGATGGTCAGCACCGAGCGTGACGGCTGATGCGGATCGATGTACCGGCGGCCGTGTTCGCTCAGTTCCACGATCCGGCAGCCGTCGCTGACGATCTCGTCCGGATCGGTGTAGGCGCCGACCTCGTATCCCAGCACCTCACCCGCCGGTGATATCGAAATCCCGTGCACCGCAGGGGGATACAGGCGAAGGATGCGCTGTGTCCGCAGCAGTGGATCCTCGCGTTCGGAGATCTGGCCGGTCAGCAGATGCAACTGATCGGGGGTGGGGCCGAGCCCGCGTTCGGTCAACGGTTCGATCAACGTCTCGACGACATGCCTGGTGCGCGAGGTGTGGTGACCGGGGTGGACGCCGAAAGTCTCCGTGTCCGAGAGGATATGAGCCTCGCCGAACGGCGCGGGCGCGTAGCGATGTGCGATCCGCAGCATCGCGCGGAAGACCTGCGTCGCCGCGCGACCCGTCGGAAGGACCACGCTCCGGTCGGATGCGTCGCGCGCGATCCGGAAGTAGGTGTGCGCCGCCGCCTCCGCCGCGACGCGTTCGTTCTCGAAGACGGCGACGCCTGCGGGCCACCCGGAGACCGGTACGGGTTCGGCGTGGCGCGGCGTCGCGTCGGTATCCAGTGCGCGACCGCTCAGGCCGGGTCGTCGCAGGTCTTTGACGAGCGAGTCCAGAGTGGTGTCGCGCCGGTCCAGCCAGTCCACCCACTGTGTCGGTGACAGGTAATAGCCGAGCCGCTCCGGCTGAACCTGCTCCAGCCGGACCCAGTAGATCGGGATCTTCGCCTTGTCCGCGAGATGGACCTCCCGCTTGACGTGGACGCTCGAATCCGCTGAGGCGCAGAACAGCAGGACCAGCGCCTTGGAATTCTTGATCGCACGCGATATCGCCTCGTCCCAGTCCGACCCCGGCGGTACGTCGCGCGGCGCCCACCACGTCGAAATGTCATGGCGGGCAAAGTATGTGGCGATATGTTCGACGACGGGCCGCTTGCTGCTGTGATAGCTGATGAAGACGGCCACACCCCTCCTCCCCTCGAGTCAGTCGATATCCGCATCGTATCGACTTCGGCGCTCGCCTGCGGAGTTTCACGGCGGATGTCTGGCCCGAAGGTCAGGGACCCGCGGGAAAGCCTAGCTGGTGCCGAGTGCTGGCATGGCCGATCGACGCCAGGGGCCCACTCGTCGCGGCGTCGATGGTGTCGGCGAGATCGCCATTTCAGTCCAGGTACGGGTCGGATTCGTCGGCGCGCCCGCGCCGGAACGGAATCCACAGTGCGGAGCCGATGCCCAGCGCGACCAGGCAGGCGAGTGAGCCGATCACGGCGATGCGGCGGGGGCGGGGATCGGGGCCGGGCGGCGGGACCGGAGCCGGAAACGGCCGGGGCGCATCCGCATGTGCGCTCACCGGTTCGTCCGGCAGTTCTGCGGTCAGCGCGGCGACCGGATCGATCAGGCCATGTCCGATGCGGTCGTCACGGCCCGTGCCGGGCTCGTGCGCGGTGCGGACGATGCGCTCGATCACCTGTCCCGCGGTGAGGTCCGGGAATCGGGATCGCACCAGTGCGGCCAGGCCGCTCACATAGGGCGCGGCGAAGCTGGTGCCTTGGATCTCGCTGATGCCCTCGGTGGTCTGCACGCCGTTCACGAGTCCGGTACCGCCCGGCGTGCTGTCGAGGGAGACGATCTGACGCCCGATGGCGGCCGTGCCGACCCACGGCCCGTGCAGCGACGTCGGCGAAACCGTGCCATCGGGATCGACCGAGGCGACGGACAGGACATAAGGGTGAAACCAGGCGGGGCTGGCGACTGCTTGCACAGCGCCCCAGCCGGTTCCGGTGTTCTGCTGCGAGCAGGCGCCGTCGGACCGGAGGTTGCCCGCGGCCGCGACGACCACGACATTGTGGTCGTAGGCGTACTTGACCGCGGCTCCGAGCGGGGCATCGGCGGTGTCGGCTCCGGCTGCGGTGCAGGAGACTTCGGAGATATTGACCACAGTGGCGCCCAGGTCGACCGCGCGCACCACGGCGGCGGCGAGGGTGAGCACATTTCCGTATCCGGAGTTCAGGATGCTTCCGGGTGGTGGATCGCCGCGGCGGTCGGTCGGCTCGTAGGCAAGGCTGAGTTGGCGAATGCTGAGGATCTCGGCCTCCGGTGCGACACCGGCGAATCCGTCATCCGGACTCGGCCGCGCCGCGATGATACCCGCGACCAGGGTGCCGTGGGCGTCGCAGTCCGCTGTGCCGTCGGTGTCGGCAACGTAGTCGCCGCCCGCGTGCAGCGCGGGCAAACGCGGATGGCGGTTGACCCCGGTGTCGATGACCGCAACCATCTGGCCGGCCCCACGGCTGAACTGCCAGGCCGCGGGCAGGTCGAGGACGCGCTGCCCGATCGGCGCCTCGTGCGGACCCCCGCCGGTTCGAACGGGCTCCGCGCAGACCGCTCGCTGCTCGGTCGGTTCCAACGGAGCCGGTCGCCCGCTGAGCGCCTCCGCGATGCCCAGCGCGGCCGGATCGATGACAGGCTGCGTGACCGACAGGCGTGGTGGAACCGCTGCGATCGGCCCTGTCTGCCACATCAGCGCCGTCGATATGAAAAGCGCTGCGGCGCAGGCGCGACCGATCCGGCGGGTTGGGTTCTCCGATGCATCCCGGCTCAGGCGGCTCATAGGTTCCTGGCGGCGGAGTACACGTCCATGATCCACAGCACGAGCGGGATCACTGCGACGATCAGTAGGTATTCGAAGATCTCGTTGGCACGCCGCAGCACGGGGGTGATCTCGATGCGCGGCCCGATGACGCCGAATCCGGCGGCGGCCCCGGCAAATCCGAGCAGCAATGCCGCCGCGATCAGGCCCGTGTCGGGATCGCCGAGGGCCAGTGCAATGGTGAGGAGCACCAGGGTCGCGCAGCCGCCGACGATCAGGGTGGCGGCCTGGGTCAAGTCGGAGAACGAACGCCCACGCAGGCACAGGATCACCGCGGTCACGACCAGCAGCGCGATGCCTTGCCAGCGCTGGACATCGAACGGTTCGGCAGCGGTGACGGCGCCGAACACCGCGATGATCGTGCATCCGGCGAGCATGCCGGACTGAAAGCAGTTCGCGGCGCGGGCCCGGTCCGCGAGCCCCGCGGCCGACGGCAGCGCAGTGGCACCGATGGCGCCGATTCCCTCGATGGCGGGTCGTGGTTCGTGATCGCCCGGGTCGATCGCACCGCCCGCGGTGGGCACCGGCGGCACCGGCAGCCGCGCCAGCACGGATGCCAGCCGTGGCACCGCGGATATGACGGTGAGAGCGGCGACGACCAGACCTGCACTGATCTTCGGCAGCGCCGGATCCCACACCAGCCGCACCGCCGCGGCCGGCCCGCCGAGCAGCGCGACCGTGCCAGCGGTCGCGAACACCGTCGCCCCTGTGGCGATGAGCCGGTAGGCGAGGACAGCGGCCACCAGCGTCACCGAGAAGCCCAGCAGCAGGTGGGGACTGCCGAGATCGCCAGGTACGAACAGCGCCGCGCTACCGCCGAGCAGCACCAGCCCGGCCGACGCCAGCCAGGTCGCGGTCAGTTCGTCGAGGTATCTGCGTGCGGCGATCCACGCCGCCGCGAAGGCCGCGACCCCGCACCCGCTCGCGAGGAAGGGCGCCGCGAGTCCGTCACCGGACGGGCGCGCTACCACCAGCACACCCAGCGCGGCGACCACCGCAACCACCGCCACGGCCAGCCCGGTCCAGCGCGCCGCGACCGGGGACCAGCTGTGGAATTCCGCGGTGGTGAGCCGGGATACGGCATCGATGACGTCGTCGAACAGCGCTGGAGACACCGTGGTCCGGACCGGGCGAAGCACCAGCAGTTCGCCGTCGTGCACCTCTGCATCGGTCAGCGTGCGGTTCGGCGCGATCGGTTCCCGCCCGATGCGTGCCAGGGTCCAGTGCTGCGTCTGCTGTGGCGCCGCACTGTCCTCGCTCTCCGCCGGATCCGGGTTGCGTGACTCGATGAGCGCGACCAGATCACCGATGAACGCGACGATAGGCACCGCAGCCGGCAGGCCGACATCGAGCTGGGTATTTCCACCGATGACGGAAACCCGGCACAATTCGGGCCCGGCGGAGCGCGCGGTGTCGCTCGGCGACTCGATCAATAGGGGAGCGACCACGACTCTTTCCGGAAAGACAACGACCCTGGCACTTGCGAAACAACTCTTCCTGCTGTCCGAAACATGAGCGAATCCGAATAATCGGATCTCGATCGGCCCAGGGTAGAACAGAAGATACGAGCCGACGACCCTATGTGCATGGAATTTGCACTCCATTGAGCATGCCGCCGGGAAGGCGGCTCAGGTAAACGTAAAATCGACGCGAGAAAGGGTGGCCCGCCGCCGACTGCGGCGCCGGCCGGATACGGTTGTTTACTCACAACGACGCTCGAGGAAACGGTGATGCCTGAGTGACGGACGCGCACCCCGCAGACGCGCAGTGCCCGGTCTTTGCCGCGACTTCCCTGTCGGGTGCGATCACGGTGCGAACCACGGAACAGGGCCTGCCGCTGAGCCTCTCGATCGAGGCTGCCGAACTTCGCCGTGATCCTGCCCAGCTGGCCGGTGAGATCCTGCGCCTGTGCCGGCGATCGGCCGATCGGGCCGGACTGCTGCGTCGCACACAGCTCGAGGAGTCCGGCCTGAGTGCGCAGGCGCTCGCGCTCGCGGGACTTCCGACGCCCGAGGATGTGGCTCGGCGAGAGGCACTGGAGGAGCAAGAATACGACACGGAGCCGGGCAGCTGGCTGCGGCCGGTCTGATCGATCAGCGGCGAGGAGACAGCATGGTCGAATCGATGGAAGAACTCGAGGCGCAGGTGCGCCGGCGGATGTACCAGATGCAGGACCTCGCTGACCGGCTGGTCGCGGTGCGGGTGCGGGAGAGTTCGCCGGATGGCACAGTGGCGGTCGAGGTGGACGGCAATGGTGCACTGCTCGCGCTCGAGTTGTCTTCCGCGATCTCGGGAATGTCGCCCGCGGAATTCGAACGCGTGGTTGTGGATACATCCGGTTCGGCCGCGCGGAAGGCGTTCGAGCAGCGGGCCGAGTTGATCACGGCTTTCAACGAGGAGACGACCGGGCCGAGATAGCCGATCAGCGTACGGCGATGAGAGATTCGCCGATGTAGCGCATCTCGTCCGGCGTGGTGACCATGTGGACGGTTGTACTGGCGCCGGCTGTGCGGACCGTGATCTGGTTGGGTGTCCTGTCGTCTTGGACGAGTGTCACATCGGCGTCGAAACTACCGCCGGGATCGCGCGAGGGCCGCACGTGCACGATGGTTGCGCCGCCTGGTGAGGCGGCCGGGGCGATGCCGTCGAAGACGAGCATGGACGCTGTCGGTGCCGGTGCGCCCGGTTGCGGCGCCGCCGGTGGATGGCTGGCGGCGGCCGAGCGGGGAGCCATCGAAAGCCAGTACGGGGAGCCGACATTGGTCACCATCGAGTGCCAGGCCTCGGGCCGGTCGCTGTGTACGACCACGCGGGCGCCGAGTGCGATGGCTCGTAGGATCACCTGCTGGGCGAGGGCGAGTGTGCCGATCACGTCGAGGTGGCGGGTGCCGTCGCCGGCCAGCGGGACCGCGATTCCCTGGCCGAGTTCGTCGGCGCCGATCAGCTGGCCGCAGCCGCCGGTGGGCACCACCAGCCCGGTGAGAGCCGGGAGCGGGCCGCGGTGGCTGGTGCGGGCGCTGCGGTGGGCGTGGCTGCCGGTCGGCAGGCACGCCAGGAGGGTGGGCAGTTGTCGGCCCGGCAGTGCGCGGAGCCCCGGGACCGGTGGTTCGGCGAATTCGTGGGTGGTGTCGAAGCGGACGACCGCGTCGAGCGCGATCATGGGTTCGCGGTCGCGCTGTGCCGGGTTGTCTGCGGCTGTGCGCAGCCGAAGAGTCACCGTGGTCGACCGGCTCTGGGTGGCCCAGATGTCGGCGAAGCCGCGGGAGCTGATCAGGCCCGCGCCGATTTCATAGCTGGTGAGGTGCAAATCGTTGTGCCGCAACGTGGTCGGTGTCTCGGTGAGTTCCGCGAGCGTGATGCCGCGGGTGAGTTCCCGTACCGCGTTGTTCATCTCGGTGGCAGTGAGTACCGAGACCGCGATGTCGCGGGCGGCCAGCCGGTTGGCCACCCGCCGGGTGGCGATGATCGCGGATCGGGTCACCCCCGTGCCTCCGCCACCGCGGCGGTCGACTGCGGCGGCGTTGGCCAAGGGATCCAGGCGCAAGACCAGCCACACGGTGCGGTGCGCGATCGCAGGCAGCGGGCCGATGATGCGGTCGTACAGTTGCGCGACGAAACCCGTTTGCGCGGTGCGGGCGCCGATGCTGATGACGTCGATAGAAGCCAATGCGATGTCGAATTGCACCAGGCAGCGGGCGATGTCGGTGAGCGGAAGCACCTGGTCGGTGCTCAGCGAGCCGGGCCGCAGCAGGGTCAGCGCGTCCGGCGGCGGGTTGATGCGCAGCATAGTGAGCAGTCGGTCACCGTCCCAGCGCAACCCGTAACTGCCGCCGTCGGGCAGCGGCACATCGAACGCCTGCGGAAACTCCTGGGCTCGGTGGGTGCGACGCCGCCACAGGTAACCGAGGCGGTGGGCCAGCATGCCCGAGGCGGTGCGCGGTTCGGCACGCCGGAGTGGCAGCAGGCCGATCAGCGCAGCCGCGGCACCAACGGCGACTGCAGCCACGGCCGGCGCGTCCAGCGCTATCGCACACCACGCCACCGCGGCGGCCGCGAGCAGCACCGGAATCACCGAGCGCAGGGACAACAGCCGCAGCAGTGGTAATTCCGCATCCCATGATCGGAAGGCTCCGGGATGAGAATCGCCGGTGCCTGATGTATTCGTCGGTCCCGCTACCATCGTTTCGTTCTGCAAAAGTTTTACATTGATTTGAGTTTCGGCCCGTTCCGTTGTCGATAAACAGTTCCGGTCCGTGAATTACGGTACCGTACCGTAGGAAAAAGGGCAGTCGGAGATATTTGGAGATTCAGTGCCGGCACAATTGACGACCCGGGCTCAGGTCAACGGATACCGTTTCCTGCTGCGTCGGCTCGATCACGCTCTGGTGCGCCGGGATGTGCGGATGCTGCACGATCCGATGCGCTCACAGCTGCGTTCGTTGGTCGTCGGCGCCATCCTCGGGGTGCTGGTCGTGGCCGGTGCCGCGATCCTGGCGTTCCTGCGCCCGCAGGGTGCGATCGGCGATGCGCATATCGTGGCCGGAAAAGACAGCGGCGCATTGTATGTCGTGATTCGTGACGGCGAGAAGGGCGACCGGCTGCATCCGGTGCTGAACCTGGCCTCGGCCCGGCTGATCACCGGGACCGCCGAATCCCCGAAATCGGTGAAGGACGCCAAGCTCGGCTCGATGTCGCGCGGACCGATGCTGGGCATACCGGGGGCACCCGCCGCACTACCGGGTTCGGGGCAGGGGGCGCGGTCGGAGTGGGCGCTGTGTGATGCGGTGCAGTTGTCCAGCAGCGGCAGCGCCACGGGTGCCGGTGTGCACACGACCGTGCTGGCCGGGCATACGCACCTGGGAGCGCGTGTCCGCGCTGTCGGGCGCGACGAGGCGTTGCTGGTGCGCGGTGGTGACAAGACCATCGGCGACAAGACGTATCTGGTGTACGACGGCAAGCGGGCCGAAGTCGATCCGCGCAACTCGGTCATGGCACGGGCCCTGAATCTATCCGCGTACCAGCCGCGTTCGGCGAGCCCGGGACTGCTCGCCGCCACCATCGCGGTGCCGATAGTGGCGCCGCCTCAGATTCCGGGGGCCGGGCAGCAAGGTCCTGGCAAGCTGTCGGGGGTACCGATCGGCGGCATCATCGCCGTCAGCACACTGACCCACGGGGCGCGGCCCGACCTGTATGTGGTGCTCGCCGAGGGCGTGCAGCCGGTGTCGGCGTTCGCGGCCCAGGTGATCCGCACTGCCGACTCCTACGGGATGAGCGAGATCGCCACGGTGCCACCGGATGTGCTCGACGGTGTGCCGGTGGTTCATGCGCTGCCGATCGAGCACTTCCCGGTCGACGCCCCGGAAATCCTTGCCGCCGAGGATGCGCCGGTGGCCTGTATCGCATGGTCCAAGGCGCCGGGTACCGGGCCGGCGGCGCGTGCTTCGGCCACCGACGGTCCCGCCGACCGGGCCGTGGCGACGCTGCTGGCAGGCACCGAACTGCCGCTGTCGGAGGCGGCGAGACCGGTGCGGCTGGCTACCGCCGATGGCACTGGCGACCGGGTCGACCAGGTCTACATTCCCCCGTCGACCGGGGAGTTCGTGCAGGTCACCGGCATCGATGCGGGAAGCCCGCGGCGCGGCAGCCTGTTCTACATCGCCGACAGCGGCATCCGCTACGGGATCCCCGATGCCGAGACGGCCGCGGCACTCGGGTTGGAGAAGGATCCGCGCCTGGCGCCATGGGTCATCGTCGGCCAGCTCGTGCCGGGGCCGACTCTCGCGAAACAAGAGGCGCTCGTCAGCCGCGACACCCTGCCGACCGGGCGATGACACCACCTGGGCGGGATCCGACGGGAGGCCCCACGGTGGCTCACAAACTCTGTCGACCTGTAGGCAGTGCTACGGTCGCGCGCCAGGAACATCGTCGTGCTGTTGTGTTCTGATAGATGTGCGATGCTGGTCCGGTCGGCGGTGTTCGGGCCAGCACAGGGCCGTGACTACGATCAGTATCTCTATGCCGATAACGGCGTAGATCACAATTTGAAGCATGGTCATTTCCACGGGTGCCCAGCTTTTCCAATCTGCGGGACGGTTCTCTGATCTGTCCTGACAGATTTCACGGCAAGCCGCATAAGAGGCTCATAAGAGAGCCTTAACGACGCCGTAACTGATCAGCAGGTTGCAGGCAGCCGAGAGTTGCCCTAGGCGCGTGCGACGAGGGTTCGAAGAGTTTGCAGCCCTCTTTTGCCGTCGTGGAAGTGTTTGCCGTAATCGGCAGAAGTGATCGCCGCCGGATGTGCTGCACAGGCCACCAGAGCGGGCGGCCGAGGCCGGCGCCCACGCCTTCCACCTGCTGACGACCGTCGACCCGCGCAGGTAGGCCGCGCGGACGCGGCTGGCTCGCCGAGGTGGAGGTCGCCTACGGCGATCTGGTTCGCGATGTGCGGGGCCGGTCGCCGGTACCTGCCGGCCTTCGACGGCCCCGACGACCCTGTCGTGTTCAGTCCTGTATGCGTCGCTTCTGCCACTCCTATGGCGCATGGCCGACCTTTATGGTCGTTCTGTGACGCCGACGTCACTCCGATCAGACGTCCGCGGCAGGTACCGAGCAAGGAGACGACCGATGATCCAGATAGTGGCGTGGGCGGTCATCGCCGTGGAAGCTCTTCTGATCATCACGGCGCTGTGCTGGCCGGAGCGCAAGTGGCACGGCCTGGACGGCGAATCCCCCGATACGCTGCACCGTGAGCGGGAGCGGGAATCCGTCGGCAAGCCGTAGCGGAACTTGCCCGTTTGATCCGCCTCCGACGTGGCTGTGCTGAGGCCGAATCGATCTACACCCCGGAACGCTGGCGGTCGCGGAAGCGCTTTTCGAATCCGGCGACGAATTTCGTGGGCGGAACCGAGGAGGAGGACAGTTCCAGCACGCCGTCGTCGGCGATGTAGAAGATGGCTCGGCCGATGGCGATTTCGCCCTGCGGTACAGGAACGTACACCATCCAGCCGCAGCTGATCCGGTCGGCGACGAGCTCGTCGAGAGGGTACCCGCTGGTATCGAGACCGCGCCCGAGCACGTACTGCCGCACCCGGACGATCGCGAGCGGCTCCGGCATCGAGTCCGGCACCTCGATCACCGAATCGGCCAGGCGGAGTTGGTACAGGGCGCCGTCGACATCATGAACACCGTTGTCCCCGAATACATTCACGACGGTGTCGCGGGTCACCACACCCGCTTCCGCCGCGGTAACCAAAGTCCCTGCCGCGGTCCGCTGCTCCGCACTCGGCTGCCGCGTCAGCAGGCGAGCCACGATGTCGGCTACGGTGTCGGCGCTCCACACACCGGGCATCGCGGGGGCGCACTGCTCGGCCGCCGGGGACTCGCCCCGATACCATCGACCGGCCTCCCACCAGTAGCAGAACGACATCAGGCCGGTCTCGGCCCGTGGGTTCAACACCGGGTCCGCCACCCATTCCGGCGCTCCCGCAAAGAAATTCGGCATCTCGTTGCCGCCGTTGAAGACGGCGTCCAACGCCGGGGCATTCCACACGCCGCCCGACAGCACGGCACGGCCGCCCGGTAGCGAACACAAGGTGGAGCCGCTGCGTCGAGAACCTTCGAACCACGCCAGCGACGGCATCATCCGCGGGCCCCACTCGGAGCCGACCGCGACGAACGCCGCCGCGATTGTCGCCCACCGCGCCCACATCACCGGGAACGGAGGGAGTTCGTTCTCCATCAGTTCCGACCACACCTCGGCGGCCCGGTCTGCCCGCGCCGCGACGGCGGCCCGCTGTGGGCTGCGCGTCTGCCTGCCCTCGTGCCCGATATAGGCCGCCAACCACACCGGAAGCCGCTCACGCGGATACCGATCCAGGTCCGCGCGGTACTCCGCGGGAGAGAACAGCTGCTCTTCCGGGAAGGGGCGTTCGCCGTAGTCGTGGTCCACATCGACCACGCCGTCCGCGGTCACATGCAGCAGCAACCGCCACCACGGGCCCGAATCGTCGTCCGCCGCAACTTCCCGATGCGCGCGGACCAGTTCCAGAACCCCCTTCGACACCTCCGCCACCACCTCGGTGTCGCCGACGGAGAACACGGCCTGCGCTGCCTCAGCCGTGACGGTCACCGCGAACTCCGCGTAGAGCGCACGCCACTGGTCGGGCGCCGCGCTCGTCAACTGATCGACGATCCGCTGAATGACGTCCGCAGGCTCGTCCGCGGCGGGCGGCTGGTCGGCGCCCTCCCCATCGTCCGATGCATCGGCGTTCGAGCCGGAGATGGCGGGTTGCGCCTGCTCGTCGAGACCCGCGAGGGTGAACGCGACATCCGGAGTGCTCTCCGCCGCAGTCTCGTCCCGGTCATCCTTGTCCTGTCCCGTCATCGGATGTGAAACCTTCCAGCCATTGCCGTTCCGCACACCTGCGCTCTCGAAATACACCGGCCGACATCGATGTCGCGCCGATCGCGGACGAAATACGACTGGTCGATACTTCGCCCATCGGGCTCCGGTTCATAGACATGGTTCCACGAATTTCCGCGGGCGGGTTCGCTCAACGGAATCACCGCGCTCAAGGGATTGTAAATTCCCCATATATGGCATCACTGTTCGAATAGTTTGCGCGGTACTACACGGATCACCGGGCTCGTAGGTGCCGGGCAACTATACCGCCGCGCGACTGTTGGTGAACGGCAGCGCGCCCGTGCCGCCAGCTGTGAAATCAGCCGATGCGCGTATCTGTCCAGTTTCGCCGCCGGCAGCGCGAGATCCGCACTCCCGCAGTCGAATCCGGTGGGCAGGTATTCCGCTTCCCCACAAATATCGTCTCGGCCACGGTGAACGCGGCATCCGGTCTGGCAAATGTCGACGTACCCGCGTATGACGTACTGTATGGATGCGCCATCCCGACCACACCACTGGCCGAACGTTCCGCACCGCCCAGCACCATTGCCGAACCGCGGGCCTTCCGGGCGGCCTCATGAGTCCGCCATGTGTAAGAGGTTCACGCATGGCGGAATTTCAACTGCCCTTGTACAGCGGCGCCCACCTGGCACCGCTGACACCCAGCACACCCTCCGACGGCCGCCGCTACCGGCGGCGATACATGTCAGTCGTAGGTGGGATCACGAACTACTGCCGGAGGCTAGACGCCGAAGGGGTGGCAGGTGGCCACGGCCTCGGCGAAGTAGGGCCACTTGATCTTGACGAAGGTGTTGCGCCCATAGATGCCGTCGGCGGCGGTACCCGCATTCTTCTGGGCAGTGATCAAGGCATCTCTGGTCCTGGGGCCGAATTGGCCGTCAATGGACAGATTGTGACCGTAGCACTGCTTCAACGCGACCTGGAGGGCTTTGACGGCGTCACCCGAGTCGCCCTGGCGCAGTGTGCAGCCGCCGCCGTCCGTCGGCACGTTGGCGACTCGGCCGTTTCGGTCTTCGTGGTGGAAGGTGTGGCGGCAAGCGTCGGCTGCGTGCGCGGGCGCCGCAGTGATCACGCTCAGCACGGTGCCGCTCAGCAGGGCGGCGGCGATGGACGCGGCCGCCTTGGTGCGCATGTTTCCCATGGTCCCTCATTCTCGTTCCTGGGGCATTCGGATAGTTACTACCGCAATCGATAGTCCGGGCGGTCCGGCCGTTCCCCGGCAGGATCGGTTCCGTTACCAATATCGTCACAACCGAGGTGAACGAAACGCTCGGAAGGGATTTCGGTCGAGTCTTTACGGTGTCTTTGGAAAGATCGGGTTCCATATGGATGCCGAAACTCAAGGGACCGTAAAATCGGCGTCGCAGATCCATATGAATCCATCGGCTGGAGGTGCGGCCGGACGGTTCGAGATGTGGCCCACCTCGATCGGGTATGGACCTCAAAGAGATGTAAAGAACGTCCTGCGGGCTCGGATCGACGCTGACACTGTGCCGCCGCACGACCGACCCGCCTGTAGCGCCAATCGACGCTGCGCCCACCCCAAGTCACCGGACCTGGTCGGGGCCGTGGATCATATTGTGGCACAACACAATCGACTGCACACCGTCGCAATTGGCAACCACCTGACGGGCTGGCCGACACGGCCCCGAAACCGACATCGACGTGGAAAGTTGGGCAGGCAGCGGCTACTTCACGCCAGAACACGCCAACCGGCGTCCCGGACCGGCCCGAAGCCACCTGGTGGATTGAGGTCAAAGCTCATCTCGAGGTGTTGATGTAGTGCTCGGAATTTACGAAGATTTGAGCATGGCGACCGGTTCGTGGCGAGGTGAAACTTCGGTACATTGAGTCCAATGGACGGACTTTGGCCAATACTGGATGGAGCGGGTAGATCATGAACCAGGTGAACCAGGATGCGGATGTCGTCTCCGTGGCACAAACGGAGTTCGTCGACGCGCTCGACGGGTTCCTCGCGGACGTACGAGCATTCTCGAACGCGGTTGAGGACGCCGGATACGGCTGGGGAGGAAGGGCGAGGGATGCGGCGGTCGGCAAAGGAATCTCCATGCGCGACGACGGCGAGGGCATCATTGCCCTGGCAACCGATCTGGTTGAGATGCTGGGGATATCGAAAAATGACCTGATCGCGACCGAGGAAGAGAACGAGCAAACCTACACAACCCTCGTCTGACAGCGTCGGGGAAGGAAAAACGATATGCATTACGACCGCGGGGTATTCGATTCGCTGGATTCCGATCTTGCCAAGGTGGTGGGCAGCAACGAGGCGAATACCGAACGATTCCTCAATGCGGCAAAAACGGTGGCTTACGACGCTTGGGCTGATACCGACATGGCCGAAAAATTCTTTGCCAAGGCCATGGAGATGGTGAAACGCTTCGAACACATGAAAGATCAAGTCGTAAATTACCAGACTGCGGCGTCGACGACCTGCGAAAATGCTTTCGAAACCCAACGCCATATTGTCAGCAGGTGGTGTTGACGAGATCTGCCCGGCATAACCGCACCTCCGGCGCTGGACAGTTTGCAGATCACGGAGCTGCCGCGGGAAGCGGCGGCACATGATGAGAAGCTGGCATCTCACCGGGCTGGAATTTGCGGCGCTGTGGGAGGACATGCGAGAGTCGGGGCAACTGCCCAGGCCTTTCATATTCACGTGCCGGATACCGGTGTATCGAGACTATCTCGAGGCAAAGCGGGCGGCGGGAGCAGCGGTGCGGGACCGGCTCGGTGGCGAATTCGAGGAGGTGCTCGATGTCGTGGCCAGACCTGATATCCGGATCGTAGTCAACGGCGTGAATCTCGCCGCGGACGGGGCGAAAACCCGGGTGCACGCGGCGCGCCGGGGGAGTGACGGGTACTTGCTGGAGCAGGTCTGGGGTGAGCCCGGCGAACACGGTGGCGAATTCATCGTGCGGGAATACGGGGTGGTGGAACTCGGCGCGGCTGTGGTGGAACGGATACCCGACGCCGAGCCCGGCAGGCTCGGTGCAATCGACCTGTCCGGTCGTGTCGACGAGGGCATGGACCATGAATACGGCCAGTCCCTGGTCAGTGAGCCGACCGAAGACCAAGCCCGGTACCGGGCCGAGCAATTTCTGCGGGCACCGGTCACGACCATCGGCACTATCTTTGTCGGCCAAGGAGTTTCGAGATTCGGGCCACGACACGCGGCTCGCCGGGTGCTCGAGTGGCGCGATCTGCGCGATGACGGCAGGTATGTCATCGCAGGGCAAGGACATCCGATGGCTTTCGGTGTGGACGCCCGAGGCTTGACCGCCCGTATCGACAGCGAGCTCGCCGAAGTGGTCCGGGCGATCAAGGACGAACGTCGTTGATTCTCAGACAGTGCTAGGACAAAGACAGGTGACCGTTCCCGGTGCGGCGGCGACAGCTGGCGTGGACGCCCGAGCGCGGCAGAGAACGGGCAGGAGAATGACCAATGGCTGGCGGAGAGGACGAACAGTCGGCCGGGACCGGGGAGGAAGCGACCGATCCGGTGTATGTCAGTCCCGAGGACCTCGGTTTGACGGGAACCGAGGACGGTGGGACCGATCCTGCCACCACCGCGGTGAGCTGGGATGGGCTGCAGGACGCAGTCTCCAGCGGCAAATTGAAGCTGGACAATGGCGTCGCCTATAAGACGGCGGCACTGTATCGCGACATTTACTATGATGTGACCGCGGTGAAGTCGTACGGAGAAAAGAACGCATTCGTCGATCTGGCGCTCTCACCGCTGCCCGAGGGCGCACCTCTTTCGGAGAAGCTCTCGGCAAGAACTGTGGAATTCCTTGGAATCGTGGACCAGGTGCTGGAGCGACTGCAATCGGGATTCGAAACTCTCGTGGACGCGGGAAAGGCCTTCGATAGGGCGGACGCCGACTCGCAGAAATTGTTCGATGGCCTGGGTCTGTCGGAGTATTCGGAGTATTCTACGCCGCCTTCGATGCCAACGGGAGGTGCCTTGGCCGGTGATTCGTACGACTCCTTACCGCAGAACCCGCACTTCTCGGACAATGCGTATATTCCCGAGCCCTCGGTTGATTACGGGAAGGGTGTGGCAGCGTACCCGAAAATTCTGGGTGCGAGTATCACATTCGAGAGCCCATTTTTGTATGATCTCGACAATCATGCCGAAGGTATGGAGTTATGGTATAAAATGGCGTCGTTGGGAGAGTATCTCAAGACCTACAATATCTCCGACTACTTGTTCAATCTGGCCCGCACCTGGCAGCAGTTGGGCACAGTGCTTTCCGAGACCTTTTCCGACTTTCGGAGTCGAGCTACCACCCTGACCAATGAGGATTGGGAGGGGGATTCGAAGGACGTTTGGATGGCTACCCTCATGAAGGATGTCAATGACGTCCAGAATATCCAGCCGGCGACCGAGGCGATGCGTGATCTCGGCACCTATATGGCGTACTGGATGAGGGCAACCGGGGAGGCGATGCCGACTCTCAACGAACTGAGTGAAGTAACCGTCGCATCGGAAGCGGACTGGGAACAGGTGAAAGAGTTCGTCAGAGAAGATCGCGACGCCATGGTAGCAAACTACACCAGTAAAATGGAGATAGCGGATTCCAGTTTTCCCGACCTCGCCGAACTGATCGCTTTGATGAATGATGTAGGTGCAGAACGCTACACCGGGCTCGAGTTGAAGGCGTATGATGATTTATTGGATTCCCTCGGACTTGATCCCGATGACATACTCGGTGGTGGTTCGGATTCCTCGGCCTTCACCCCTGCCGCATTGGCATCGCCCGCCTCGGACTATTCTTCCACCACACCCGGCTACCCGTCCTACACCGACGACCTCGCTGCCCAGCAAAAGGAATGGGCTCGGGCGCAGCGAGAGGCCGCACAGCAACAGGCGCTGCAATCGGCGCTCCAGCAGGGTATCGGCGCCGCCCAGCAGGCCCTGGATCAGGGTATGAGGCTGGCTCAGCGAGCGGCGGAATCCGCTGCGCAGTCGATGGCGCCGTCGACGCTGCCTTCGGTTCCCAGCAGCCTCGATTCGGCCGAGACGTCGGCCTTCGAACCGAGCGCCCTGGGTGGTGCGGGAAGCGCCGGAGTTGGCAGTGGCACTGGTGCCGGTACGCCGAAGGGGACCTACGATGCTTCGAGACTGTTTCCCCGGGCAGGTCTGGCTCCCGGCGCCACGGCATCTCTTACTGCCGGCACGCCGATGGCGGGTATGCCGATGGCCGGTGTCCCTGGCGCGCCGGGGGCCGCTGGTGCCCCCGGTGCTGGTGCTCGGCCTGGGCAAGACAGTAAGCATGAGCGCGCCAAGTACCTGGATCGCGCCGACAATATCGATGAGGCGCTGGGCGACGCGCCCGACATGACGAGGCCGGTGGTGGGCGACGGTTCGATCCGGCCTGGTTCGGGACAGTCGTCGGCGGGGGCCGTGGCCACGCCTGCCCAGGAGCGCTCGTCGGCGCCTGCGGCTCCGGCAACCGGCCGTAGGCAGGTACCGCCGTCGCAGCGGACAGTGTCGCTATCGGACCAATGACGGGGTAGCTTGCCGGGTGTTGCCGTCGGCTTCGATTGAGCGCATAGAGATTTGATGTTTTCTTGAGGCGGGATGGTGGCTGATTCGTGAAATGATTGCTGCGCAGATTTATCGGCGGCTGTGGTGGGTGAGGAGAACGGGATGACCGGGGAACTGAACGTTGATCCCGACGAGGTGCGAGCTGTTGGCAAGCGTTTGCAGCGTGTGGGTCACGACATGATCTCCATCGCCGAACGATTCCTCGCCGACACGGCTGCCTATGACTGGGTCTGGGGAGAAGATAAATACAGCAAGCAGATCGAATACGGGGACAACGGTTATCGACCGTCGCGCGAGAGTCTTGCTGACGTCGATCGGTCGAGGGGTGAGTTGACCGTCGAGTACGGGACCGGTTTGGAAGACTCCGCATCCGCGCTGGAGCAGACCGAGGCGGACAACGCGGAACTGTTCAGGTGACAAGCGTGCGGTGACCGCACGCGTCGCGAGACGGCAACCTTATCTGTGTCGAGGACGGGAGGATACGTATGGCGAACCAGGCAGCCAAGGAACAGCTTGCCGCCCTGATGGATTCGTTTCGCTCGGACATGCAGACGCTGCAGCAGATGCAGCAACAACGAGCGCGTCTGTCGGCCTCTGCCTCGGCCGCCCAAGGACGGGTCACCGTGACCGTCGATGCCGATGGCATTCCGGCGAATATCGAATTCTCGTCCCGCATAGGCACATTGAGCTACCCGGAGATCGCGGAGGCGGTGCTGTCCGCCGCCCGCGACGCCGCGGTCCAGGTGCGGCAACAGTCGGCGGATCTGGTGAAGTCGATGCAGGACCCGCAGAATCTGCCCAACCTGTCCGATTTCCTGCCTGGCGCCCCCGACCTGACGGCTCTGATTCCCGATCCGCCGACGGCGCTGCTCACGCCGCCGGAAACCGACACCGCGCCAGGCGAAGACGACGAACAACTGGTGTTCACCAATGTGGTGGAGTTGCCACCCGCTCCGGATTGGGGAGTTCGCGACAGCGGCTGGCACGGTGATCCTGCGGCTGATCCGGAACCGCAGTCCATCGACTCCGATGATGACCTCGAGCAGCTCGCAACTTCGGATTCGGAGGTCACCGATCGCGGCTGGTGAATCCGGGCCGATCGCTTCCGGATTCCGGCCGTGCACGGTGAGTCGCGTGTATGTCTGTTACTGATCTGTGGGCATGGATAGATCCGAGAATTCTGACGGCGCTGAACTTCTTCGACGAGTACAACGACAGCAACCCGGACGGGATGTTCGAGCTCGCGGAGGTAGTGAGATTCTTTGCCGACGAGGTCCGGGCACTTTCTCCCGAACTGAAGGACACCGTCGATTCTGCACTGAATTACGACGTGCTGTACGGAGACCTGGCCGATACGGTACGCAGCCAGCTCAATGACCTCATCTCGGGGGAGCTTTCGTTCGAAAACCTGGCCGTGGGATTCGATGACCTCGCGGATTTCATCGAGAAGGCCGCCACCCAGATCGAGTACGATCAGATAGTAAAGGCGATCATCGCCGCTATCACTGCTCATGCGATCATCAGGCTCTTGATGGTTGCACCACAGTGGGCTGCGATGATCATTCCGACATTGCTCGGCTGGGGCCGGAAGGCCATCGCCGCAGCCGGGGTGCGGTCGGGGGAGACACTCGCCCTGATGGCGGCAACGCCGGGACCGCGAAATTCGCTTCTGCCATTGTTCAAGGAGATCATCATCGGCCCCGGCTTGAAAGCCGGCGTAAAAATGGGTGTCATCGGAGCGGCCACAGACGCGGGAATCCAGCTTTATCAGAATGCAGTCGGCCATCGGCAGGGTTTCGACGTATGGCAATTCTTCGGCACATTGGTGCAGTGGGCAGCGGGCGGCATGGTCGGCGTCTCGGTCGCGAAACAGGTCGAGCGGTGGCTGAGTCAGAGCCTGTCGATGATGGTCCGGAACACGATCTCGGGCGCGGCCGGTGGTGCGGCCGGCGCGGTCGGCATGTGGACCGCAGGCATCATGTACCAGGCGGCCATGCAGCTGGGGCAGAACGGTGCTATCGATTTGGGCGCCATCGACTGGACGTTCCACAAGGAACTTCTGTTCGGCGGTGCCGCAACCGGGGCCATGCATGGTGCCGCCTCGGGCATGCGGGCCGAGCTTGCGATGGCGCAGCCATATCGGCAACCGAACAGCGATGGTGCGGTATCTGCGCCCAAGGCCGATGTGCCTGCGCCGGAATATGGGACGAGGCATGAGGCGGAGCAGCTGTTCCGCACCCTGCTACGCGAGACCCGAATAAACGAACACGCCATGACTGCCGAGCAGCGAGCCTTCTCCGAAAGCATCGCGAAGGAGGCCTCCGCAGCGTACGAGGACATCAAACGCAGCCATGACGCCGGTGAGCCGATCGACCTTGCTCCGCTGAAGAACCTGCATCGAGAGGCGGGCGCGAGCACCGGCGCGCCCACGGCGTCGGCGGCTGCCACCTCGTCATCCGCAGGTTCGAACACTTCGGCATCCTCTGCGCACACCGCACCATCAGCAGGCACGACGACATCGTCTACCACTGCTACATCCGCCCCGCGGGCCATCGCAGCGACCCCGGCGGAAGGTGTCGGCGCGAAAGGCGCTGCACCGAAGGCGCCTTCCGCACCCAGTGAGGCCGGAGCCGGCAAGCCCGGTCCATCCGGTGCCGCGTCGGTGGATGGCACGCCGAGATCGAATGTGGCGGCCGGACCGCAGGACGCACCAGGTGCCGCCAAGCCGGGCGGCGCCGACGCGGCGCCGGATCCGCGGGTGCCCGCCGGAGCTGTCCCGGAACGGTCTAGCGCGGTCCCAGAATCGTCTGTGAGCGTGGAGATTCCGCGCGGACATTCGGCCGGCACTATGAAGGCGGCAGATGCGGTCGCGGCGGCAGCAACCAATGCAGGTTGGTCTGGTAGGGCGGTCGAAACGTTGCGTCAGGCGGTGGCCGGAGACGTGGCGGGTGCCGTGGACGCCGGCGGTCCGGTGCGGGTCGACGCTGCGATGCTGCCGGACGGGCGTCTGCGGGTGGATGTCACGGTGACGAACGGCCAGGCGGCGACGATGTCGCGGCCGGGTGGAGCTTTGCGGTCGTTGCCCGACAGCAGCATCGAGGTCGCTTCGGCGAATGGTGCCGAGCGGATTCGGTTCGAGATCCCCGAACCGAACAGCGGCCGAGTCGATTTCACCGTGCAGATCCGGGCCGGTGACGAGGCCGGACCACAGCTCGAGCCGGTGCTGGCTCCGTTGCGGAAGGCCGGAATCGACCCGTCTCGTATCGATGCGATCGCCGCGGCGTTGGGCGAGGTGGTCGAGCACGCTGCGGCCCGCGGTGCCGGGTCAACCGTGCGGGGCGCGGTCATCCCTACCGAGACCGGGCAGGTCGGGCTGTTCGTGAACGTGTTCGCCAGCAGCGGAAGGGTTTCGGCCGATGTGTTCGACGGTCCGGAGGGCCGGAACTTCCCCAAAGCGCGCGCCGCGGCCGACAGCTTCCGGATCTACCAGGAGGAATGGGGCGGCACACGGTATCAGATGCGGTTCGACGAGCTGCCGATGCTGTTCACCGAGATGCCATCCGGCAACCATCCGATGGAGAGCCGGACCGGCTTGTCGGCCGGGCCGATGGCAGAGCTGATGTTGCGGCAGAGCATGGCGATCCTGCTGCGCGGTGTCCTCCCTCCGCCTCTGGCCGGCGAGTCGGGTTCCTCGGCGGTGTCGGTGATGGGTGGTGCCCCGGCAGGGCCGTCGCGGGTGGCGGACATGTATGCGGCGTGGGCGTTGTTCGAAGCGGCTCACCGTCTGGTGCAGACAGGGTCCCCGGATGCGACGATCCCGGGGGAGACGGCTCGCGCCGGTGTGGCCCCGGACTCGACCCCCAGTGCTGTTGAAGTCCGGCGGACCCAGATAGCGCCACCATCGGAAGCCAGTGGCCCCATGACAGATATCCGCTCGGCGATCGAAGCGGTGGAGGCCAGGGCACGGTCGGAGTCGATTCTGCAGCGGCTCTACCGCGAGGCGCATCCGGACTTGTTCCCGGAAGGGCCTGCACGTACGCGCGCGGAGACGTTCCTGGGGGAAGCTTCGCGGACCGCGAATGGCTCGCCGATCGACGGGCGCGTGCTGAGCGACGGCGAACGACTGGCGCGACTGGAACAACTGGCGAAGGATTGGGACGCCGGAGCCGCCGGGATTTCGGATTCCGGTGTCGTGGGTAGGAAACCGGATGCGGTATCCGGTGCGATCGGATCGAATACCTCCCACACGGTGGTTTCCGGAGACGCGGCCGGGGCAGCGGATGCGGTAGCGCGCCTACTGACCCGTGCCGGGTGGCAGCTCGAGCGGGTTGCCGAGATTCGGCAGGCGGTTGCCGATGCGGTCGGTGTCGTGGATGCCGACGGTCGGACACAGGTGGAGGGGCGGCAGCTCGGAGACTCGGTGCGGGTCGACATTATCGACACCACCGGCCATGCTTCGGCGCAGGATGTATTCGGGAAACCCGCTGACCGGCCCTCCACGCGGATGCACAGTGTCGAGCCGATACCTGTTGGTGGGCAGCGGTTTTCGATCGGATTCCGGGCTGCACCGGATCCGGCCGGGGTGGGCGTTACTCCGGGTGATGCCGCCAGCGCGGCGCAGGCGGTGTACGAAGTCGGTGTCCGGCTGGCCGAGGCGGGGGTGTCACCAGACGAGGTTTCGCGGATTCGAACTGCCGTCGGCGAGGCCATTGAAGTGGTGTCGCAGACTGGTGGGCCGGTGCGGGTTGAGGTGCCGCAGGGCGAAGGTGTGCGCGTCGACATCATCGATGTCGAGGGGCGCGTTGATCTGCTGGATCTGCTGAACGAGAACAACGGATGGTTGACGGCGCGGGGGGCGGCAGCGGGACTCGAGTTCGAACCCATTCGCGGTGGCGGCCACCGCATTTCGATGCGTTTCGATGGTGAACAGGCGCGGCCCGATTCCGGATCTGAAATCGCCGGCCAGCAGAACAAACCCGCCGCCCGGACAGGAGGCGACGGTTCGAAGTCGGCGTCGGGCGGCTCGACCGCAGGACCGGGAAGTGGCGGCGGAACCCGCACCGCCACCCGGATGCCCGGGATCCGTTCTTCGGATGCGAGCCCCTCTGTTCCCCAGCGGACGGATCTGGTGGAGAACGTGCTTGCCGGGACGAAGGACGCCGGTACGGATATCGCGGCCAAGGCCGACGCCGCGATGCAACGGCACGGGTGGTCGCCGGAGCAGGCCGGGGAACTGGCGAACAAGATCGGGAATGCCGTCGACACAGTGGTCGGCAGTGGTAGTGCAGCATCAGCAAAGATATCGATCTACGGTGATCACGGTGTGTGGGTCGAGCTCACGGCCGCCGCCGGAAGAAAATCGGCCGATGTATTCGGTTCTCCCGAATCGGAAGAGGGTGCCGCATACACGACGATGCAGACCCGCACAGCGAAGTACCTTGGTGATGGGGGTGTGCGGTATCGGGTCTTCTTTGTATCGGCGGGAGCTGATGACGACGATCAGCGCGACGATGTGGCGCTGCTCGAGGATCATGCTCAGGAGCTGATCGCGGCCTTCACCGCTGCCCCTTCCCCCGAGGTAGCCGAGCAAGCACGGAACCTGCTGCGGTTCTATAAGAACCCCACCGTCCCGAGAGACCGGTTGGCGACGATGCTGGCCGTCTACGAGTCGATCGATGAGCTTCGCGCCGCTGCTTCCGACGCCGCGGCCGCGCGGGCCCGCGAGCTGCTGTCGCTGGTCGGCATATATCCGGACAATCTGCGCACCGAACTCGGGAACGAACTCGCCTCGTATGAGGCCGCGACAGTCGCCACCCTGGCGGAGCAGCTGTCGACCGATCCTTCAGCCGAGGTCGTGGACCGAGCCCGGGAGCTGGTACGCGAGCGTGGCCTGTCACCGGAGCTGCGGCAGGCGCTGGTGCAGGCGCTGGCAGCGGTCATGGATGCCGAGGCCTGGGCCGAGGTCGAACAGCTGCGGCTGCGGTGGGATGGGACCGCGGCCGAGATCAAAGCCTGGCTCGAAGAGCGGTACGGTGTCGAGGTTGTCGGCCTGGATGGCCGATACTTCATCCCCCGGGACTTCGTGGCGAGGGAGTTGTTGCGCCGGCTATCGGCGCTGCTGGGGCGGAACCCGGACATCGCTCAGGCGCTGCCACGGATATTCGTGGGAACACACTTCCAGCATTGGAGCACGGGTTTCCGGGCTGGTCAGAAATCTCACTCGGATATCGCCGGCGAGGATCGTGCCTTCCACAGCGATCTGGCCCGGCTCTTACTCGATGCCGGGGACGGACGGGCGCGAAAAGCTGTTGTCGACAAGCTGACAGAGGCCTTCAGCGCAGCGCGTCCGTACCTCGAAGACGCGGATGAGGAAGAAAAGGCCCGCGCCATGCGCGCATGGGTCCGGGAAAAGCTCGGACCCGACGCTTTCCCCGGCGAAAAGCTCGACGCCACAGCGGTGATGGCTGTGGTGGTCGACCAGATGACACGGCAGCAGGACAGCGTGTCGGACCTGGCGGCGCAGTTGTATGCCTTGCTGATCGAGCAGGCGAGCGAGTCGTTTACCGAGCAGGCGCCTCGCAGCGGCGGGCTGGGGACCGCCGAGGAGGTGAAGGCCGCACTCGACGCCATGCGTACGGAGATTCTGGGCGCACCGGATCACGACGACGACATCGATGAGCTGAGCGCCCAGATTCGCGGCATCCTCGAATACCTCGACGCGGTAGCCGAATACGCCGAGATCTACCAGTCCGCAGGACTGGGGTTCCCCATGGCGACCTTCGACGAGCTGCGCCAGAAGCTGGCGAAGGCGTATGAAGCCGCCGAAGCGGATGCACAGCAGGTTGCCGATCTGCTGAACAAACTATCCGGTGATTCGGCGCTCGAGGCCGTAGACACCGCACTGGACCTGGTTCGCCGCGACTACCTGTCGCGCAATCAGCGACGAACGTTGCGTGAAGCGGTTCTCCCCTACCTGGACACCGAGGAATGGACCGAAGTAACCGAACAGGGGCTGCAGGACGAGGGAACCGCAGCCGAAATCGCGGCGTGGATCGAACAGCGCTACGGGGTCAAGGTGTTCGGATTCGACGCACCGTACTTCGAGTCACCGGACACGGTCGCCCGAAACTTCCTGCAGCGGCTGTCACAGCTGTTCTCGCTGTATCCCCGTCTGGCCGCCGGAGTTCCGCGGATCGTCGTCGGGAAGAGCTTCCTGGAGTGGAGTCGGCGTTTCCGTACCGGCGCCACGCCGGAAGCCACGCAGTTCGCGGCAGACGAACATACCTTCGTTCGAGAACTGCTCAGCCTGCTGGTCGGCTCCGCAGGCGAATCGATCCGGAACCTGGTGGCCGCCGGGCTGAATCAGGGATACCGGAGGTATGTCGACGAGCAGAGTGAGGGGCTGCCGTTCTATCAGCCACCTGGTTTCTATTCCTGGGTACAGGAGCGGATCAAGGCCCCGATCATGCGCGAGGGCAACCTCGATCCGATGGCGGTGCTGGTTGCGGTGGTCGAGCAGATGACGCGGCAGCCGGAGGACGTGCCGGAACTCGTCACCGAACTGCACATCCTGCTGGGTGATGCGATCCCCACAGCTGCCGGATATCAGCAGTACAAGAAGGCGTATCACGCCCTGCTGAAAGAGATTTACCCGTACCAGGATCGCCCAGTCGGCGACATCGACGACGATTTGCGTGCACTTGCCCGCGACATCGTCGAAAGAGCCAATGCGGAATTCGCGGCGGGCGAAACGGCTGCCAGGCAACGCAGTGGCGTTGACCAGGAATTCTCCACTGCGGTATTCGACGCTTTGCGCGCACAGTGGCAGCGTGCGCTTGTCGGAGCGGACCACATCACCGAGATACCGAAGGTGAAGCAGCCGCCCGCTGACAGATCCGGCGAACCGCTTGCGCTCACCGAACTTCCACATGCTGCCGAAAGGGCAAGGGCGGCGTCGGATGCCGTCACACAGCGGCTCTACGGCTATATCGACAGCCGGGTCCCGCAGGGAACCGCCCGGAAGGATGCCCACCAGGCCCTGGCCAACAAGATCCTTCAGGTCAATACCGGAGTCGACGGTCAGCCGCCGACGGAATCCGAACGGTTCGCTGCCCTGGTGCATATCGAGCGTGAGCTTCTCGAGTTGTTCGCGAACGATGCGGACGCGCTGCTCGACCGCATCGCCGAGACGGAACTGCAGGAGGCCACGGAGACCGAGTCGCACGATGGGCCGGAAGTGGAAAGCTCGGCACCGGCTCCGAAATCCGACCTGGAGTCCGCCGATGCCGGCGGGGACCAGTCCGGACGAGCGGCACCTACGGCTACGCAGACCGACAATCCGTCGGCCGGAGATGATGCCCGCAGACGCGGGCCGCGCGGGCCGATATGGCGACCTGGCGAGCCCTGGCCGCCGCGGAAGTTGCCGGCGGAGATCGGATCGACGGCCTCGCATCGTGGCCTTTCCGGTCACACCGAAAGCCGGGCTTCCGCACCAGTCGAAACCGATGAGGGGCCAGAGGTTCTCACCCTCGAGGAGATGTCGGCCGAGTGGGAAGCACTGTCCGGCCGGTTCCCGTGGTTGGAGGTGCGCAGCGCCGCCGCGGC
Organism: Nocardia sp. NPDC051787; assembly: GCF_040681325.1. Taxonomy (NCBI): domain Bacteria; kingdom Bacillati; phylum Actinomycetota; class Actinomycetes; order Mycobacteriales; family Nocardiaceae; genus Nocardia; species Nocardia sp. NPDC051787. The sequence goes on from NZ_JBFAYO010000020.1 coordinate 28,906, forward strand.
GGAGTTCGACAGTGACAGTTTCGGGCGGGTGCAAGCCGTGCTCGAAAACGGTCGGCTGGTGGTGGATGTCGTCCTGAACGCGCGGCTGCTGGCGGACCGGGAGTTGTTGACCCAATCCGTCGTGGAGCGCGGCGGTACCCCGGAACATCCGGGACGTTTCGCCGCCGCTTTCCTGATCGGCGCTGCGATGGACAGCACCGTCGCCGGCCGCCGCTTCGACGGCCTGGCAGATGTCGAACTGTTCGAGCAGTACTGTGCGGCGACGGATGTTGCACCAAGCAGGGCGGGAAGCCTGAAATGGATAATCGACCAGTTCAGTCCGCGCAGTACCCGTGACGGCGCGCCGAATCTGAGGCATGCGGCGGCGGAGTCCCTCGCCCGCGTCGCCGTTGCCGCCACCACCGATGCGTCCGCGAGCCCGGCCGTCGATACGCTGTGTGCGCTACTTGTTGCCGAGACAAGTCGTGCGCTGCGTGTGGAGACCGAGCAGGACCTCGATCCGGACCCGGGCGGGCGCAAAGCCGCCCTCGTCGCCGATGTGTGGGACCGGTACAAGGTGCGGCTCGTGGGGTTCGTGGAGCGGGCGAGGGTACCCGTGGAGACGGTCGAGCAGATCGTCGAAGCGCTCGCCCGCATCAGCCGCATGCACCCGGATCTGATGCCGGCGGAAATCTGCGTGGAATGGCTGAGCCGCGACGCGGTGGCCGCCGCGTTCGACTACACCACCGACGGGCAGCGGTGGGGGGTGGTCGCGCTGGATGTGACCATGGCAGAGAATCCCGACCTGTTGCGACGCAAGACTGCCAAGGACATTGCCACCGGTTTTGCTGTCGGTTCGGTCGAGAATCCCTGGTACGCGGTGATTCTGCACGAACTCGGGCATTTCGCGCACCAATCCGTGCAACAGCGGACGGACGCGGAGGTAGCCGGTCTGCAATGGGAGGCCGACCGCCTCACCAGCTACAGCTTGCGGGACGGCGACCTGAACAAGCCGGAAGCGTTTCCCGAGGCTTTTGCCGCAGCGGATCTCCACGGTGAGAACATCTCCGAGGAACAGCGGTCATTGGCGGACACGCTGGACCGGGCCCGGGCAGCGGTCGGCACCGAGCCTCTCGGCACACCACCACATCCCCTTGGCGTTCACACAGTGGATGGCGAGCAACGCCTGATCGTGCGCAGTCATGCCACTCTGCGGGGCGGCGAACTCGATTCGACTCTGCGCGACTGGGGGTACGACGACCTGCGGCCTACGTTGCGCTACTTGGTGTGGCTCGGATGCAACGACTTCGACGGCCAGACCGTGGTCACTCGCCCGGAGGGTGCTTCCGGTCCGCTGCGTTTCCGGGCCACCGCCGAAGACGGCGCCACGTGGCTACAGCTCTCTGTCCGCGGCGAGGCGAACAATCGCCGACTGATCGCGACCTGGACGATTTCCGCTGGCGAAAGGGCGGCCTTGATCCGCCAGGTCGAACAGTTCATGGATGACTGGGCCGATCCGCGTCAGATCAGCGACGCGACAGAAGCAATTGGGCAGGCATTCGGCTACGGCGGCGGTGAACTCGTCGCCACCTGTTCGGGTGCGTATCTCGACCGGGTGGTGACGATCAAGGTGTCCGGTGTGCCCGGCGCCACGTGGACGTTCCGCGAATCCGGTGACCGACGGGATGGCGGTAACGCGGGCCTCCTGAGACAAAGACCAGACGGGGATGGTGCTGGTGTCGCGCTGGGCGAGTCTGAGGCCGACGCCCACGAGGCTCCGGTGTCGTCTGTCGAGGAGCTGGTCACCGGGACCGACGCGGCCGTCTCGAACGAGAACGACGCCACGCAGCCAGACCCGGGCGGTGCGGACACAGGTCGCGTCGGCGGCACCGACACCGAGCGAGGCGGCAGGCCCGAAGGCGGGTCCGGTCGTCGGGATCGGCTGGGCGGTTGGAGTGGTCCCGACCGCAAGTTGATGCGGGGTCCGGAAGCGCATCCCAACATCCGGAGGTTTCCCGGGGACGCGGTCGACGGCGCCGAATCTGCGGCGCCGGATCGAAAGAAGGTCGACTGGGAGCAGGCCGGATCCGCCGGAGGTGTTGAGCCAGAATTGATGTCGGAGTCCGGCAGTAGGCAATCGGGATCGCAGAGCGAATCCGGTGGCGACATCGCGGCGGCACGGGCGGCGGTGTTGGATGCGCTGGCGGAGGCGGCGGAGGCATATCCAGGTGTGCGCGGTCTGCTTGAAGGTGGGCAGCCCGATCTGAGGGCGGACCTGTTCGAACCGGACAGGCACTTGCGCGCTTTGCATGCGATTCTGAGCAACATTCCGCTGAACCTGCTTGTGGCGCAACCTGATTCGGAGTCACCGTACGACCGGTTGCGCAAGGCGGTGGCGGCCTACCACCGGTTCCCGCTGGAAGACATTCGGGCAGACCAGACTTCCGCGCGTTCGGCGGCGGAGCACAGTGCCCCGGAGGATATATCCGCCGCGGACCAGGCCGAAGCCTCGCCCGGTCCTGTTTCGCGTGAGGTTGCTTCGGCCGAGCCAGACGATCCGTCGTCGATGCGGCAGGCGGCGGCTTCGGATGATCAGGAATCCGGACGGAATGGTCACGGGGATGGTGAGCGTTCTTCGCGGCCGGAACCGGACGGAAGGGTGCTGCGGAATCTGGGTTCGGTTGCCATTATCAGCGATCCCGGCGAACAGCTCGAGCACCACGGCGGGGCGGCGTCTGCGGTGGTCGAGCACGGTGGTGCGCCCGTCAGCTTGGGTGTGGTTTGTGACCCGCTGCCAGGGAAGACGGGTATCGGACAGGTGGCGCAGGCCGCCGCTGACGCGGCTCGTGAGCATCTGGAAAGCTTGCTGCGGGATTCGGATCCCGACCGATTCGATGCGGAACAGGCGGTGCACGGCGCGCTCGAGGCGGCACAGCGAGTGGTGCACGCCGCGGTCGCACCCGGATACCTGGTGGGGGCGAATCCGCAGGCCTGCTCGATCGCGGTGACACTGGCGCGGCCGGGGCAAGTGACGGTGGCGTGGGCCGGTGACGTCCGGGTGTACGCATTCGGGGACGCCGAGGGCGGGTCGGGACTGCTGACCGAGGACCACACTGTCGTCCCGGTGCATATGAAAGGCGGCAAGTCCGAGGCAGCGGCGCTGCGGATGCCATTCGCCGGTATGAGGTTCTGGGCGCTGGGCAAGGAAGACCGGGAGTTCGTCCGGGATAACGCGGTGCGCCCCCGTGCGGGTGTGCCGATGGGCACGGAGTTCATCCGCAGTTTCGCGATCTCCGGCGAGTGCACGATCGCGATCCTTTCCCGTGGTATGTGGAACGCCGGTGTCGCGGATGCTGAGTGGTCAACGCCGGGGCTGGCACGGATAGTCGGTGCGGCTGCCAGCGACGTGGCCGGTCAAGCGGTCGAGCTGGGCAACGCCGCGCATGCCTTCGCTCACAGCGACAACGGCTACGTCGAGCTGAACCGGGTCGGCGTGCTTCTGCAACACCCACCGGTCTCGGTCGACACGCAGCGGGAGCGTCAGACGCGCCGGCCGTTCCGGCTCGGGGACGGCAGCATGGAAGGCCCACAGCATTGGACGCAGCTGCGTTCCGGCGAGGAAGAGTTCATCGCCGAGCAGTTTGCCGCCGAGGCTGCTCGCCAGGCAGCCCGGGATGGCCGGGCAGACGCCAGTCCGACGGAGTCATCAGGGACCGGGTACGCCGAGTGGGAGTTCTCGCTGGGCACGACCGAATCGGTCGATCATGTGGTGCACCAGATGAAAGCGAAACTGTCCGGTCTGCCGGGGTGGAAAAACCCGTTGTCGCAGGCCGTCATCGCGGCCGCGGAGGCCATGCTGCGGTCCGTGCCCGAGGGCACGGCGGCCGTGCATCTGGGTGCGGAAACCGGTCTGCGCGTCGGTATCGGCGAATCACACCGGCTCGAATTCGGCGTCCGCGGGGCGAACGGCCGGTCGGAACTGACCGCGGACCTGACATCCGAGGCCGCCGGTGCTGTCCTGGGCGCGCTCGCCGCGGTCGGATTCACCGACGCGCCGTCCAGGTTCCGCGCGTGGGCCGCACCGGCTTTCGGCGACTCTCCGGTTCGGATCGGTCTGGTCGCTCCGAGCGAGGCGGAGATGGCGCGGCGCTCCACGGTGGCGATGGGCGGGCGCGCAAAGCATCGCGCTGTTCTGACCGTCGGCGCGGATGCGACGCGCATCGACTTCGATCGTGACGGAGGAAGCACGCGGTTCACCGCGATGGCCGGCCAGCCCCATGGCAGCAAGAAATTGGGCACGATCGTGGAGTCGCTGGTACAGCAGGCCCAGCCGCGCACCGACGCCTCCTGGGTGAAACGCTGGGTCGCCGAGGGTGTGGGTTCCGGATCCGTGACGGTTGACTGGCGGGCTGACGGATCGGTGACCATCGCACTGCTGGATGGACACGGCCTCGAGTGGAACACATTGTCTTCCAGTCAGGATGGGCGATGGGTGGTCTATTGGGATGTCCTGTCGGGCGACGGTCGGCGGGAGTGCGACATCGCGGTGAAACAGCTGACGGCGGCGTGGGGGAGCGGCTGGCGAGACGGCCTCGATGTCCGGCCCGTGCTGGAGGCGTGGTTCGGCATTCTTGCCGAGGGCGGAATTTTTCGGGCTGAGTTGTCCCGCACGGCCGCAGCGGATTCCGGACGGCACAGCAGTAGGGCGCAGGAGCGTTCCGGGCCACCGCGCCGTCGGCTCCGGTTGGTGAACAACTGGAACTCCGAGGACGCCGTCACCTACACCGAACCGCCGCCTCCGCTGGGCGTGCTTGATCGGACGGAGGCGGAGATACGGGCGATCGACCGGCAGTTGCGGGACGCCGAGACGGCCGCGCAGAGCATCCGCGCCAGGATCGATGGCGACAGCCATCAACGGTGTCTCTCCGATTTCAAAACCATTGCCGCGCTACAGAGGTCGATCTCAGCCGCAGAGCAGGGCAACAGCGAGGTCTCGGGCCTCGGCGAGTTGCTCCGTGAACATCTCGCGGCATTGAGCCAGGAATTCGCGGACGGCACCGACGGCATCGAGCAGCAGGTCGACACGTTCCTGTCGCTGTGGAAGTCGAACGACCTGGCCGCATTGGACGACGCACAGCGGACGCTGACCATCCCCGCCGCGCGCGACACGCTGCTGCTGCGAGGTCTGAAGTTGCGCGGTGACCGGCTCCGGTCCCGGAGAACGCTGCTCCGGGATGCGTTGGACCGGCTGGACACGGACCCAGACCTGCGGGCGACCCTGGACGCAGGCGATGTCGAGTATGTGTTCATCGGTGAGGGTGGTGTTGAAGGCTGGTATCCGATCGGCGGTGAGGATTCCGCCACCGCCGCCGCGAAGGATCCGGAGGCGCTGCTCGATCAACTGGTGGGACAGCAACAAGCGGACGGTGACTGGGATCTGTCGGATCTCGACGACAGGCAGCTCGCGGTCCTGGTCGACCATGTCAGGCGCGATCAGAGCCTGCGCAAGGAGCAACTGGAACGCCTGTTGCGGCCCAACCGCTACGCCGATAGCCCCGAAAGCGATCAGCAGCGGGTGTACCAGCAGGTGACGAAACTGTTCCGCGGTGGCCGGAAGGCCATCAAGGCTCGTCTGATGGGCGAGGTTGCTGATTCCGGTGCGCGCCACGAGCTCTCGAATTCGTCCTACACGCCGCGTGATCGCTTCACCGTCCCGGCGGAGGCCGAGCTGTTCGACGGCGGTCTCGACGCCGACACTGTCTATGCGGCCGTGCGGTCGCTGTTTCTCGACGGCGTCGAGGCGTCAGGGCAGCTGGCCGCGCTGCGTCTGTCCGACCTGGCCGGTGATTCGGAGCGGCTCGGTGCGGCTGTCGATCTCGCGATCGATGAGGCGCAGCAGCGGTACGAGCGGGCCGTGACCGAGGCCGACCTGCACCAGAGGAGGAAGCAGTGGAGCCTGCCGAAGGCAGGGAAGGATTACGACTTCGCGCGTGGGCGGCTTCGGGAGCTGATCGATCACGTTGCGGCGCTGCGGGATCGCGAGGACGCCGCGACCGCGCGGCTGCTGGGGATCCTCGAGGTCACCAAGGAGGCACTGGCGGCTCTGGGTGTCCGGGCAGCACAGGCTCCCGCCTATCGGGGAGTGCTCGCCTGCTGGATGTTGGACTCGCTGATCGACGAGATCGAGGCCGCGGGACCATATGGCTGTAAGTGGACCGTTCGGCTGGAGAACGGCGTCCTCGTCGTCCGGCTCGTCAAGAACCTCGAGGACCTCGGCAAGAATGCGCTGGGCCCCGTCAAGAAACCGCTCGACGAACTCGCCGGAATCGAACAGGGGGTGCTGCTGGACGAAGTGCTGAAGGGGCGTGCGCATTTCGTCATGCTGGCCGATCCGATGCACGAGCTTCCCGAATACGCCGAGCACCTCCGCATCGGAAAGTCCGAGAAATTCCTCGTTGAAGGAAAGGATGAGGACGGCCGCTACCGCTACACCCGCGCCGGGCAGGAATTCCTGGTCAAGCTGGAACTGTTGTTGCGATCGCGCGGAATTCCCGGGGGTCGCCTGCTGATCATCGACGAAGGCAACGTCCTGACCGACGATTTCCTCCCCTATGTGTCCGAGCGTGCGGAACAGACCGGCAGGGTTTCGATCTTCTACGCCTGTCCAGACCATCCCGGCACTCGCTCGGAGGTCCCGGGCAACTGCGGTGAACCGATCCGCGGTGGGCGCGGTGCAGCGATACGCCGCGGCCTGCTATGTGGCAAAACGTTGAGCCGCTTCCTCGACTACGGCAGTGGTACAGCAGAATTCGATGATGACGATTGTGTAACGCTGGACGCGGCCAAATACGCCAGCGACGAGCACGCCCTGCTGCGCAATCGCAATGCGGCGCATCTGCTGATCCTCAACGACCACATGGCCGACCAGATGGAGGCGGTCTCGACGCTCAACGAGCTGTCCGGATTGCTGTACAGCGCAGACACCTTCAGCTTCGACGAGGCATCCGGGCTGACGCAGGATCAGATTATCGCGGCCCTGCGCAGTGCCCAGCTCATCGAAATCGAAACGGCGCTCCGGCAACTCGACGAAGATACCCGGACTGTCGAGGGCCTCGCTGACCTGATCACGATCTACGGCCGTTCCCCCCTTCAGGGTGATCTTGCTCAGGCTCTGAAGGTCATGAAGCAGCGGCAGAAGGCCCTCGCCAACAAACAGCAGTCACCGGAGGCGCTACTCGCCGAGATCGAGTGGCTGGGCAGGGAGCTCGAACGCAAGACCAAGGAGGCCAACAAGCTGGCCGAGGCGGCATGGCGAACCACAGCATCCATTTCAGACCTGGAGCCCTACGGTTTCCGCTACTCAGGCCCGGGCGGCAATGTCGACGATCAGCTCGAGCGGTTGGCGAGAAAAGCCGCGACAACATCTGCCTCCGCGTCGGAAAGCGTTGCTGGAGAGCCGGAGTCGACGCCGAAGCACGCTCTGTCGGGCGGTTCCGGCGATATGCCCGTCGATAGCACGCCGTCGACATCCGAGATCGACGGTGTGGCGATCGATGTCATTCTGGAGTTGTCCGCTCGGTATCGCGCGCCGCGGGGTATCAGGATATTGAGTGAACGGGACCGGACGTCTGAACCATCCGGGTGGAGTGTTGCCGCCGGTGGTGTTCGGGATGGCTGGATAACGCTCAGCAGTGAGCTGTTCGTCGGGACCGGAGTGTCGCCGGATTCGGTGCGGGAGTCGGTGGTCGCGGAGTTCGGGGCCTGGCTTCTCGAATCGGACGGTGCCCCGGACGATTCGCTGGTTCTCGACATGCTGATCGATCTCTACCTCGCGGATGCAGATCCGGTCGAGACCCGATTTCGGGATTGGGTGGATGCTCTGCTGGGCGACCAGGCGCTCGGCAAGTCTGGCACGCTTTTTCCCAAGCGGGCGTTGTTCCTGGCGTTCAGGGGTGCGCACACTGCGGGTGCTGCCGCACACCCTGCGCTGAACGCCTTGTGCGATCTGCTGGTGGCGCCGGAGATGGTGGTGGTGCAGCCGGTGGCCGAGTTGTCGGGTTCGGGTTCGGTGCGTGACATGGCCGGTGCCCTCCTCGCGCCGGGGGAGCGGATTGATTTCGGACCGGAAGACAGGGACGGCGGGACGAGGTTCCTCGCCGGATTCTTGGTGCGTCCCGAATTCCGCACCGCCGCACCGGATATTTTCGCTATCACGCGCGCTGCTCTGGATGTCGGCAGTGATACCCGGTTGTTGATCGAGCGCACCGGCGAGGAAGTTTCGACGGTTCGGGTCGCCGACGATGCTGGTGCTGGCATTACGGTGAGGGCGTACGGTGAAGGTCCGGTGGAGGTCGTGCTGACAGCCGGACCTACCGATACGGCATGGGTACAGTTCGCACGGCGCGTCTTGGTGACGCTCGAGGAGCGGCATGGGATCGACCGAAACCATGGGGCGCGTTCGAGGGCGCGGCAGAAGATGGTGGACGGGTTCGGCGATGATGTCGAGGTTGTATTCACCTGGCGTTTCGGTGATTTGACACGCGGTTTCGATATTGATGTCTTTCGAGGTGGACGCCGGGAGCATGTCTCGCACGACATCGGCGGGTCCGCCGACGGCGGCGGCGCCCCGAATGGTGAAGACGGGCGCTCGCCCACACCGGATCCGTCCGTAGATGATGGCCGCACGGATCCCTCCCACAGGGTTTTCGATGCCGACGACCCGCTCACCGTCGAGGACACGATCGTGAGCATGCTGCTCGGGATTCGCGCTGGGGCGGGGGAGGGCCTCGACGGTTTGGTGGAGGTGTTGCAGGGTGCGGATGCGCTGGATTACGAGATGCTGTTGGGCCGGATCGCATCGCTCCGTCTTGCTGACGAGTGGGTGCGGGCGCGGTGGGCGGCGGGCCTGCGGCCGTCGGCAGTGGAGCTGTCGATGTTCCTCGGTGGGCAGGTGTCCGCTTATCTGACGATCCAGCTGGATCGGCTTGTCGCCGAGGGTGTGCTGATGTCGGACGCTGTTTCCGAGATCGTGGACGATCTCCTGGATTCGGTCGTCGAGCGTGCCGAACGCACGATGGGGGATCGGGTGGACCCGGTCGCTATCGCTGCGCACATGTCGGTGGTCGCCCGCAATGTCGTCAGCGAGTACCGCGACTTCGCGGCACTGCGGCGCCGGCTTGTGTCGGCCTACCGGAGCGAGAAGTGGGTGCGGGATAGCGATCCTGCGCTGGCGGTTTTGGCGGATGCTAGCCCGGCCCAGTTGCGGTGTGCCATCGGGGGATTCGACCGCATCACGAGTTCGGCGGTTGTCGCGGAATACGGGACGGGCGCGGCAGCCGAGGCGGCTCGCTTGGTGATCGAACGTTGGATCGGCGACTGGGGCGTAGAGCCTGAGACGCGCGGCGACGACGTATACGATCCTCGGGCAGATGCGCAAGCCAAGCGCCGGGCAGCGGTGCGGCGGATCGCTGCTCGGCTCACTCCCGGGCCGAGCGGCAACCCGAGAGCACGCGACGCCGCGATGTGGCGCGCGTTCGACCGTGATCCTGGATTGCTGCAGTCGGTGCCGCCACAACTGAACGCTGTGATGCAGTGGTTCCTCGAGCAGAGATTCGTGCAGCGGCACTCACTAGTGGCGATGGCATTGCAGCACGGTATGCCGATCGCCACTGTCGAGTCGCTCCAGCGGCAGCTGATCGAAACCCTCGAGCATCTGAATCCTGGCGTCTTCGTCGATGAGCCAGCCGCGCGCGCGGTGCGGCAGGACAGCCTGGCGGCGTCGACCAAAATTGGCTCTGCGCAAGAGTTTCTCCGCGAGATGAGGGACCGCGACGCACAGTGGTTCGACCGCTGGCTGATGGTGCTTCCGGAAAAGCAGCGCACGGCCGTCGAATTGGGTGTGCTGGCGGAGTCGCCGTTGTCCGATGCGGAGATTGCGGCCGAAACCCACTGCGAGCGCACGGATGCGAAGAATGCGCGCAGCCAGGGCACAACGCGGCTCGAGGAGTGGCTGCAGCAGCTGGAGTTCATCCGAACCGTGGATTTGCCGGTGGTGGGGGACGTTGCGGCCGAGCTGGCTGCTACTGGTGAGCTCACCTCGTTGCAGGCGGGGACGTTCACGGCGCTCTTCGTGCACGGGACGCCCGTCGATCAGCTCTCGGAGAGCTTTCGCAAAGATGCGGAGCGCACGTTCACCAGGGCGCTGCGCAAGGTGGCACGGCATTTCGCCGGGCAGCACACCGACGTGCACGCGGAAGGATCCACCGATGAGGCTTTCTCACCGGAGCAGTCTCCCTCACCTGAAACGGGATTCGCTGCGCCACAGCAGAATGCCGCTGGTCCACAGGGAAGAACGGATGAACGGGAGAGCGGAGAAGCGGGCTCTTCGGATCCGGCCGACGGCGAGAAGGGACAACAGGCGGGATTCGTGTCCGAGCCCGGCGGGCCCGAACACGGGGCACAAGTTGCCCGCATCGTCGAGCAATCGTTCGATTTCCGGATCGGTGAGGATGGCACCGTTGTAGTGACGGGGCCGGTGCGCGACGACCTGCCCCAGCGAGTGGCGGCGAAATTGGACGAGGATTCCGCGCTGAAGCTGGCCGTGTGGAACCGCCAGGGTGCGATGGTCTACCAGAATGTCGACGTTTCCGGCGAAATGGGCGAGCGTCGCCCGATGCGCGCGATGGTTGCGTACTCGTCATCCGGGGCTTCCGCCTTGGTGCGCGGTGCGGACCGGCGGTGGTACAACAGCGAAGGTCCCGCGACCGAGTCCGAAGTCGCGACGATGCTGGACGTTCAGACGGGTGGCGGCCCGGACCGGCTCGGTTCGGGAACACCGAGCGATAACGCGGATTCGGGCATCTCCACCGCTCAGTTGAGTGGCGAACCGGTGACCGACGGCCCGGATGCCCTGCCGATGGGGGATCAGCTGTCGGGCGCGGTCGCGGATATTCGGAATCGGCTCGAGGCGATGACGGCTGCCGCGGAACAAGCTCGTGAAGCATTGGCGCCGAATGGATTCGTGGTGCAACCCCGGTCGCTGAATGATCTCGACCATCTCGACCGGGAGATCGAGCGAGCCGCTAACTCGATGCCGGGTGACCGGATATTCGCTGCCGGCGCACTGCGGCTCGCGGCGGATGTGGGCCGTCGCGCTGCCAAACATGTTCAGGATGTGTGGATTCTGCCGGGATCCGCACCTCATCAGGTCTCGCTGCTGTTCGCGCAGACCGGTGAGGTGCCGTGGTATCGAGTGGATGTCTCGAGCGAGTTCGGAAATCAAACCTTTCAGGTCTCGTTCGGTGTCGGCTCGGGTGTCAAGGAACGCGCCGAGAATGTTCGGCAGCTCTTCGGCAAGATGACGGGTCTGGTCCCCGAGCGGGTGTCGGCGACGGAACGCCGACACCTTGTCGACGAAGCGAAATCGGTTATGCAGGAGCTGATTGCGAAGCGCAAAGCTATGGCGTTGCGGCTGGCGATCGCGGCGGACGGTGTGATATTCACGGTCGATGTGCTGGGTGCCGGGGCATTCAACAGGCCGGATGTCGCGGTTACGGCACGACCTGAAGCCGTCGAGTCGTCACCGGAACGTCCTGGGCATCGCAGACCGGTATCCGGTACTTCGCCGAAGGCCATGAACAGGGCGACCGCCAACGCAGCCGTCGAAGCCGCGAAGGAATTGCTCACCACCGCACGCGATGTCGGCGCTCCGCAGTTGAGCCGCATGTTGAAGGTACTTTCCGGGAGTCGGCTCGAGGTATTCGAGCGCTGGCTGTCCGGTGAGATGGACGTGGATGCACTGGAGGCGGTCAGCTACGGAAAGAATCGAGCCGGGCGCATGGCCATCCTGCAGACGGCCGATTACCTTTCGGGATTGAAAGAATACAAATCTTCTGATTCGGCAATCGCCGAACAGATTCGGCGCCGCCCCGACACATTGTTCATTCAGGCTTATACAGCGCTCGTTGCCCAGCACCCGCAGTGGAGGCGCGAAGGCGAGCGCGCCGATCGACGGATGGTCGCATGGCTGGCCGAGAACCATCCGAAGGCTATTGCGCAACCGACGCTTTCGGTGTTCGGTAGTGCCGTACCTGAGTGGGCGGCGAAACAGATCGCCGAGGCGCGAAGCAATACGGATGGTGTCACCGACCACGAGTTCAACGCCCTGCACTACCGACTCGCCAAGGAGCACCTGGAAGCAGTCGCGCTCACTGATGGACAGACCTCGGCATTCGCACTGAACGACGGCACCGCACCAGTGCCGCCGCCGAGCGCCTCGGTGGATGACCTCCCGGGCATCTGCGTACAGAACACGTGCTCGGTCATCAATGCCGTCCAGCCCGGCACCGTGGACGACTCACGGAGTTCGAATGCGGCATTGGCGGGCGAAACCGTCGCGCAGATCCTCGCTCGGCTGCGTGTCAACAATCCGCACGCCGAACTCGAACTGATCCGTCCCGAGCTGGGAAAGACCGCCCACGACAAGCTCGCCGAGTCTCTCGAAGACGGCGACGTGGCCTTCGTGGCCGATCGGCACCCCGGTATGCCCGGTGGCATGGAAGGCCACACCTACGCGGTCACGAAACTGCCCGGCGGCCTTGTCGTCGCCTGGGAGCGCATCAACGGTCGGTGGGTCGCCATCGAACATCATCGCGGCGAAGTGTTCGGCACCGGTGCCTATGGCGAACCGACCGCCACCTGGGCGACAGTCTTCCGCGACGGCCACGTGGTTCCCGGTGTCGGCGATCCCGGTGCCGAGCCACTGTCCGGCGACACGGTGTTCGCCGGCCAGGGCATCGGTCCGATTCCGGGCGGCGGCGATGTCGATCCGCTCGATGCTGGTGCACCGTACGAGGTGACCATCCGGGGCCAGCGGTGGTCCATCTGGGCGCGCGCGGCGGTCCTGGCCAACGTAACCGAGAGACTGCGTGCCGCCCCCGGGCTCGACGGCTCTGTCGACCAGGACCCGGCACAGTTGGGGCCGGAGCGCATGGCCGCGCTGGACCACGCCAAGCGTCGGCTCGAGAGTCTGGAACAGTTGGCCGTCGAGCTTCGTGACGCTGCGGCCGTGACCGCCCGGGCCGATGCCATTCTGAGTGGTCGGCCAGTGGAAATGCCGCCCGAATTCGATTGGGAGCAGCGGGCCGAGGTGCTGGCGGAGGCGGCTGCCTCGTACCCGCGTGTCGCGGAAGAACTTTCGCGTGTCTTGGCGGCTGCGACCTATGCTCGCAACCTGACGGAGGCGGTGTCCGCGCAGGGTGCCGGCACAGCGGCCGTCCACCGAATCCTGGACGAGATCTACGACAGCACAATCGGTTCGGGTGTCGGGGCTTGGGTGGTGGAAGCCCAGGGCCACCGGGGCGCTCGTGGCAACTGGCCGGAAAACATCAACCCGGCCTTCGCGCGGGCGATGGCGGCGGGCGTGCATGCCATCGAACTGGATATCCAGGTGACCCTGGACGGCCACCAGGTCATCTACCACGACGAGGTACTGCAGGCCGGCACCGTGCCCGACGAGTTCGTCGGTCGGCGGATCAGCACGATGACGCTGGAACAACTCCGCAGGATCAACGCCGCGATGGCGAATCCTGCGTATCCCGGACAGCGCCCGGTGGGGTGGGCGCCGATCCCGACGCTCGAGGAACTGCTGGATCTGGCCGAGCATCTCCACTGGAAGGGCACCTTCCTCATCGAGGTGAAGACCAACCCGAAGACCTTGTCGGCGTACGAAGCCGAGGATCGGCAGAAGAAGCCCTGGTCCGAAAAGAAGACGCGCTGGGTGCTCGACAAGATCATGGACGAGTTCTCGTACCGTGATCAGCGCTATCGGATCCTCGACTTCGACTGGCGCGGCGTAAAAATCGCCAGGGAGCTGGCCGCCGAACGCATCGCCGATGCGCCCGAAGTCAACGTGCCCGCAGAATTCGTCGCCCTCGTCGACGAAGACAGGTTCGACGACGCACCGGCGAACCTGCGCCGGTGGATGGACGCCCCGGACGCCGACGTCACCGACCTGCCCGCTGCCGCGAAAGCCGCTGGCGCGACTGTGATCTCGGCCAACGACAAGCAGGTCGACGCCGCGTTCATGGCGCAGGCCCGCGCGGCCGGCATCGGCGTCACGGTGTGGACCGTCAACGACGCCGACCGCATGCGCGAATTGATCGCCCTCGGCGTGGCCGGCATCGTCACCGATTGCCCGGACGTGCTGCGCGCCGTCCTCATCGAACTCGGCCTGGACGTACCCGAATCGGTCACCGGCACAAGCACCGCCGCCGACCGTGCTGCGGCAGCGGACGGTCTGCGCCGGGCCCGCGACACCCTGATCCAGGCGCCCCGCGCATCCGAAACCGCCGATGAGGGGCGGGCCAGCAAGCTTCAGCTCGAGCAGGTCCTCGACGATCTGCGCCAGATCGATCGACTCACTCGCATTACCAACGCGTCCGACACCCCGCAGGAGGTGCGGGCGGATGCACGGCGCAAGCTGGACCAGGCCCGGGAGAAGGTGGTCGAGGCTGCCGATCGTCTGGGAATGCAGGCACCGGAAGAGTTCTACTCGACTGACGACGGCCCGATAGCAAGCCCGCGCGCCCGGCAGATCCGCGAATTGCGTGCCCTGGACGAGCAGCTCGAGAATTTCGAGACTCGCCCGGTGCCCGGTCACTCCGCGCGGATCGTCGGTGTGGGTGACGGCCGCCGGCTCGTGGTGGTGGCGGACTCCGAGGTCGAACTGGCCCGCGCCGTGGCGGATGTGCTCACCAAGGTTCCGTCGAATAATGGATGCCCCGAGGGGTTTTCGGGTGCGGAGCTGGCGGCGCGAGTCGAGGCGCGCGGTCTGGTGCTGCAAGGCGGGAGGATCGAGGGCCGCCTGGGTGGCAGCGACGGCGAACTGATGCGGATACGGGCATTGGTGTCCACGTCCGGGGACGAGGTCCTGGTTCGGGTCGGCAGCGGCGACGACGAACAGTGGTATGGATACGACCGCGACGGCAACTGGCTGACTGCCTTCGATGAGGAGGTGGCCGGGCGGATCGCCGAGGAGGCCGCCGCCCACGTTCACCTGCCGGAACTGAATATGCCGCGAATGGAGTCGGGGCTGCCGGAACCCGAGTCCGGCGACACTGCGCGTTACGTGGCAGGACAGGCTGAGCAGTCACAATCGGATGCCGATGACGCCGAGCCGGGGACCGGCCGTGCGGCGAGTGCGCGGATCGCGCAGCGGGCGCAGGAGGTGCAGGAGAAGTTCGAGAGCGCCGAAGCGAATCGTCTCCAGTTGGAGAACGAAATAAGGGACGCCGCAGACCGTTTCGGTATTGTCGGGGACGTCGGGCCCGCCGGGATCGACGGCACGCTGGCGAACAACGTGCCGGGGGATGAGACCTCGCGTGGCGAGTACTTCGACCTATTGGAAACGGCCATCGCCTACAAGCAGGCGGTGTACGCAGCCGATCGGCTCCAGCGGCGGGCAGACCGCCTCCGTGATCTGGCGGACCGGGTGCGGGATCTCTCCTCGGTACCGGACGGGCTGGTGACCGAATACCTCGTCGCCGACCTCCACAACGAGAAGGCGACCGCGCAACTGCACAGGCATATCGCCCAACTCGAACTGTGGATTGCACCCGAGGACCTGGCGGCAGCACCGTTCATCGAGCGGGAGATAGCTACTCTCGTGGGGCGTCCGCTCCACGAGGACGAGTATGTGAACTTGAACCAACCGCTCATGCGAGCCCGGCACGCTGCGCGGAAACTCGCGGAATGCGAACAGGACGTAGCTGAGCACCGTTTCAAGACGCTTGCGGCTCTGAACGGGGTATCGCCCAGTGAACCGGCGGATGCGCGCGGGGTCGAGCGGTTCCACCACGACTGGAATGACGTGGACTGGGCGAAACGGTTGCGCGTCGTGCGCACCAGGCGTGCTCAGGCTGCGCATCTGCTGGCGGGATCGCTCGGGGTACCGGACGATGCGGTCGATGGCGCGCTGCTGGAGCGTGAGCTGGTGCTGATCGGCGTTCTCCGGCCCGAGAATGCGGGTGCGGACGACTCGGTCCTCAGAGATGTCATCGAACGGTTGCTGCGGTTCGACGAAATGATCGCTATCGCCGAGTCGATGCTGCCGGAGGGTGAGCAGGATTCCGGCCGGGCCATGGCCACCGCGCAGCGCGAGCTGTCGCAGCGTGATCTCGTCGCATGCGCTGTGACGTTCGGTGCTCTCCTGAAGGAGATCGGCATCGACGCGGCTGTCGTCGGCGGTGTGGCCGAGAACTTCTTCCGTCACCGCCCCCGTGAAACCGGCGCCGTCGACTTCCTCGTGCGGGAACTGCCCGACGATGTGCGGCAGACGTTGAGCGATGAGTACGGGCAGGCTTCCGGCACCGATGCCGCGGGGCAGACCGGCTTCGGCGGCCGTGACGTGCTGCGCTTGCGGGTCGGGGGTGTCCCGGTGAACCTGCTGGTGGCCACCGAACCGGTGGAATTGCTGGCCCTGGATGGGGCGGCGGTGGAAACCCCGCGGAACAACCAAGTGCGCAGTGGCTGGGCCACCGCCGAGGATCTGATCCTGCTGAAGCTGCGCAGCCGCCTGCCCGATGGGGTACGCGATTTCCTCGACATCGTGTCGATGGAGCGGTCAGGCCGAATATTCGATATCGCGCACCTCATGCTGAAGGTCACCGAATTGGGCCTGGGCGACAGCTTCGCCGACATCGCCTACGGCATGGATGTGGTGCTGCGGGCGCGGGCACTGGGCGAGAGCCGGGTGGCCGATGCCGCCGTGGACGAGGTTTTCGCGCGGTTCGAGCAGGCGATCGGCAGCCCCGGCAGCCGCGATCGCCAGGAATGGCTCGACGAACTCGAAGCCGAGTTCCGCGTTCCCGAGCCCGGTGGATCCGGATTCCGCACCATCGAGCCCGGCGAATGGTTGCGCGATGTGGTGGCGACGTTCGTGATCGACGCCAATGCGCGGGCCGTCGGGTTCGCGCGCTGGCTCGACGAGGTGTTCCGGGACCAGCTGACCGGCGAGGCCGAGCTGCCCAGCGGACTGGCCACCGTGACCGCACCGGAATGGTCCGCCGCCATGAACGCGCTCGACCCGCACGCTCATCGCCTCATGGAAACGCTGTTCCATCTGTATGCCGAGGGCACGCGACCCGACGACAGGGCGAGAGCCGAATTGTCACCCGTGGTCCGCCGGATGCGGGCACTGCTGGCCTCGATCGGTTCGGTGCCATCGCTATCGCACGCCGAGATCGATCGTGACGTCACGGAACTTCTCCCGGCCTACTCCACGGCCAGCAGCATCATCGACGAGACGTCCGCGCACGCCGAACCCCTCGAACTGGACGACCTCCTGTCGGCCGTCGAATCTCCCCACCCGGAAACCGATTCCGGCCGTCCGGAACTGGATGCGGTGCGGGAGCGCCTGCAGGCTGCTCTCGCCGTTGCGCGCGACACCATCCGGCAGTTGGGTGGCGACCCCGACACGGACGAGGCCGACGGCGATGACAGCCCGGCATTCATCGAGGCGGCCGAACTCGTGCGGGAGTTGCACGATCTGGTCATCTCCTTCGAGTCGGCGTCCGGCCCGGATGCCGAGGCGCGGCAGATGGCGTTGCGGCGGCAGATCGGCGTGCTGATCACAATGGCAGCCCAAGCCAGCGTGAGACGCGCCGAACTGCCGCACGAGAAGGTCGTCGAACTCGGTCGTGCCGTGGCGTCGATGGCACCGGATTCCGGTGAGATACCGCGGAATTGGTACGACCGCTCGGAGCAGGGCGGGACACCCGTGATGCAGCGGGTGATCGCGGCGCAGGCGCTGCGCCGGGCACGGGCGCGTGCGCGGCATCTGGCGAACCGCCTCGCCGGATTGGAGGTGCTGTCGGGGCCGGATATCGTTGCGCTGACGGCTCGGGTGGGACTCGAGCGTGGCCAGCAGGTGATTGTTGCTGGTACCGATGGTGACACCGAGGCCGATCTGGCGCGGGTGGTGATATCGGCGGCGAAGGCGAATCCCGATGCCGTCACAGACGGGATGCCGGTCGAATTCCGCTGGGTCACTGCCACCACCTCGGCGGGCCGCACCGTTCGCGGCGAACTGCGCGTGACTGATGGCGAAGTTGCCGTCAAGATTTACGGCAGTGTCATCGTCGAGCGTGCAACGGGCGTCAAGGCGGATCGGCTCTACGACGACAGCGGCGCGCAGTATCCGGTGCCTACCTGGCTGTCGCGGGGCAGCATGGCCGACCGGCTGGCGGTTGCCAAGAACGTGGTGGCAGGGTTGGCGCTGCGTGCGGACCAGCAGGCCGATGCGCGAGACCGGCTGCTGCATGCGTTGACGCTGGCCGACCCGGATGACGAGTCACAGCAGGTGCGGGTGACGGTGAACCACGCCGAGGGCGTGACCCGCATCGCGGTCGACGGGCTCGAGGAGCCGCGCTACTGGGACTACCCCGTGGATTGTCCGGGGCCGTCGCCGCTGCCGCCGCACGTTGCGCCGCCCGAGCTGTCGCCTGATTCGGCGAGCAGCGATACCGAGCTCCCGGCAATGATCCAGTCCTGGTTCCCATTCGGACACAGGGAGTCGGGGCCGTGGTATACGATGCCCCCTGCCCCGGGAGAATTCGGCGAAAATGCCGGGTCGGGGAATTCGGATCTGCGTGATGTCTTGCGGCGGGCACAGTTCGAACAGCGGTGGGCGGAATCGGATGAGGATGTCGAGATCGCCGAGGCACGAGTCGCCACCCGGGCGGGTGCCGAAGCCTGGGGATCCGCACCTCAGTCGCAGCGTGAGAAGGCGATGTCGGATCCGGATACCGGTACCGCGTGGGGTGTCCCGTGGGCGGACCGTCACGCGATCAATTGGGCGTGGTGGGGTAAGGCGTTCGGCAGCGTACCGCTCGAGGCTGGGAAGCTGCCGCAGGTACTGTCGCCGACGCTGATGCGGAAGCTGAGCCAGATCTTCGGCACCATGCCCATGTTGTCAAAGGATATGGCGGAGACGCTGGGCATCCCTGCTCATCCGCAGCTGCACCTATTGTCGATGGATCCGGTCAGTGGACGGGCCGTGTTCGCGCTCGGTGATGTGTCGGCCGATCGAATCGTCACACTCGTCGGTGACGGCCCGCTCGAGGACGATGTGGACCTGGTGGGTAATGCCCTCGACATGTACCAGCAAGTCGCCCTGGCCGATCCGGATCATTCGGTGGCAGTGGTCGTCGCGATCGGCTACGGGCAGCTGCGGCCGGACGGGTCGGCGCTGAATGGCTTGCTGGCGTCGATCGCCTCGGAAGCGCAGTACCGGACGGGGCGGGCTCCGCAGCTGCATCTCGTCGGCGAGGGCAAGGGCAGCGGGACCGTGGCCGTGGCGGCAGTTCGCGACGACCTACCGACGGAGGTCAGCACGCTCACGTTCGTCGATTCGCATGAGGCGCGGATCGATCCGTGGCAGGACATCGTGGGCGGCGCGTCGGAGTACCGGGTCGGCAAGGTCATGGTGATCACCAGTTCGCGGGCGGCCGAGACGTTCATCCCGGACCAGCCGCCGTTCACCATCGGCGCAGCCCGCATCATGCGTGACGAGATCGGCGTGGAAATCGTCGGCGAGAACTTGGGTGCACAAGCAGCCCCGGGCGCTTCGGCACCTGAGCCGGAAACCACTGATGATGCGCAATCCTCCACTGCGGACAGCGCTGCCGAAGGCATCCCCTCCTTCGGTCTTGGTGACAGTGAGTTCGACCTGCTGCTGCAGGATATTGCGAAGGCTCGGCAGCGCGACACGATCCGCAGCAATCAGGAACCGGACCAGTTCGGCGTTGCCGTGCTGTGGGAGCAGCTGACCGGAATCGATATCACCCAGGCGCACAGCGGTGCCCACAGCTGGGAAAAGCGGTTGCTGCGTGAGATCACCGACGATGACCGCGCCCGGGCGGACGCGGTTGCCGAGCGCTTTCTCGATGAGGTGCAACCGGGGTGGCGCAACGAGTACGGTCCGTCCGTGGCGCAGGCCCGCAGCGCGGGTGCCTTCTTGCCACAGGGTAAGGACATTCGGGCCTACGCCGCCGCATGGCACAAGCTGGAATGGCGGGACAAATGGCGGTGGACGTGGGGCCGGCCGGAGGACATCGCCCACCTGCCGGGTACCACGAGTCAGTGGCGTGATCTGGCGCACCGGTACCTGTTGCTCCGCGGCATCCGCTATGTCGAGGGTGTCATCGACCAGATCGAGGCGCTCGGTGACACAGGCCTTGTCGCGGAGCGGGGCTTCTTCGAGCGTGTTGTGGAGGGCCGTCTCGGGGATGCCCTCCGGGAGTCGTTGTGGCAGTCGAGGGCGGTGCTGCGGGCATGGGGTGATCTGAAGCAGTGGGGTCGCGAAGCAGGTGTGCCGGTGTACTTGAGGCACTTTTCTGCGGACGGATTCGTCGAGTTCGAGATCGGCCAGCGGGCGGACGCTGAGGCTGTCGACACGTACGTGGTCGAAGGAGGCCTGCGGGACACGTCGTCCGCTCTGGCTGCCGTCGCCGCCGAACATATGGACCGAACTGGGCCGGGCTCACCGCGGCGGTTGTCGATCCTGCGCCTAGGTGCCAAGGTGCTGGATGCTGGGGCGGATACCGGGCAGGCTGCCTACTACGGCTATGACGATATGGTCACGACCCGGCAATTCCAGACCGGGCTTGCGGGTGCGGCGGAAGCTGGGATCGCCGAGTTCGAGTTCGATGTTTTCCATTGGGACCGTGCGGAATTCGCTCGACGGATCAACGCCACGCGGTACTTGCCGGCGATCTACGACTATGAGCCACCTGGGGTGACCGAGGAGCAGAAGGCGTGGCTGGACACGGTGATGTGGGCACCCCAGCGGTGCGCCCTGGTCGTGTGGGGTGCGGCGTCGGTCCTGGCCGACGATGTGGCGGCACCTGAGCCGAAGGACTTCACGGAACTGCTCGCCGGCACCGAACTGTCCAAGGCACTGCGCACCGAGTGGGTGGGCATCGACTCGGGCGCCGACCTGCGTGCCTGGTTGAGTACACAACCTGCGGGCACCTTCGTCGTTGCGGCGGTGGACGGGCACGCGGTGCTGTTGCGCCATGTCGGTGCGGGCGTCATCAAGATTCTCGACCCGCGCGACGTAGACCCCTCGGACGTCGATATGGTCGCCGGCGATGCGGGGCCTGCCGTATCGGGCGCTCCCGCATCGGCATACGAGTGGCTGCTCGAGCACTACAGTCGCGACCTGCGCGAGGACGAACTCACAGACGAACCCGTCGACGTGCTCGCCTTCCGCGGCCGCACCCGCATCGTGCCCGCCGGCACCAAGGCTGGTAGCGAGGTTGATATCGAGATTCCAGGTCGCGGCAGGTGCAGGGTCTCCGATGGCCCGCATTTCCTGGCCGGTCCGGTAGCGGGCATGGAAGCCGGGCGGTTGAAGCGCATCGCGGAGCTGAAGGAGCAGACCCGCGTCAATCACGGGTTCTACGGCGATAAACCCGCGGAGTGGAGCGCTCCCGCGGGCTCACATCTGGAAGAGCTGGCGCGGTTGGCGAGAGGCTCCGCGAAAGGTGGCGCAGCGCTCACGGGGCCGTCGCCGAATCGCGGTGGTTTCGGTGCGGGTCTTCGCCGTGCGGAAGAGCCGCTCGGGGGTAAAGGGGTTCTGCACGAGATGTTGGGGGGAGGCCCGCGGAATGCGCCGCCGTTTGGACTGGGGATGCGGGGAGGCCCCCATCCGCGTTCATCCCGGCGAGGTGGAAATGACGGTGCACCGTACGAACTTGCCGATGGCTCCGGCCCGTTCGAGAAAGTAGGAACTGAGGAGCCGGGGCCGTCGGTTGACGTCACCGACGCCTGTCCGCACGGATATCCCGTGACGGCCGACGACGCAGCGCCCCTGTCGAACGTACGTTTCGTCCAGATCAATCGTTATGGCGGGACGCATCGTTCGTACATCGTGACGGAGCAGGCACGGCGATGGATTATCAAGTCCAGCGACTGCCCGGTGTGTGGCGACTCCGCCGCCGAGGGCGCGGCGTCGGTCCTGAATGACGCGATGGGCTTGAAATTGGTATCGACAACCCTCGAGGTTTCCGATCCGCCGCCCTACGTAACGACGAAGCCGGCGGTCGATCCCGGTTCGCAAGCAGAGTCGTTCGACTCCGACGGAGGCTCACGCGTCGCTTCCCTGGCCGGCCGGATAACGCAACTCGACTCCGTGACTGCTCAAATATGGCAGGGCCAAACCGGACTGAAGTGGGACCAGTATCCGGTTCGGGTTCAACAGGAAATGGCTGTCCTCGACTATGTGCTCGGAAGTTGGGACCGTCACGGGGGGAACTGGCTCACCAAGTGGCGCAACGGTGAGGTCGTCGGTATCTACGCCATCGACAACACGCTGGCGTTCCCGGAACATTGTCTCGGCATCTGGTCTCCCTTCACGCTCGCCTACCACGACAAGGCACTTGATCCCGACCTCGTCAGACATCTCGAGTCGTTGGACTTGAAGGCTGTCGAGGCCCAGCTCCGTCAGAAGACCAGATTGAACGAGCACCAGATAGCCGGCGCCATGGCACGTTTGAAGGAGGTGCGCGATCACGGGCGCATCAAAGGTGATGCGGTAGACCACGTCATCATGCCGCAGCTGGCGATACTGCGCGCCCTGTACCGAGGTCTCGATGAATGCGAGCCGCAGGACCGGGAGGAGAAGGCCAAGGCCATCCGTAAACGCCTCCTCAGTGCACGTGTTGATGCCTGGGACGGACGGGAATCCGACGAAGAGCGTGCAATTCTGACTGAATGCACCGACAGCCGGTGGCTCGAAGCTGTTTGCGTGCTGGGTCCGGCGATGCGGCAGTTCATGGCGGCGGGAGTTGTGCAGGGATGGACGGCCCAGCAGCTGGGCACGTCCGACGATCAATTCGAGGCCTGGCGCGACGATCTCCGGCGGAAACTGGTTGCCGTCATCAGATACCTCAACGGCGTCGACGCGGACGATCCCGCATGGCGAATGTCGCTGGTTGCGCAGGCGCGGGCGCGGACACCCGAGCCGGACAATCTGGCAGAGGACGAGGTAGACACTTCGCCGTGGTGCGGGGATGTGCCACCAGCCGTACCCAAGTGGGGTGCGGAGCGTTCGGTGTGGGATCCCGGCCCTTCGGAGCCGGTGGTCTGTGACTCGATCGATGCGGCAATCGCAGCGCTGACGGGCAACCCTGGAGCGCGGGTCGAGGTGACAGCCACCGGAGAAGCCGGGTCGGCCGCGGGTACCGGCGCGGCACAGCCGATCCGCATCGAGTTCCACAACGCGGGCGACCCGAGCGCCGATCGGATCGCGGTCCTGGATCCACGAAGCCTCGACGACATCGATGTCGGGAGGCTGATCGCCGGTGCATCGGCAGGGATGCTGAAGTTCTTCGAGGGAACGATGCCGGGTGATGGATTGTCTCCCGAGCAACGACGGGAGCTCACGCGTGCTCTCGCTGATTCCGAGCGGCAGGTGTCGTCGAGCACGTCGGCGAGCATTCTCGACGAGCTACTGCGCTTGTCGAATGTGCCGAACAGCGTTATTGGCAGGGCCAGTGCTCTGATGACGGAGCTGCTGAATCATGGTCTGGCCGACATATATTCGGGTCGCCTGGCGACGGCGGTCGTCGGTGATCCGGGTTCGCAGCGGTTGGTTGTCGGGTTGACGATCACGGGATTGGATCGGTATCTCAGGGCCGAGCTGGTCAGGACGTTGCGGGGAGGGGCCGACAGCTCGGGGTGGTATCCGGCCGTTGCCACGGAGCAGGCCACGGTGGTGTGGTTCGAGCTGCACGGGGTGCCTGAGACTGCACCTGCTGAACTCGAGGGTGACGTGGTCGGCCGACTCGGGCCGGTCGAAAACGTCGCCCTTCCGCGCGACAAGCGAATTACCGCACTGACAGAGTCGGAGGACTCCGCTGAAAACGGCACGGCGTCAACCAGGGGCCACGCCGCTGGGCGCGAGGTGCACCTGACGGTGGACTTCGCCGAGGGGAAGGCCGAGGTCGACGAGTCCGATTCCGGTACGGATCGGTCCTCCGGTCGAGATATCCGGCCCGCTGTCGGCCCGGTACCGGATGGGGACAGTGGCGCACGGCAGCCGCTCAACCATTCGGGCGAATGGCCGGATAACTTCCCGAATTCTGAGGGCGGAAATTTGTCCGGCGATGGGCGGCGCAGGGTCTGGAATCCCGATGCGAACACCGTCGTCGAGCTCATGGGGCAGCCGGGGGCGCGCATCATCGGCGTCGACGAGGCGGGCCTGGGTTGGTTGTGGCTGGACACCGGCGCGGAGCCGAACGGCCGGCAGCTGTCACTGAGGTGGTCGACACGTGGTGAACCCGACTCCGAAGAGCGCGCGTTCGCCACGGACCTCGTTTCCGCGCTCGGCCTGCGCGCCGGGCAGCGCGACGACGCGGTCCACCGCCTGCTGCACGCGCTGACTCTTCCCGCGCGCGATGCGCGGATGTCGGTGAAGGTAGAGCGGTTCGACGAGACCGATCAGCACACCGGTGAGGTCCTCGACACCGTGGTTCGGTTCCGAGTCGAGGGTCTGCCCGAGCCTTGGGAATGGAAATACCGCGCACAATCCACGGGGTCGGCGCCCGCCGTCGAGCTGTCGGCGGAATCGAGGACGGAGGAGCCACCGCCGACGCCGAACTCGAGGGCCGGCAGCCGGCATCCCGGTCAGCGAACGTGGTTCGCACATATCGGCGGGCCGAACTCGGGTGATGGCCGCTCCGATGGGACGGAGTCGGCGCGCGATATGGCCGACCGCAACGTGGCTGGAGCCGCTGCTGTGGTTGAGGACGCGGCTGTCATCGTTCACGAGGTGCCCGTCGACGATCTGGATTCCGTTCGCGTGGTCGCTGAGCACATCGCACAGGTGCGGGAGTTCGCGGGATCTGCCAAGTCGGTCAGGTTGCTGCTGATCTGCGCGGTAAAGACAATCGGTGGCGGCTCGGTGACCATCAGCGTCGCGCATGACGTGAATGGCTCCAGGCTGAGAGTCGTGTTGCGGGACCATGCCGGCGCGATGAAGGTGGGACTCGGCCTGCTTCGCGAGAAGGGGAGTTACGAAACCAAGATCGCGGTCGACATTCATGGTGGTGCCGGTGGCGCGGAACGGAGCGAGTTCGCGCGCACTGTACTGACATCACTGGCGGATGGTCGGCTGAGGCCCGATGACATCCCCCGAACACGATCCGAAATCGAACGCCGCCTCGGCGATGGAACCGATCCTGACCGGTCGGTGACTTTGTCGGTGTGGAAGGCTTCGGAGGGGTCGGTGCTCGGAGTCCGTGGGGCAGGCGGTCCGTGGACGGAATTCGGCCTCAGAAGAGTGTCTGGTGCTGCACGTACTGCCTGGACACCAGCCAGCTTGTCCCCGGACGACTATGGTCCGGAATTCGCTGATCGGGTTCGTCGCGAGCTGGGAATCGATGCGATCCTGGTTGGGGGCGTCGCCGCCAATGTCTATCGGGACCAGCGACGCAATACTCAGGACGCCGATATCCTTGTGCGTGACTTGACCGGCGTGGCCAACTATTTCCTGGCGCTGGGTTACGACGTCAAGCCGAAGGCAGACGAGGACGGCGTGATCTTCGCTGTCGAGGTGCGAGGGCCGCGCGCACGAGTCGATCTGCTGCTGGCCGAGTCTCCGGTGGCGTTCGAAGCCCTCCGCCGCGGGGCGGCCGATGGGCGGCTGACGGTCGAGGACGCGATCGTGGGGAAACTCAGGGCGTTCCGAAGTCAAGATCGCGATGATGTGGCGGCGATCCTGCGGAATTATTATGACGGCGACACCGGACACCTCGATTTCGATACCGCATATCTTGGACGCTGGATCCGCGAGTTCGGTCTCGGTGCGGAGTGGACCGAAATGTGCCTCGCTGCCGGAATCGAGGGCGAGTCGATCTCCGCGGCAGTGGTATTCGAGGCAGTTGCTGACGGGCCATCCGAGCCAACCCGGCGAAACGACGACGACCCTGAAGGGCAGACCGGCTCGATGTCCGAGGCGGGGCTGGTCTCGGACGCCACCGTGGATTTCCTCGCCGCTGTGAGCGGGCCAGGGCCAGCTGTGCCGACCATCGGTCGGTCGCGCTCCCCCCTGGCGGATCTGGACCGTCCACTGTCGGCGTACGCGGACCTGGGGCAGCACGGACCGAATACCGGTTGGGACCGCGAGGACGCCGAGATTCTGGCGGTGCGTGATCGCTTGGAGGAGGCGATATCTCGCGCGAGTGCCGAGGTGGAGCATCTGCGCGGTAGGCATGCGGTGCTTGCTCACCGTTTCCCTGGATCCGAGTTCGTCGAGGCGTCCGCGCTGATCGATGAGCTGGGCGCGTTGGTCACCAAACTCGAGACGGTATCCGGGGAGGACATCGAGTCGCGACGTGTCGGACTGCTGGTGCAGATCGATGAGCTGGTCCAGATGGCATTGAATTTCGGTTCCGATCCGGCGGTCCTTGCCGCTGCGGTACGGGGGATGGACTCGCCGCCTTCCCCGCGAACCTCCGATGTGGCGGTTTCGTTGATCGAGCAGGTAATCGACCTGCGTGCCGAGCAACGTCGAGCAACAGCCCAAGTCGGCCTGCTCGCCGATCGGCGAGCCGGGCTGGTGGCGTTGTCGAATACCGGAGCGAGCTTCGTTACCGGGCGGGTGGCGGTCGCGCCGGGCGGGGCGATTGTGGTTGGTACGCCCGCCGATTCGGAAGCCGACCTGATTCGGGTGCTGGCTACGGCGGTGGATTCGAGCCCCGAGTTGCGGTTCCGGGCCAATGACCGGCTGCCGGTGAATGCTCTTCGGACGTCGGCAGATTCGCTTGAGCAGTCAAGCGTCGAGTTCGGTGACTTGTATGTCATCGACGGCCACGTGGTGCTGCACCGATCAGATGACCGATGGTACGACCGGGACGGCAGTCCGGTGACCGAGGAGTGGATCGCTGAGGCGCGCGAACGCGATCGGCAGTCGGAGGTTGTTGCCGCACACCGCATTCTGCTGCTGTGCCAGGAGTGGGATCCGAACAAAGGCGGGGTGAGCAGCGTCAATCAGAGCCTTGCTCTCGGCTTGGCCGAGGCTGGGCACGATGTGTATGTCATGGTCGGGCATTCGGTGGACGGCATCGAAACACTACCGAACGTGAAGCTCATCGGCCCACCGCATTACGACCCCGAAGTCGATGAGCAGGATCAGCTGGGTTTCTACACACCGGACTGGCCCGACGAGGTGGATATCGTCGTGGGTCACGATCGGTTCACTGGTCCGATCGCGACGCAGTTGCGCAACCTTATCTATCCGGCGGCGAAGCTGGTGTGGTTCAACCACATGGTGCCCGACGTTGATGCCGTGGTGCTCGGCAATGGTGAGGCCAGCCGCGAACTGCTGGAGATCTCGCAGGGCCTCGCGGCGGCGGCCGATGCCGTTGCCGGGATCTGTCGGGTGCTCGCCGCCAAGGGCGCCGCTCTGGCAGATCCGGCTGAGCGTCAGCCGTTGATTCACGAGATGACCCCAGGCATCCGCTTCAAAGACCAGCCCGATCTTCCCTCGAGTGGCGAACCGAAGCGGATCATACTGTTCGGCCGCGCTGACGACGTGGGCAAGGAAGCCCAGGAAGCGGCTCACATGGTGCGCATGCTCGGTGAACGCGGTGAGAGCGTGGAGCTGGTGGTGCACGGCGTCGCGCCCGAGAAGATCGTTGACGTCAGTAGGGAACTGTCCGAGCTGGCCGGGCGGCCGGTGATCGTTGAACCGCGCATGGGCGCTGGCGAACTCCGCGCGAGCATCCGCCGCGCTGCTCTGGTGATCAAGCCGCGCGCCGACGGCTTCGACCCGGTCGCCTTCGAAGCCATCGGTATGGGCATTCCGGTGCTGGTGCCTCGCGGCAGCGGGGTTGGACAATTCCTCACCGACCCGTGGCGCGTGCCGACACAGCTGGCCCAGTACTCGGTGGTGGAGCAGGATTTCAGTGAGCCGGTGCCGGTCGAAGCCTGGGTGGACGCGATTGCCTACCTTGTCGGTGATCTTCCCAGCGCATGGGCGGACGCCGCTGCGCTGCAACAACATCTGCGCGAGCGGAATACCACGTGGAAGCAGGCGGGTAACGAACTCGTCAAGGCTGTCATGGGTGCCGACGAGAACACCGATGACGATTATCTGTCCCTTTTCGGACCGGCTCCGCGCACCGAGAGTGGCAGTCCGCGCGTACTCGTGCTCACGCCAGCATGGGACCGCGGCCAGGGTGGCCTCGAGGCGCTCAACATGGACATGTGCACCGCCTTGGCGCGAGCCGGGGGCGAGGTGTTCGTCCGTGTCGATCACCCAGCGGACGGAATTGTCACATCGCCCGGGGTGACACTGATCGGATCGGACGATGATCTTCCCGACGATATCGATATCGTCCTCGGGCACTCCTCCATCACCGGACCGGCCGCTCTGGACGTCCTCGACGCCAACTACCCCGACGCCAAATACGCGCACGTTGTGCACTTGGTCGCAGACGCCTACCACCGGGTACTCGGCACACCAGAACGCGGGGAGCAGATTACGGCTCAGCAAATGCCAGCGATTAAGAGAGCCCATCTGGTGCTTGCTCTGGGGCCGGTTCTACTCGATCACGCTCGCGACCTGGTGCGCCGGTCCGGGCGTGACGACATGCCGCGCTTTTTCGAAATCACCCCCGCCGTTGAGCGGGTCGAGCTATCGCAAGCCAGCCCACCAGAGGGCGATGAGCCGTTCCGTGTTCTGTTGTTCGGGCGGACGGAGGATCCGCAGAAGGGCGCGATTGAAGCGGCTCGGATCGTACGGCGACTCGCGGAGCAGGGGCGCAACGTTGAGCTCATCGTCCGCGGAGTGCCCGCAGACCGTATCGAAACCGCTCGGCGAAGCCTGGAAGCTGCGGCCGGTTC
Organism: Nocardia sp. NPDC051787; assembly: GCF_040681325.1. Taxonomy (NCBI): domain Bacteria; kingdom Bacillati; phylum Actinomycetota; class Actinomycetes; order Mycobacteriales; family Nocardiaceae; genus Nocardia; species Nocardia sp. NPDC051787. The sequence continues at coordinate 57,793 of NZ_JBFAYO010000020.1, forward strand.
GGTTCATGTCGTTGTCAGGCCACGCACGCCTTATCTCGCGGACCTCCGGGCCGACATGGAGGAAGCGCATGTCGTCATCTCGCTGGGGCCAACGGAAGGGTACGGCAAAGTCATACAGGAAGCGGCTGAAGCCGGTGTTCCTTTTGTCGTGTCGAGGGGCAGCGGTGCGGGCCGCGACTTCGAGGAACGGTTCCCTGCCGAAATCGTCGGACCCAGCATCGTGGAGCAAGGTTTCGAGGACCTGGTGCCGGAGGAACTCTGGGCCGAGGCATTGGGGGAGATCCAAGACGATCTGCCCGCAGCCCAGGAACGTGCGCGTGCGTTGCAAGAGTTGATGCGGCAGGAATACTCGCAGCGACGACTCGGCCGGGCTCTGCGGGCGATGCTGGTACTTCTTGTCGAAGAGCCACTGCCCGAGTCCGCCCAGAACCCGGCGACAGCCACGCACACCCAGCGAGTGCTTTGGCAGGTCGACGACGACGGCACGATCACCACCTCCGATCCGATCGCCGCGGAGCTGCCCGAATCCGAGATCGGTAGACGTTTGCTCCTCGACATGCGGGCGCATCCGTATTCGAATCGGGTAGGACTGCTAGGCGAAGGCCGTGACGCGCGTGTGATCGTGCTGGAATCCGAAGTATCCGAGGATGATCCGGCGTCGACATCCGACGCGGAACGGGTCCAGGTCGTGGTGGCTGCGCTCACCGACCGGGCGATGGCTGCGGTGGAAGCAAAGTTGTTGGCCAGGATCGGCGCTAGGACCGGAGTTCCTGCGCGTTCGGGTAGGACCTGGGGGGTACCGGTTGATTTCTATCGGGTCGGTGCGTTGCAGAGCGCCCTGGTGGAGACCGCGGAGATACTGGTCGACGATCGCACCGTGCTGATCCGACTCGGCGACGTCTGGTACCGCCATGACGGCAGCCGAGCCGATGCGGACGAAATATCCGCCGCCCGCAACTCACTGACGCGAAAGGCCGCTGGGCCTCGGGTCGACGGCCTGTTCACCAACATGGGAAGTCTGGGTGACGGAGGCACCAGTGGTCGCCGGGACGCGGAAACGACCGCTCTGACCGACGATGGTCGCCTGCGTCTGCTGGAGGCCGTTCAGGAGGACCACGGCCTCGATCGGTCCGAGGTACATCGCCTCCTGGAACAGTCCGACACCGAACTGATCAATACCGGACTGGCGCAGCTCACCGAACCTCAGCGCACCGCGTTGCTCCTGCGCTTCGGCCCGCGTCAGCACAGCCTCTCGGCGGTCGCCGTCCAAGCCGGATTCGGTTTGGACACGGCGGGATATCTGGCCTCCGAGCAGGCCGCGATCGAGGCACTTGCGGCCGACCTCGGAGGTGCCGACCACGGTTCTCCGAGCAGCGCGCACCGAGAACGCGAGCCCAACACGTCCAGTGCTCGGGAAAGCGACTCGGACGCAGTCGGTGGGGACACCGGCAGCAACCTGGAGGCAGTCGCGTTCGCGGCGTGGCCGGAGGGCCTGCGGCCGTGGTTGCAGGAGCTGGACGGTCGGGCCGATGCCGAGCGGGTGATGGCCGACCTGACCACAGTGTGGGAATTCCTGTGCGGCCCGGCACGCAATCCCGTCGGCGATATCGCCGCTGAAGCGGATGGCCGGCGCACCGCGGGCGTCGGGCCCGATTCTGCTGATCGGGTCGGTGCCGGCACCGAGACCGAACCCGGCACCGAGCCGGATTCTTTCGCCAAGCCCAAGGTCATTGTCCTCACCGGCAGCGAGGATCTCGGCTCAGCGGCGGTACTCGCCAATTGGATCCGTGACATCGGATCGTCGAATGCCTACGTGGTGCTGTCGGGATTCAAGGGTGAAACCGCTCGATTCCGTCTGGTTCTCGAACAGATGGGGGTCGATCCCGACCGGATCTTCGACGAACCCGAGGCGCGCAACTCCGTCCAGAACATCACGAAATCCCTTGCGAAGCTCGAGTCGATCCTCGGCGAGGGGGCGGTGGAGGAAGTCCACTACCTGAGCAATCCGCATCACGCACCGCGGGTGCTGTGGGAGGCGCGGCGCCTGTACCCGGGAATTCGCGCTACGGGGGTGTCGGCGGAGGTCTCGCTCGACGCCTATCTGCTCGACGGAATGCGGACCGATCCGGATCGGCGGACGCCACCGGAGGACATCGCGGCGGTGATCCTGCTCGAGGCGAAAGGAATGCTGGAACTGCCGAGGCGCCGGAAGTCCCCCGGGATTCGGTTCCCGGACGACGTTCTCGAGGCCTTCAGCCGCCTGTCCGCAGTATTCCCCGCGGTATACGCGCTCGATGTGCGAACGAGTCTCACCAAGAAGTTCGGTGCGGGGCCGGTGGTCGAGGCGGCCCTGGCGGAGGTGATGGCGCTGGCGAAGGGGCGGTCGTCCGAGCTCTACGCGGCGTCGGGCGATGCGGGGCTGCACCAGTTGCGTTACAGGCGGTACCTCCCGTGGCTGGAGAAGGAGGCAATACCGCTGGTGGTGGACCGGCACCGGCGGTTCGCGGATCGAGCTGGCGTCGGTGTTCGCGAGTTGAACGCGATTCTCGGCGATGGGTTCGGCATCGATGTCGAGGTTCGTCGGCGGGTGGCGGACGCGCTGCAGCAGGAGCGCGAGAATCCTGAATCATCTTTCGGCCCTGTCGGTTTGGTTCCGCCGCCGAGAATGGGTCCTGCTCGACCGGCGGCGTGGCGCTCGAACGTGTGGACGCGGGCGGAGTTCGCGGCCGCACGAACCGCGGACGGGACGCCGACCGAACTCTCGACGCTCACCACGACCTTGCGCGAATTCGGTTTCGGCACGGCCGCGATAGAGGAAGCGGCGCGGGTGTATTCCGCGGCGGTCGAGGAGGCGGTTCGGCACACCGGAACGTCAGCGAGCGTGGCGATGGTGGTGAAATACGAAAACGGGCGTGCCGTATTGCGACTCGGTGTCTTCAGCTCATGGCCGGTAACCGCCGACATCACCGACATGTCGAGGCAGGGGGCGCAGGGAGAGTTCATATCGAAGGTCAGTGCCGAAACCCTCGCACACGACGAATGGCGGACGGTCACCTATGTCGAGATGAGCGCACCAACCGATGCCCGGATAGCCGGGACGGGTCGGCCGGAGGAGCTGGGCGTGCGCCCGGATGACGGTGGGGCCGTCGTGGAGGGCGCAGAAACGTCGCCGTTGGACGGACTGTCCACCCCGACCGAGGAAGCTTTGGCTCTGGCCAAGGCGGCTCGCCGTCACGTCGGGTTGCTGCTCGCCGAAGTGGTCGAGGGATTCGGTCCCCTTCGCCGTCAATTCCTCACCGAACGGATCGAGGCGGATTGGGCGCGCGGCGGGCCCAAGGGCGGGATCAAGGCAAATGAGGTGGGCAGTACTCCGACCGGCATGTTGCTCGAGTTGGCCTCGCGTGCGGTGACGAGGCGAACCGCTCGTGGCGAGCATCTCGACGAGCTGGCCGATGTTCTCGATCGTGATACCGGCACCTTCGAGGCGGTCGCACGGACCATCCCCACGGAGAATGTAGACCTCGTCCGCCGGTATCTCGAGCACAGGCGAGCCGGGACACGTACCGAGGAGATATTCGCCGCGCTCGCAGCTGAAGTCAAAATCGACGGCAAGACACTGACGGCCGAAGCGCTGAAACAGCGCATCTATGGCGCGGCCACCGCGATGGCCCACGCATTGCCGCCAGGTGCGGCCGCACTGGGAGATATCGCCCTGGCGATCCAGGCACACGACCCGGGGTTGGTCGAGGACTGGCTCCACGACCTCGAGCGCTTCGGACTGCGATCCATGGCGGAGCGGCTTGTCCTGCGGGGTGAATTGCCGACGACGGTGGCACGTGACCCGAAGGTGCGTGCGAATGCGCCGACTTTGAACGCAGTGCGCTTCCGGTTGTTGCGAACCCTGATCGAACGTGTGCCCGAAGGGTCGCAGATTTCTCACCAGGCCAATGGGGTACGGGCATCGGTTGAGAACGGCCGGCTGGTGGTGGTTTCGCACGGCGAGGCCGATCTCGCTCAGTGGTTGGCCCGTCTGCTGGACCAGGACTCCGAACTCGCGCTCGCGGCGTGGCGTGGACAGGTGACGCACCGCCATGTCGATGCCGACGGATCTGAGCGCGAAGGGAGGCTGCTGCGCGTTTCGGTGGGTTACTCGTCCGGGCATGAGCCCGCATTGGTGCAGGTGGACGGTGAATGGTTCGACAGCACGGGTTCGGTCGCCGCTATCGAGGTGTCGGAGCTGCTCCGTCGGCGCGGTAGGGAACGAGAAGGTATGTCGGCGCGGATAGAAGCCGCGGATGCCGCCTGGGCACTGTTGCCCGACGGGGTAGACGGTGTGCGCCGGCAGTCGCAGTACGACGACCTGGACGACGCGGCAGGCGAGCCCGGTAACGACCTGCTCGGCGATGCTCTCCAGGGTTCGTGGGCGTCCGCCGAAACTTCCAGGCCGAGTGAGGAGCCGGAGTTTGCGGCGGGGCGAGCGGTCGAGGCCGAGGCGGCCGCAGCAGGGCCGGATTACGCGCCCGCAGGTCAGATCGGAGACGACGCCGATGCCGACCACAGGGCCAGGCGGGGCGCGGGCCACCTGGAAAAGGACACATCGGGCGTCCCGACGGTACTCGAGCCCCACGGCGGACCGCAGGTGTGCGCTCCCATGTCGCTTCTCTTCGCGGCCGAGCATCTTCTCGAATTCGATGACGAGCAGATGCGAATTCTGCAGGAGGTCCTGCAACGAATCGAGCAAGCAGAGCAGGTCAGCGAATTCGGGATGAGTCCGCGTACTCTGTCGCGTCTGATGGGTGCGCCATGGCACGTGGGCGGATTCGAAGATCGAGACGACGCGGCACAATGGGTGGCGTCGTTCGGTGGGTTCGTCATTCTCGTCGAAGAGTACGAGAATGCGATCGACCCGGACCGGTCCGGTGCCCATGTGAGTGTCATCTACCGCGACGGGGGAGCACCCGGAACACTGGGTGACGGCGACGTACGCATTTTCACCGTCGAATTCCCTGACGGCAAGCCCCCGGTGGGCACCGATACGGAATACGAGTGGGGACAGCTGCCGGAGAACGTTTCGAAGACGTTCGGCATGGTGGTCAAAGCCGATCGGCGTCCGGAAAGGGAGCTGTACGACGGCGAAGACACATCTGTGTTGGCGGGGGTTCGATTCTCGAAGTTCGCATCGGGCGGGCCAGCCCCCGCCATGCTCGAATCGCCGACGTATGCGCGGACGGCTCTTGCGGTTCCGTCTCCCGTCGCCGACTGGGACGAACTCGATGCCCACCACCGGTCGGCGATGCTGCGGGACCGGGAGACGATGCGTGACCTGTCGACCACCGAGGCGGCGAACTTGGAGGCCTCGCTCGCGCGGCTCGCCGTCGCGGAGGTGATGTCGCGCGCGGCGGCCGCTGCCGGAGGTCGGCTCCCGGTTTATGTGACCTCGTATGACGCGGTGGCAGATGGTGGTTCGGGTGTTGCGACAGTCGTACTCGGTGGGTCGGAGCCGGTGGACCCGGCCGACTGCATCGGGAATCCACTGGTTTTCGATAACGGTGTCGACCTGGATGCGTGGTTCATCGCCGAACATGGGATGGCGTTCACGGGAACCGACCATCCCGACGTGGATCGGTCGGTGGCGCTCGCGTTGGCACGCGCGTTCGACGAGCGTCTTCTCGAACACCCCGAGCTCATGCTGCTGGGGATCGGGATCGTCGAGGATCGGTGGATGGGCCGAGTCGATGGCAACACTGTGCCACCGACGCGACATCGTCATGGCGTCATCGTTCCCGATGAGCTCGGATACGCGGAAATCGAGATCAGCCGAGCATTCGCCTCGAATGGCCTGCGTTGGCGCGGTCTGGCGGCCCAGGCGTTCGGCAAGGGCTCCCGGTCGGCGGCGGTCTTGGCCCGGCCGGTGCTCAATGTCGCCGTCCACGAATTCGGCCATGCCCTGCACCTACTAGTACACAATCAGGTCGATGAGCGATTGTTGGAGGTAATCGACCACACCTACATCGCCGAGCACGGGATCGCACCGACGACCACCCAACGGATCGCCTGGGTGAAGCGGGAGCTGGGCGACTACATCGCCGAAGACGGGACGATCGATGCGGGGGAGTTGGTCGCGGAGTCCTACGCGAACCATATCGTTCGCGGCGCCGGTGCATCGGCGCTCGCCACCGCAATCCACGACCTGCTGATCGAGAAACTGCGTGCGGCTTATGGTGATTCCAGTCAATTCGTCGACAACGCACTGAGAAGCGCGGCCGACCGAGCACTCGCGTCTCGGTGGATGCTGCCTGAGCACACGATGGTGAGCCGGTTCAACGGCTGGTGGTCGGCGCTGGCCGAGGGACAGGAGATTCAAGCCAACGGACTCTCGTGGTTGCAGCAGGCAGTGGTGCACACCTACCCGGAGTACGTGTGCAGATCCCCAGATGTTCCGCGTCAGATCCGCCACCGCGCTGCATTGCGTGCCATGACGCGAGATCAAGCCGACCTGCAATCGATTCCGCCGGAGCTCCGCAGCCCTGACGACCAACGGCGCCTGCGGAACCTGCTCGACGCGCGCGCTGAGTTGGCCGAGTTCGAGCGGGCTGTCCACCACGCGGTCGAGGACTGGATCGATCTCAATCGGTCGTTGCTCGGGAAGCTGACCGGGATGAGCCACGTGCCAGTGGCGCCCGTGTACGTCGACGACTACGTCTCGCGAAGATTGGTGGGGCACCAAGCTCTCGATGTGGGGGACGTCGATGGCGACGGCATCGTCCGGGGCGACTGCCAGGCGAGAATCGTGATCGGTGGGGTCCAAGTGGTGGACGGCCGACCGGGCTTCGATATGCCGTCGCCGGGCACCGATCTCTCGGATGTGCCCGGACTGCGGCTGCTGCCAACGGTTGGTGCCGATGACACGAATTCGATTTCCGTACCACGGAACTCGGTGTACTCGCCAGGCACTTTCGTGCCGACAAATCCGGGCAATTCTGTCGGGCAACAGCTGTGGAGCGCATCCAGGCGGCATTCAACCATTGAGACGTCGAATGTCAGCACGGAACCTCCGGCCATCGATGGTTCGGCGACCGGAGCGCCTGCCCCGGGCGCCGAGCGGACTACCGATGATGCGCAGAACTGCGCGTGGTTGATGCTGTTGATCAGGCGTGCGAACTCGATGTCGGCAGGACTCCCGATCAACCCCGCCGACGAGGAGAACTACCGAAGTGGCCTCGCCGGCATCGAGGGCGATACCTACTCGGCCTTGACCGGCGAGCGCTGGACACAGACCTACTACTCGCCAACCGGCCTGCGGACGGCCATCGAGACCTTGTACACCGCCCCAGCCGGGACATACATTGAACTGGCCGTCGACTGGATCGCAATAAACGACAACGGCGAATACACATGGGGTACCCACCTCATCGGAGGCCGCAACACCGACGACGGCAAGATCCAGATCCTCGACCCGAGGGACCTCACACCCGGCGATAAGGCCCTTCTCGAGGAGGGCAAACCGGTCCCCGATGATCGCTACAGAAATTACCCAGAGGGCCTGCCGGAGTGGGTCGGCGACACATCCCGGGTGAGCGTGCTCGGTGGCAGCCCTGCCCCGAGCGAACAGCACAACAGCGGCCCGCATTACGCGATGCGCGGGCTCTCATCAGGGGCGGGTGCCGAGGGTGACTCCCGGCGTGGTAACGGAGCCGGCGGCGGTGGCATACGGCCGACCGGCGGGCCTGCAGATCCCATCGAACTTCCTGTCGAGGAGGCGGATTCGACGGTCGGCGGTCCGCGCGTCCGGGCAGGCGCTGTGGCTGCGGCGGTGACACGCAACCCCGGGGTGCAACAACAAGTCCTTGCTGCGTTGCACCAAGCTCGCGACGCCGTGGTCGAATACCGTGCCGGTGACGGTTCGCCCAGCCGGTGGCCGGTGGCGATCAGCAGGGGCAGGGTGTACGTCCAGGATTGGGACGGGGACGGCCGCTGGTACCGACCAGACCGGACAGCTGTCGAATCGTTCGACGACGGTATGGACTGGACAGAATCCGGACTGGAAATTGCTGGGCCGCCCGCGGATTGGGTGGACTTCCCGCGTAGCGAGTCGGAGGTGTTCCCCCGCTGGGAGGATTCGGCGCTGGCAGGGATGGGGGCCGGGTTCTTCGCGGGCGACGTGGCACACGAGTTCGTCTTCGTGATTCCGCACGACACTGTGCGTGAACGAGTGTGGCTGGCGAGCGGGTTGACCGACGCTGTGCGGATGTCGGCGCTTCCCGCGGAGTGGACGGAACTCATCCGGAACCGGTTGTCCGCGGCCCTGCGCTCGGCTCGGGACTCGGACCGGGATGTGCGCGAGGTGCGGGTTCAGGTCAGGGAAGGTCAGGTCTCGCTGGTTCTCGTCGAGAACGGCACACCGTGGTACGAGCTGGCGGTGCACGAACGCGACGGTTCGCTGCATACGTCCACGACGGTGGTTCCCGAGAAGTCACTCGGTGTTGCGGACCCGATGATCGAGCGCAGCATCTACGATGCTGTCCGGGACCTGCCGCCGGACGAGCAGGACGCGGTCCTTCCGAAGATGCTCGCGGATGCGCGGGCGGTCAAGATCGGCTCCAACCGCCCGGCGGTCCGAGTGGCGATAAACGCCGAGCGGGGCGTCTGGAAACCGGAAGTGGTTTCGGACCGGCGCATGCCGATCCGTGCTGCGAAGCGAACCGTGCTCGATGCCGATCTCATGGCCGGGCGGCAGGCACTGTCGGCGATCGCCGCCGCGCGGGGCGATCGCCGGCCCGTGGATTCGGACACCACGGTGAGCCCCGGACCGCGCCCCACTGATCGAGTGTCGATCACGGCGGAAAGCGGAAGCGATTCGGGAACTGCTGCCATGGAAATCGCGGACTGGCTGAGTAGCCACGGATTCGGTGCGTGCACCGCGGAGGTCGCCGCGATCACGGCGGAGCGGCCGTCCGGTTCCGTCACGGCATCGATATGGTCGACCGACTCCTCCGCATGGCTGCTCGTGGAGTTCTACGACGGATCCGGACAGCGACAGGTCACGCTGGACGTCGTCGGTCCGGAGGGTGATCCCAGGACAGTCAGGCGTGTGGACGCCTTGTGGTCCACGTCATCGGAGCAGGCTCCGGCCGAGCCGGAAGGCGTGCAGCACGCTCATGCCCGCGCGCAGGTGCGGCGGTTCGGAAAGGCAGTGTCGCGACCGGACACAGCGAGCGCCGAGCCACCGGCAGACATTCTCTCCGATACCTATCCGGTGGTGGATGCGGCTCTGCGGTGCGCCGGTCCGGCATACGCGACGACCGAGATCCTGGACGGCTCGAGCGTCCGCGTCACCGTGCGCGATGCCGAAGGCGCCGGTACCCGGCTGATACTCACCGAGCAGGCGCCCGGGGACGAACCGTGGTCGGCTGCCGAGCTCGGTACCGCATTGACGGCGGAAGAACGCGACGAGGTGCTGGACGCCGTCGTCCGGTGCCTGCCCGCGGATCGGCTGCCCATGGCCGCCTCGTGGATAGGCCGGCTGGCGGATATCCAGAACGGGGCGGCACCGATCCGGATCGAGATGAAGGGTACGCACCAGCGCACTCTGGTCGCCCACAACGTAACCGGTGTCGGTGCGCGGTCTTCGTGGATCGAGCTCTCACCGCGCACCGCTACATTCACCGGGCGGGTGGACGGCGAGGTCACGATCGAGAAGCTGGCCGCGCTCGGGGCCACACTGACCGACACCGTTCCGGAGTTGTCGATTTCCTGGCTGGCCGAATGGCTGGCGGCGGCGATGACCGAAAACACCCGGCTCACCGTGACGGCCCGCGACGACGGGTCGGTGGAAATCGCGCTGTACGAGGGCTCGCACCGGACGCCGTACCACCGGATTTCGGTACCCGCTTCTCGGCGGGCCGATCGAACCGATGTCACGGTCCGATGTACATGGGACACGCGCAATATGAGCGACGGCGCGCGAGACGCTTTGGTCGATACCGTGCGGACGCAGCTTCTCGAGGTGTGGGGGCGTGGGTCGAAAATCGTGAAGCGCAGGGATTACCGCAGCCCGCTCGACGCCTTCCTCAGTGCATTGGCCGCGGAGTCCGGCGAACTCCATGCGATTGCCGCGGAGGTGACCAGCGATACCGGCAACAGGCAACCCGCGGTGCGATTGACCACTAATACCGGCAGGAACACCGAGTACGTCACTGCACCGGAAACCATGGCCGAGCTGGTCCGGGACGAGCTGGAGAGCGCCGAACGGGCACAGCGCCTCGCGGGAATCGACGCGAACGCCGCGGGGCTGACCGGGTCTTCCCGGGTGATGCCCAATGCCGGGGAACGGCTCGCGGAGGCCACCGCCCGCGTCGCGCGGCTGCGCGAGGAATTACGGAACCTCGAGGAGAACCCCGCCTTGCGGGGAGCGGTTCCGCGCTGGGATCCGTTCACGCGGATGTTCCTGCCGTGGTGGCCGGATGCGTTTCCGGAACCGGCCGTACCCGATGGCATGGGTATTCCGGCCGATGTGGCGTCCATCCTCGACAAGGTGCGCCGAGCCACAGTCGACGAGCGGAACGGCCGGCCCCTGTACCGGACCGATGTTCTCACTTCGGAGGAGATCGACCGCGCCTACCGGTATCTGGTCGAGAACCAGGCGAATCGCCCATATCAGTTCGAGAATATGCTCGGTGTTTCTCGCGATCTGTTCGGCCCCGTCGGGTACCGGCTCAAGGCGTATCAGGCCTGCGACCAGTTCTTTACCGAAAAGCCCCCTGCCAAAGACCCGGATTCCGACGCGAAGGTGTATGGGCGCCGGGCGCTGGTGCGGCAGCTGAAGGCGGCCCTGGCCGATGATGGTGCGCGCGGCGAAATAATTCGTTCGGCGGCGGGGATCATCGCGGATCCGGACCGGCGAGACGATCTGCTGGCGATTCTGGACGACAATCTCTTGGTCCTCCTGTCCACGAAGAAATGGTTCACGGACGGAAATCTCATCTACCCGGAAGACCGGCCCGGCCCTGGAGAACTTTCCGGAAAGAAGTTGAAAAAGGCCACGGCGGAGTGGAAGAAACGAGAGAATGAATGGAAGGAAGCCGAACGGCATCGCCAGGACCAGTTGGCGACGGAGATGCTGGAGGGGGGCGCGGTCGCTGGATTCGTCCGGGCCGCACTTATCGACAGGGTGGCCCACAGCATCCTCGACGACTCGTCGGTCCGCGAGTGGAATTCCCAAGGGGCCAGCGCCGAAGACATGATAGCCGACATCCTTGGACAAGAGGACGTCGTGGAGCGCTGGATCGAAGAATCCATCGACCGGGTGCACCAGAAATACAAAGAATCGATCAATGCGGCGGACATCAGCGAATGGGCCGAGGAATGGTCGCTGCGGGAAGCGGACAGGCGGCAGCACGATCTGCTGCACGATCTGGACGAATGGTCCCTGTGGATCGACAAGATCACGGCCAGATATGAATACGGGATGCGCCGCGCGTGCGGTGGTGACGCGTTGTTCGACGGAGAACGCTGGAACGCCGAGCACGGTATCGAACCGGTAATTCCCATAATCGGTGACACTCCCGTCCTCGAGATCGCCATGGCCTATCTCAAGGGATTATTCATCGAGGTCGAGGGTGCCGGGCCGTACTACTGCAAAGCCATGGAGCTGAACGACGACGGAAGCATCACGATCACGCTCGCGAACGCGCCGCTCGACGAGATCCTGGGCGCCGTGATCGCGGCCACGATCTACGAGATCCTGCGTGGCACACGGGTACATATCGTCATGCTCGAGGACAGCCTCCATGAGGAGCCCGGCAGAACCGAACTGGCGGAAAAGCAGAAACAGCTGAAAGAACGGAACCCCGTCCTCGCCGACCTCGAACTGGACATTCCCCTCATCGCGGAGCAGTCGGACGGTATCACCACCTACACCGATGACGCCAAGGCGTATTCGCTGATGGTGGGCTTGTTCTACGCCGACGAGCTCGGTGTCCCGCTCCGAGATCAGGTGAAAGTGGACGAGGGCAATGTCCCCATCGACTATCTGATCGAAACTCTGGAAAACGCGACCCATCTCCAGAACAGCGGTTTCCTGGAGCTGTATTGGGCCTGCCGGGATCATCACGCACCCGATACAGGCGACCTGCAGTTCGATGCCGGTGGCCACTGTGCGGTGCCCGGGGAAGACCCGGAGCCAGGTAAGGACAGGAAGCCATGTGGGAAGAATCTGTGCCGGTACGTGCGGTTCGGCGATGTGCACATGCGGCTGACCGAGGAGGACGGCACCGGTACGTGTGAAGCGCTCGATCTGGGCGCGTATCTGCGGGATGCGCTGGCGTACATGCGCAACAAGAGCATTCTCAGCGTGGTCTTCCTGCGCCAGTACATGAGAGATCAGATGGTGCCGGTGGGGACGGGAGCACAGGCGCTGGGCCTGTACTACAACAGTGCGGGGTTCGAAGTCGACGAAACCCTTGCTACCGAGCCGCAGATGATCGCCGGCTTGCGATACGGGATGGCGCGGGAATTCCAGCGAGCCGTCGAACTTCTCCGCGAGATATTCGCCGACCGCACCAAGCTCGCCGAGAAGTTGCGGGAACACCCCGTCACCGCGCAGCCGGGCGACCTCATGCGTCACCGAACGAATTACAATAAAAATCAGAAGGAAGCCGATGCACGCCAGGCAGCCGAGGCGGAGCGGCATATTGCCGCACTCGAAGCACAGCTCGCCGAGGCGAACGCGAAAATCGCGCGGCTCGAACAGACATCCCGCTGGTCTGGCAATCCGCCCCCCGGATTCCACGCCCAAGGCCCGGATGGGTTCTACACCCCACGCGACCCAGCGGATTCCCAGCGCCGCCGACTGGCCTCCCGCGCGAAAACCGTCGCGGATTGGTGGCACGGCCTCACCGATGCCGTGCGCACCGACATTGTGGAGAATCGCAGTTCGGACCTGGGCCGGATCCTCGACCGGCCGGTGCTTGGGGAAGTCACCAGGCAGTTGGAAGCACGCCCGGGTGCCCGGACCACCGGGGTCGGGTCACCGGCACTGGCAGCGTGGCAATTGCTGCTAGATGTTCTCGGCCCGGCCGCCGCCGATACGCGACCCCGTAGCGGCGAACGTGGATCCGCCTCCCCTGCTGAAACTCCGGCCGGCCCCGACGCTAGCCCTGATCCGTTGGTGCCCAAGTGGCGGCGCAGGGCGGATCACGAAATGGCCGCGCTGCGGGAACGCATCGCGACGTTGCGCGCCGAGATCGAGCAGGAGCTGGGATCCGGTGCGGGACCGGACGCTCTCCTGGTCATCGTGCGTCGCGCCGAGCATCTCCTCGACGCCGCGGCGCAGTCACGGGAAGACCTCGCCGAACTCGACGCTTCCAGTCCATCGATGGGGTGGAAGCGCCGAGATCTGAATCTTCTGCTGGATCGCGCACGAGCAACCGTCGACGATGCTCGTCGCGAGCTCACGTCCGCGTGCTCGGGCGAGGCCGAACGACGAGCGCGCGCGGGCTATGCCGAGGCAGCGGAGATCCGGGACCGTGTGCGCGACGAGATCACCGCGCTGGGTGCGGATCCGGCGTCCGTCCTCGACCACGAGCGTTTCGCCACCGCGGCCGAAGCGGCCGGGTCGGCGATCGGCAGCGACCGGCCGGAGTACGCCACCCTGCTCGAGCTGATCCAGCAGGATCGCACGGCCTCGATGAACGTCGACTACTACGGCGCGCGCATTGCTGAACTTTCCGCCCTATCCGAACGGCTGCGCTCTGCGCAGGTTCTGCCGGACCTGCTGTGGGAGCTGTTGGCGGCCGACCGCCGTCGCGCCGCACACGCCGAAGCGATCCTTTCGACCATCGCCGAACTCGGTCTTCGGACGGCGGCCGATGGCTTGCATCCGAACCGGATCGGCGCGACGGTCGACGACTTGGTGTCGGGTTCCTCCGGTGGGCAACTCTCGCCCGAGTCCGGAGCGGTGATGGACCGGCTGGCGGAAACGGCTTTGCTGTACCGGCTTTCCGATGCGGAAGTTATGGGGTTCGTCCGGCTGGCGGACGATCCCTCCGCCAGCACCGGCGCTGATTTCGCGACGGCGACGCACGCATACGCCGCTGCATTCGTCGAGCACCGCAGCGTCCGGGCCCGGATCACGGCCGCCGATCCCCGGCTGTGGCTGACACGAGGCGATAGTGTCTACGAAGACGTGCTGGCAGCGGACCCAGAGCGGCGTGCGGCGCTGATCGAACTCGCGCCACTACTCCGAGTCGCGGAATGGACGCGAGTGCACTACGGCGAGCGTGCGCGTGCCGCGCTGCTCGCGAAACCCGCTGAGGGAGACGCCCGCGGTGTTGACGCACCAGTCGTGCTGGGTCCCGAGGTTGCGAAGTTGTACGCCGAGGATGTCGTTGCCAGCGAAAAGACGCGGAAGCAGCTCGCCGATCGGTTGGCGGCAGATCCCTCGACAGCGGACCTGCTCGAGGGGCAGGTCGATCCACGGACGGCGCGAGATCTGGCAGCCGAGCTCGACACGCTGCTGGAGGAACTGGACGAGCGGATAGCGGAGCTTTCGGACGACGAGCGGCAGGCCGGCGAGATCGCCGATCTCGAAGAGCAATCCGATCGCCTCGAGACTCTTGCCGATCTGGCAGAACGATATTCGCAGCTGGTCGGCAGGGTCCGCCGACTGGAATCGATGCTGCCGCGCGAGGGTGACGATCTCGCCGACGTGGTGCGCGCGCACATCGACGCGCACGACGACTTGCAAGCGGTGCCGAACAACGACCGCACTGCTCAGAACGAGCGGTTCGCCGCCGCGCATCTGTCCGATGTGTTCGCCGAAGGTGCCGCCGCCGACACACCGTTCACCCTGGCCACCACAGCGTTGTCCGAAGCGCTCGCCCGGTACCTGCGCGCGGTCGAGGAGGCGGCGCGGTTGGGCACGCAGGAGGCGGCCCGCGCAAGAGCCGGGGACCTCGGACCCGAGGCTTTCCACCGCGAGCACATCGAAGACACCCTGCATCACCTGGGTGAAGTGCCCGGATTGCGTGCGGCGGCGACAGCGCAGGAGAAGGCCTATCTGGACGTCGTGTATCACGCTGCGCGCGTGGGGGATACGATCCGACCGACCGAGTCCGATCCACCCGAACTGGTGGATCGCTACATCAAGGCCGAGCAGGTGCTCGGCATGCTCGCCGCGCGGATCAACGAGCTGGTCGCCGCGTTGCCCTCCCGGGTGAACTCCGCGGATCTCTACGCGTATCGGTTGCCTGGTCTGGTGCGCGAGTTGCGGCTGGTCCCGGCCGGGTCCGTACGCGAGGTGGCGATCATCGGCGCGCTCGAGGAACTGGCGCTGCGGCAGGTCCTCGTCAGCCAGGTACTCCTCGACGTGCGTGCCGAGCTGCGTGCGGCGCGTGCGGGCACATTGTCGTCGCCGGCGACCGGAACGCTCGTCGAGACGTCCGCCACCACCACACCTGCCCGGGACGGCGCGGGAACCGTGACCGTCCACGCAGGCGATGCTTCGGATCAGGACCTGCCCGAATTCGTCCGTGAGCACGACAACGAGCGGTATCGACGGTGGCTCGCGGTGTTGCCGAGGGACCAGCGCAACGCCGTCGAATCCCACCTCTCCGTGGCAGGAACGACCGACGGGGCAGAGGCTTCCGGTGCGAACTCCGAAGGCACCGAACGGTACCGCCGCGGCTACCGCAAGCTGGCGGAATTCCTGCGGTGGGAGTCCCAGCTCGCGGCCGCGACGCCACGCGTTGTGAACCAGCGACGGCACAACTTGTCGCCGGTGGAAGCGCAGGTTCTCACAATGATGTTCAGCCCCGACGCGACGGTGACGAGCACGGCGGAAGCGACCGGCCTCACCGCGTCCGAGGTAGCCACGGTTCTGCACCGGGCGATGGGCGAGCTGGCCACATGGGTTGCCGAGCACTCCGCTGTCGGCACGGACAGCGGGCTCGGTTTCGAACTGGACCTCGCACTGAGCGAAGCGAGGGCGGCGCGCGCGGGATTCCTCGCCCAGCTGACCGACCACGGTCGTGACCCCGCAGACTTCCCACCCGGTGTGCCGCTGGTCGACCTGCGTCGGATACGGAAGCAGTACAGCGATCAACTCGCCGGACTCCCGGTGAGCGAACAGGCCGCGGCCGCGCGGCTGAACCTGCTGATCACCGCCCACGACAACTGGATCGAAGGTGCCGAAGGCTACTACCGTATGGAATCGCGCGTCAGCGCGCTCGTCGCCGTGGGCGATGCCTATCGCGCACGCGAACAGGCCGCCGCTCGAGTCTCCACCCCCGCGGCGGCTGCGGGCGTCGACGCCCCCACGGGGGACCCGGGGCCGGACGACATCCGTGAGCTGGTTGCGCTGCGAGCGAGGTTCAAGCCAGTACTCGCGAGAGCGTTCGCCGACCAGCCGTCCGCGTCCGTGCTTCGACCGCTCGTCGATCGGTACGTTCGGCTCAGTGAACTGATCGAGGCGTCGGAAGCGTACGCGGATACGGTTCATCGCACCGGCTGGGCGATCGATCATGCGACCCGGCTCGTGGCGGCCTCCGGGGACGAGGCCGCATTCGACAGTGCCATCAGCGACGCGCTGATCGCGGCGTACGACGCGGCGCTGGCGGAGCCGGACGAAGACCGCGGGCCCACGCGGCGGACGAGCGGTATTGCGGCCGAGATGGATTCGAGCGCCTTCGGACCGCGGCACCTAACCGGGATCCGCGCACTGATCGAGGCCGACGCCCATTTCATCACCGACCGAGCGGCATTCGTCACCTCGGGTGTGGTTCGGAAACTGGTAGTGCTCGTCGATCCGGCCGATGACGACTTTGCTCGGCGCGCGGCCGTGGCGCGGATCACGGCGAGGTTCGGCAGGGCCGTCGTCGACCCCGATGCGACGCCGATCGAGTTCTGGCAGGTCGATGCCGACGGCTCGGTCACCGTCGCCGAGCCCAACGGCGCTTTGATCGAAGGGTTCCCGGGTGCGACGGCAGGAGCCGGCCCCGGCGCCGAGCAAGGACCCTCCCCGGCCGGAGATCGTGTCGCTCCGACGTCATCCGAGCAGACGCAGCCTGGTGATGGTGAGCGTGGCGGCGACGGTCACGGTTCCGACCCGGAATCACGTTCCGACGCTGGGGATTCGGGTGTTCCGAGCTTTCGGCTCGAAGCCGGTGAGTTGATCGTGTCGTCGTCGGAGCGCCCGGATCTGGCTCAGCTGGTGGCCGCCGAACTGGATCGCCGCCCGGACTTCCGGTCGGCGGTGTGGCGGCGCGACGGTGCGTTCTCGGTACGGTTCGTCGCTGCCGACGGCGAGCTGGGGCCGAAGAAGCGGATGCAGGCGATCGTGGCGATGTCCTCGCGCGAGACGCCCGTGGCGGTGCGGGGGGCGGACCGGAAGTGGTACGGCGGTAGCGGCGTGCTGTCCGACGATGCTGTCGCCGAACTGGCCGCGTTGACCGGAACCGGTGGCATAACGCTCGGGGACATTCCGATGCTCGGCGGGTCGGCCGCGATGTCGGACATACCGGTCGACAGCGGTGACGAAGACTCCCAGCTGGACGGCCTGGCCGGGACGTGGTCGGGTCTCGCTGCTGAATCTCGGACCGGCGAGGAAGGACCCGAGCGGCGCCGCGGGCACGAGATCTATTGCACGGCACGGGCGGACACGTGGGAAGCGGCGATGGAGTCGGAGGCTTCCGTCATCGAGGTCTCGGTCACCATGGACAGGGCCGGTCAGGTGTGCGTCGACGAAGGACTGCCGTTGTTGTCGGAACTGGCAGCAATGGCAGAACGGGCCGGGAAGGTCATCTCGCTTCGTGTCGATCCCGAACCGCACTGGCGCGGCGACATTCTGCTGCGCCTGCGGGGTGTGCTCGGTGCGGCGGTCCTGGACATCCACGGCACGGGGGTTGCGTACGAAGTGGGCAGTTCGTACTGGCCGCTGTTGGAGACCGTTTCCGAAGTCGCTCGGGATGCTCGCGCCAAGGTGGCTCATGTCGGCGGCGGTCCGGAGGTGATGCAGTGGATCGGTGATGCCGAACAGGTGAATCTGCCGAGGACCGCGTGGGCGTACGGTGCGACAGACATCCGGTTCAATGAGCGGTCGCTCACCGGAGAGCTCCTGCTGCAGGCCAGGCAGATTCGCGAGCTGCGCGTCATCGGGACCGCGGACAGCGCCGCGGAAGTACCCGCATGGTCGGCGCTCGGTGTGGACGCGATTTCCCTCACTCAACCGGAACATGTTGCTACCGCGAGAAATTCCTTGACAACCGGTGGCGGAGTCGAGGCGTCGAGTACATCGGCGAGGCGCGGGCGGACCGCCGAGGGCGCTTCCGAAGGGCTGTCCCCGAAGGACATAGCGGCCGGGCGGCTGGCGAAATTCGAGGTGCAATTCGACCTGGCAATGGCGACGCCGAGCACGGTTGCCGCCGCGGTGAACTCCGGTGCCAATGTCATCGGTATCGATGTCTGGATGATCGAAGGCGTGCCGATGGTTTCCCATCTGAACTGCCACGACACCGCGCAGCTTCCGACACGCCGCGCCATCGCGGACGGGACCGTCGAAGAGGCCCTCCGGGCCGGAATGATGTCCCTCGATGAATTCGGACGCGTGGTCTCCGGTCGGGGCAAAGCGGTCGTGATGCGCTGCAATGGCAAGGATTGGAACGATGATCCAACCGAGGAGTTCGTTCGAGAATTCGCGGTGCGCAGTGCGGCGGTCCTGGCGAAATACGATATCCGCTATCGCTGGGAGAGCAAGACGCCGGAAATTCTGCGTTCCTTGGCAATTCCTGGACTGCCGGTCGGCCGCACCCTGGACGCAGGCGCGAGTCCTAGCAAGGTCGCTGCTATGGCGCGCGAGTGCGGTGCGACGATGGTGATCGCCCACAACGGGGCCGCGGCTCGCAGAATGGTCGAGTGGTTCGGGCGGCGGCGGCGCGGCGCGCGGCTACCGGTGGTGTGCCGCGCGGTGAACGGTGCCGTGGCAGCCCGTGAACTGGCTGAGTTGGGTGTCGTCGGCGTGGTCACGGACCACCCCGGTCGAATGCGCGGTGTTCTCGCCGAGTACGGCGTGGAGTCGAATTCGGATCGTTCACCGGGCCCCTCGATGGCGCCGGGTAGTACGAATCCGGGCATCGCGGTCCATGCCGTCGCGGATCATGGCGGTATCGAGGGGCTGGGACGAATGCTTCGATCCGATGTGGCCTCGGTTCAACTGTGCCTCGCGTGGACCGCGGATCACGTAGCAGTCGTCGTGCCCGCGGGAACCGCTGCGAAAGACATTGCCAAGATTGCCAAGAGAGCATTCGGCTACGTGTATGCGGAAGGAGCGTTCTCGCTTCAGCAAGCTCTCATGCTCGCCGCCGAGACCGAATGGAGTGGCAAGTTCTCGGTGGTCTTTCTCACCGACGGTCTGTCGGAAATGGACAGCGACGCCTTCGTTCGTTCGGTAACGGCGTCCGGTTCGGGCGTAACGAATGTTTCACGTGTGTGCAGCAGTGATCCGCGCGTATTGGAAAAGGTGCGGGAACTCCTCCCGTCCACGACGGACGCGGCCGAGACAATGGACTTCGTCGGTGTCGTCAAGCGGGGCAAGACGCCGTCCGACGAGCTGCTGGAATGCTCGTCGTCCCTGTCGATCGACTTCCGTGACCTGACGGCGGATCTCCTGCTGGCTACTCGGGAGATACCGGTGATCGCCCGCGGCGCGGACAGCGCGCAGGACATGGCCGTCGCGATCGGACGCGGTGCCGACGGTGTGGAAACCCGTCGCCCCGATCTGGTTCCGGCGCCGATGCTGCCCTTCGAGATCGATCGCGTGGAACCGCTGATTGCCCGATCGGGAGGCACCGGCGGCATTGTCACGGTCGACTACATCTGCGAGAACGGTGACCGCGCTGATTTTCTGCGGGGACTGCGATCGGGGGCCTCGACGGTCTGGGTCCCCGTGATCGTGGTCGATGGCGTTCCGGTCCTCGGTACGAAAGCACCCGTTGCGGGTGCGGCGCTCGAGGATCTGAACGCGATCACCCTCGGCGAAGCAATGCGCCTCGCCCGGCGAGCACGAGTTGTGCTCTCGGCGAAGAAGAAAGTAATCGGTACGGGCAAACGCTCCGCTGAAGCCGAGACGTGGTCCATGCTCGCCGTCTTGGAACGTTCTCGAGGACAATACGAGATTCGATCCAGCGACGAACGTGAAGTCGCCATCGTCGATGAGTGCGCCGAGAAACACGGCGATATTCTGGTCGTCCTCGATAACGTCACCCCGGAGCGAGCGAGCCGAATGATGCCGGCGCGCCGCCCCCGTGAGATCCGGCATCGGATGGCACCCCGGGAGAGGGCCATGGTGTTGGAGGGCGAGGACGCGAACAGATACTCGGACATGCTGCCGACGTCGACAAAGGCCGGTCTCCGTACCGTGCTGTACGAACCGCTGAGCTCGATTCAGATCAGAGAGCTCATGTCTGGAGGCGTCACCCGCATCGCCTACCGGGCTTGGGCGCGCGGCACCGTCCGCCGCCACCTGGCCGCCGTTTCGGGCGAGGACTGGCTCGACACACAGTTCTCCGTCGCGGGTGGTACATCGGAAGAGTTCGAACAGGTCGTTGCGTGGGTGGTCCAGCGGATGGTGGCTCATGGCCTGCCTGCCGCGAGCGATCAGGTCCGAGTCATGGCGGCGGCGCTGCGCAACGGACTTCCCTCGGTCCCGGGACCCAGTGGTCGGTGCACGTTCGAGTATGTGCATTCGGATGCCGCCCCCACGGTCGAGATCCATAACACGCTGCCAACGGACCTCCTCCGGTCGGACAGCCAAGTCGACCGTTCGGGCCTGGAATCCGTGTGGGACGTTGACTTCGTCGATGAGATGGCGACCCTGACCGTGAAGCGTCCTAACGGAGCCGGTAGAGCGAGGTTCAAGAAGGAACGGCTCGGTGGGTTCCGGCTTTACGCCCCCGCGACCGATGAGCATCCGGCGCGCGATCAGGTCATCAGCCTTCTGGAGAAGCAGCGAGAGGACGCACCTTATCCCGAAGAGCTGGCGGTTCTCGTACAACTCATCGCGGTCGAATCCGGGCAGGAGCTGGCATGTAGCTTGATCAACGGCACGCTCCAGGCTTCCTGTCATGGTGGTGGAAGGCGATTGTGGACGTTCAGCGCGTCCGGGGAACAGGCATCGAGGCGCTTGCGGCTCAGCTGGGACCTGCTGGACTCGCACTCATACACCCGCGTGGTCGAGGCGCAGGGCCGAATGTTCGAAGGTCTGCATCCGTTGCTACAGCGGCTGTTCGGGGACGGTCGCATCGACGGACTGCTGGCGGAATACGGAAAACTGGCCCTGGCGGCGGCGTTCGAGGGTGACACGATCGAAATCGGCTGCGCGGATACCGATAACGCGCTGCACGGCTTCGAAGACGCGGCATTGATCGTGCGATTCGACCTTCCCCATGGCACCTCGGCAGCCACCAGGATGCGATTCGTTGCCCGGCGCGCCGTTCCCATCCCGAGTCTGCACACCTGGCTGACCGAGGTGGCCTCCGGGCTCGAGGGCACTGTGCCTCGTGCCTTGAGCATGCTGAACACACTGCTCGAGCGACACCATCCGCTGTCGGTGACCGTCGATTCATCGGTGGTCGAGGGACGGCGGGCGCTGCGGGTGCACATCGAACGTGGCGGAGCCTCGTTCCCCGCCGCGGACCGAGAATGGATCGGCCGCCAAGCGGACGGTTACGAAGCGGGCCGGCGCTCCGACGACGATGGAACCGTAATCGACTGGGTCACAGCCGTATTCGTCACCGACGAGGAGCCCGGTGATGCGCCGGTGGACGCAATCGGATCTGCCGTGATGCCGGAGGACGGAGCCGCCGCGGCCACGTCCTCCGCCACGACGGCAGATCCCCACGCCGACGACGAAGGTGGCGAGGCGCTCGCGTCATCTGCACCGGGCGACCGAGGCGTAGGGGCGGGCGACAGGTTCGGCGAGTCGGACCCTGGTGGCGACAGGCAGGTGCCGAGCGGCTTCGGCGCCGACGTCCGTCCCGAGGACGAGGCGTTCGGAGGGGGGCTGCGGCACTTGCTGGCAGGCGGCCCGCGGCGACCGGCCCCCTCCCGCAAGCGGATGCGCGGCGGCCGCCATGCCGGTTGGTCATCGACCGGTGGCGACGGGGATGACGCCGAACGCGGCGTTCCCGAGGACGGTGCGAACTCGGTTCCGGGCAATGCAGACGAGGGCAGCGGTCGTGGGGCCGAGACCGACTCGGAACACGGTCCGATATCCGGTCGCGACGAATGGGAGGTAGCCGTCCAGCGGCGGAAACCGGTCAGCTGGAACAGCTTGCTGGAAGGCAACCAGGTTCTGCTGCTGGGGGAGAACCATAGCAGTACTCCGATCCGCATGTACCTGGCGCGGCAGGCGGGCGCGTTGCGGCGGGCCGGCGTTACTCACTGGGGTATCGAGGCACCGCCGAATCCAGTGTTCGACGCATTGAATGCGGGAAAGGCGGTGAGCCTCGAGGGTGTGCATTGTGGCCCGTTCGAAGGCTGTACCGAGGTGGTGCGTGCCATGGCTGCCGAGGGGATCACCATTGTCCCGATCGATATCGATCAATCGACACGGCCATCCGAGGAGGCGCGCGAAAAGTACTTGGCCGCTGCGGTAAGCGGGATCGTCCGGAATCGAACGGATGTCAAGATGGCCGTTCTCGTCGGGCTGTTCCATGTCGGACGCGAACAGAGGAGGCATGGACTCCTGCCGATGGGTGGACGTCTGCACGCGAGCGGCATCGACACAGTTTCTGTTTGCTTCGCTGGCGGGTACCAGACGAAGAGCATCTTTGCGAGTGCTGCCCGCGCCGCCGGAGCGGGTAGGGAGACATTCTGGACAGATCTACGGATGAGCGACGCTGATTCGGTCCTTCATCTGCCACAGCGGTATCTCTCGCAAGAACGTTCCGCATGGCAGCCCGGTTTCGTCTGGATGGACTCTCTCTCGTCACCGTCCACATTCAGTGGTGGTGTGCTGGGGGCGCGGGGCTCGAACTTGGGCAAGTTGACCCACTACATGAGTTCGCTGCCTCCGTCTGGGAGCCGAGCAGGGTGGCGTGCTCTTGCCGAGTCGATGCGACACGACCATGGAGACGGTACATCTACGCATGTGCCGCATTTTTCCGTCGACGATCCGGAAGCAGCGCCGGACGGCTCGACGGCAGATCCCCACGCCGACGACGAAGGTGACGAGGCGCTCGCGTCATCTGGACCGGGCGACCGAGGTGTAGGGGCGGGCGAGAGGTTCGGCGAGTCGGACCCTGGTGGTGACAGGCAGGTGCCGAGCGGCTTCGGCGCCGACGTCCGTCCCGAGGACGAGGCGTTCGGAGGGGGGCTGCGGCACTTGCTGGCAGGCGGCCCGCGGCGACCGGCCCCCTCCCGCAAGCCGATGCGCGGCGGCCGCCATGCCGGTTGGTCATCGACCGGTGGCGACGGGGATGACGCCGAACGCGGCGTTCCCGAGGACGGTGCGAACTCGGTTCCGGGCAATGCAGACGAGGGCAGCGGTCGTGGGTCCGAGACCGACTCGGAATACGGTCCGATCACCATTGACCGGTCGGACTGTGTTTCCGATGACGAGTTCGTCGCCGAGGTGGCGCGGCGTATTCCGGATGCTGCGATCGCGGAGATCGTTGCGGCTACGGTGCGGCGAGGGTTGCCCGATACCCCCGATGGATTCCGGGTGCGGGTCACTGCGGCCGGCGACGAGGTGAGGGGGTTTGTTGAGGAGTCCGAGGAGTGGTGGTTGCGGGTGACCACTCCTGCTCTCGATCGCGTCAAGATCGAGGTGTCGGTGGCCGAGCACGATGTCGACCTTTTCTACAACACCGCCGATCGTGTTGGTGACATCGTTGAGCGCGTGGTGAGCAGTCAGGGTGCATTGGCCCGCCACTGCGTCGAGGTGCACGAATCCGCCTGCGCCAACGGTGATGTGACGGTCACTGTGGATATCAAGGGCGCTCCGGGCAGCCGGACGGTCACCGCCGAGATCAACGGTGAGAAAGTAGGAAAGGGGTGGGAGACCGGCGCGCGGTGGATCAGCGATCGCGGTGGTGACGCTGCCGGTCTTGCCTGGACTGCGGCTACCGCAACGAAGCGGCTTTCTGATGCGTTGCGAATGAAATTGACGTCACGGTTCGAGGACGTTCGCCGGCCGATCATGGAGTTGATCGGAAGTGCGTTGCAGGCCGTTGACGGAGGACGTTTCGTTATCGATCGTCAGGACGTCGGTCCGGCCCCCTCGTTCACCATCTCCCTGGACGATCGCGGCAGGCCGTGGCTTGCTGTCACCGCTGAGGGCGCCAACCGTGTCGACCGGATGCTGCGTGTGACATGCCGTTCGACCATGCCGAGCTACGCCGTGATCAATCCGGTGCATGTCATGCTGGACTATCTTGCCGGGACGCGCCGTCTGGACCGCAGTGATGTCGAGCGGGTGAAAGACACCATGACCAGGCGTCATGCCGCCGGCCGCGACGTGCGTCTGAGGGTGGACTTCGCCCAGCGCACGGTCGAGGTCGAGGAGTCTGGTGACATCACACCGCCGGGTCTGTCCCTTGGGCACTGGCCGGAGGCTCATGGCGAGGGCCCGGACTGGCCGTGGCAGCCGCATCCAGATGGTTCTTCCTACGTGCTGCTCGACCGTTCGTCCTTGGGGCGAACGCCCGACGACGGTGGGCACACCCCAGATGACGGTGCACCGCACGAACTTGCCGATGGCGACATTCGATTCGAGCAGGACGTCGACGGCAGCACTGTCTCGCGCGCCGCCGCGCTCGCCGAGGTGGACCGGCTGCTGGACGCCCTGGCGGTGCCGGCGACCCGCATCCGGGCTGTCGTGGAGGCGGCGCTGACTCGTGGTGGACTGCTGCGGATTTCGGGCCGCCGGGTGGGCGGTGGTGTCGTCATCTCGATCGCGGACGCCGAGGGGAGTGATTACTGGGTCAGCTGTGTCGCGGGCGAGCCGATCGGTGGCGCCGTGCGTGTCGATGTGCGTGTATCCCGTCAGGTCGAGGACAGGTCGGTGATAGCGGATCGCATCAGCGATGCATTGGTACCTGCAGACCGGGGCGTCGATATCGCCGCAACCCACGCCCATGCCGCACGACTGTTGGCCGACTTCAGTGCCGTCGCCTTCACGGCTGCGGATCGCGAGGGTGTGCCTACGCTGGTGGTCGGTCGTCCCGGTGGCGGCCGCACGGTCGACTTTGTCGGAAGCCGACCGTTGCTTGCTGATCCGGCCGATACAGAGGTCGAGATCGGAGTGGTCTCGCTGGATGGTCAGCGAGGCGTCACCTCGTCCACCGATGACGCACAAGCGGCCACGGTGCCGTCGGCGAATCGCGGTGGTTTCGCTGCGGATCCTCGCCACGAGGCGCTAGGGGGTAAGGCGGTTCTGCAGGCGATGTTGGGGGGAGGCCCGCGGAAGGTGCCGCCGTTCGGACTGGGGATGCGTGGAGGACCCCATCCGAATCCATCCCGGCGTGGTGGAGACGGCGGTGTACCGCGCGAGCTTGCCGATGGCTCCCGCCCGTTCGAGGAAGGGGGAACCGAGGAGCAGGCGCCGAGTGGATCGGTGTTCGGTGGCGATCCGGACGCCGAGTGGGATGCGGAGGCCGAACGCGAGTACTGGGCACAGTTCGCGGCAGACGCGAGTGGTCAGCATGATCCGGACAGGGCGGTGCTGGATCCGCCGGGTCAACCGGCACCCCGGCTCGACGACGTGGGTTCGTCGGAGACTATCGGCGCACCGGAATCCTTCGCGGTACTCCCTGACCCGGATGGTGGTAGCCGGCTGCGGAATGTCATGTCCCGACGCGACGAGCTGGCTCGCGCGGTGCATCGCCTGGCGGCCGATGCTGTGGCTGAACTCGGTCTCGACATAGATCGGACCTTCGATCGGGAGGCGTTGGGGCCGGGGTGGGTTCAGAACACGATCGCCGGGTTGCGGGCTGTGCTGGGTGATACTCGCACTGCTGAACTCGCCCGGCTGGCCGAGCAGTATGTAGCGGCCGACCGCGAGGTGCGCGAGCTGAACGATCGGCATGTGGCTGCCGGTTTGCCGCGGGTCGACACCGGACAGGCCGTCGATCGTCGCCGCGCGGTGGTGCGCGTGGATGGTGGTGCGCCGGTGGATGGTGCGGTCGCGCACGCGGTGATGGATGCGATGCCGCCCGGTAGTGATCCGCGGCGGGTGGACGTATTGCGCACAGCCACAGCCGAATTGGTCGACGAGGCAGCAGCGTACAGCCGCGGCGAGATAGTGCTGGTGGTGGAACTGCACGATACGCAGGACCGGACGTATGTGAGAGTCGCGGTATTCGACACCCGCGGCGACCAGCCGTCTGTGCCTGGGGTCGCGCCGGTGGTCGGGGACGCGCATCACGGCTCGTTCGCCACCGTCGATGGCCGGGTGCGCTGGTTCGAGGTCGACGTCATCGCGCGGTCTCGAGCTCGGTTGCCCGAGTCGGCCGCGCGCCGCGAGGACGCGATAGAGATTGGCGATCCGTTCGACGCGATCACCGGCCGGTGGTTGAACGGCTGGTTGGATGCGGCCGGATGCACTGATGCCGCCGGAGAGAAGGCGCGTTCGACGGTGTACGACGCACTGCTCGAGCGTGGCGGGCGCGCGCTGCTGAACAGGGTCGCCGGATCCGAGGTGGAAGTCCGAGTCGAGGATGGCGATCACCTCTGGCTCACGCTGCACCTGTTCGGAGCCGATAGCCGGCGCCGCGTAGTGGAGGCGATGTGGGAGGTGCGTCAGGACAGTGCGGACCTGGGGTTCCTGGAGCGCCACATCCGATACCGGTTGCTGGCCGACTGGACGAACCGCGACCAGATCAACGACGCGGTGGGCCGGGTGATGGTTGCCGTCATCGGAACACACGCCCCGGATGTCAGCGTGCGCGCGACGATGACGGGCGCACCGGGCCGTCGGGTCGTCCGATTCACGGTGCTCGTCGACGGCGCCAAGTGGTACTGGTGCGAATATCACGAATCATCTACTAACCCAGGTCCGTTCGCGCAATGGCCGGACAGTGGACCACCGCCCGCGCCTGACACCGACCCCGGCCCGAGCCGCCCCGGCCCGGCGGAACCCGAAGCGCCGGTCGATACTGTCATCGGCGGTGCCGACTCGCCACCGGCGAGCATGGAAAACCTCGAGCGACCCGGTTTTCGTGGCTTCGGCATCGCCGGGCTGCATGCGGAACCACTTGCACCATCGTCCGGCGGCGGATCCGAGCATGCCGAGGACGATGCGGGTAGCAGTGCGCATGCCACCGTCTCCGAGCCGTCGAACCATCGCACTGAGAGTGACGATTTGAACCGGCGGGCGCGACGGGTGCGGCGGTTTGCGGATGCGCAGGGACATACCGCGCCACTGCGATTCGGGATAGGTGCACCGCCGCGATGGGGTTCGGGTCTGCCGCCGTCTGGGACACCGTCGCGGGACGATGGTTTCGAGTTGGGACCGCGCTGGCCGGACGATGATCGGCGGCCACTGGATGCCGTCGAACTCGGGGTGGTAGAGCGAGTCTTGGCGACGTTGGCCGCGATAGAAGAGGAGGTCGCGGGCGAGGAGGGGATGCTGAGCGAGGTTGAGGTTGCCCAGGAAAGTGCGGCCGGAATCGCCGACTTGTACATCCACGGGGAAGGCGAGGGCGAACTGTCCTGGGAAACGCTGCAGTTGCTGCTGCGAGAATGCCCGGACCGTCTGATTCGGGAGGGTATGCCGGAGCAGGTGCTCGACGCCGCGCATCGCAGAATTCTGATGCGTCGGATGTCGGAGGCTGGGTTGCCGCTGGCTCGGATGATGAATCACAAGATGGTGAGTCTGATCCGGGGTCTCGAGAAGCTGGCCGATGGGCTCGTCCCGCTGGCCGCGGATGATGGTCCGGTGCCGGTGTTGGTGTTGTCGTCGGATCCGACACCGATCGCGGACACGGGGGATCCGGGACACCCGGATCGTGAAGTGCTGATGCCGCAGATGCGGGTCCGGCTCGGCCGTTTCGACACCGCGCAGTGGCGAATCGTGCACGTGCTGGCGCCCGATGCGAGCCCGAGCAATATCGAGTCGGCGATGCGTGCGATGGTATCCGACTACGACGTGCTGCGGCGCACGGCTGGCGACTCCGGCTCGGTGGCAGTGGAATTGCGATTCCAGCCGGGGGTACCGAGACAAGATGAAAGTCTCGCGGAGGCGACAGGCCGGCGGTTGCGGGTCGATCTGTCCGCGTGGCAGATCGCCGCTGATCTGCATGGTGATGACGCGCCGTTCGTCAACCTGCTGGTGGCGCACGGTTCCGCGGTGACAGCAGTCGATTCCCAGGAGCTGACCGGTCTTGTGTACCGGGTGCTGTATCGGAAATCGGAAGGCGCCGCAGAGCTTGTCGACACATCGGAATGGCACATAAGTGGCGTGCCGATAGCCGGGGAAATCACGCCGCAAGTGCTGGCAGAAATAGCAATGGGAAGGTACGGTTCCAACGGCCCGAACGCAGCTCCTGCCGTACCACCGGATCCAGTTGGCGCAGAGGAAGGCAGGAGTGCCGAATCCGGTACATCCGACTCGAGCATGGGCACATCGGAATCCGGTCTGCCCGTAATGGATGGGCTGGTGGTGCACGCCGATACCGAGATGCGGTCTGCCGAGCTGGAGGCGCAGCAGTGGCTGGCCGAATTCCTGTTTGCGTACGGATGGGGTGACGGCAGTCAGGTTGCCGACGCGCAGTCGATGGTGCGGGAGTTGATTCGCAACGCGCACATCGACAGCGGTGGGGGCGAGATCGCGGTGACGGCGGAGATCGTGGTCACCGAATCGGGTGCTCGTGAGCTTCGTGTTCAGGTCACCGATGAGAGCCCCAGCACCATTGCCGAAGCGGGTCATGATCCCTGGCGAAAATTCGTTGTGCCACCGGACAGTCCGCATCCGGGACGGCTCGTGTGGCTCGTGCCGATGCTGGCGTCGAGTTGGCGTGCCACTTATCCCGCGGGGCCGCTATCCGGCACGGGCACCAGGACCGTGCAGTTCACGCTGCGTGAATCACAGCGCGGCAGCTGGGGTGAACTGATGTCCGGTCCGGACGATCAGGCGTGGTCGACCAACAGCCTGGAGGTCACGGCGGCGGAGATCGACCGTGCGGCTGTGGCCGAGCAGAAATTCGTTTCGGCCGTCGATCGTTATTTCTTCTGGAACGGCACGGATGCCGAGAGAGCCGATCGGGCGACGATGATCCGGGCAATCGCGCACGCCTGGCACACCTCGGATTGGCTGGATCTGTTCGCGTGGGCCCGCAGCCCCTACGAAGATCCGGATACCGGCGACCATGACATCTGGAATCATCCGATGCTCCAGGTTCTCGACGGTGCTTCGACGGTGTGGCGTGACCGCGTCCTGAGCCTGCGGCTCGACGATTCGCTGCGCCGGTTGCGTGATCCGCGGGTGCGGCTCACAGCCGCTGGTCGTATCGGCCTGTCGAATATGGAGACGGTACGGCGCGCGCTCGACAACGCCGACCGCTGGGCTGCCACGCAGCCGGATCGGCCCTCGGTTCGGTTGATCGCATTCAATCCGGCGACCGGATACGTGGAGATCGCGATCGGTGACATGGACAGCGCCGAACACGTGGACAGGTACCTTCTCGATGAGACACGTCCGGGCGAAACACCTTTCGAGCTGGTCGAACCCAGCCTCGCATATGTCGCCAACCGCCATCGGCAGGCCCCGGGATCCCGGGCAGCGATCCTGGTTGTCGGTTCGCGTCTACGGCAACAGGATCCGGCAGCGTCGGGCACCACCGGGGTCACGGGTACTGAGCACCTGGATCTCGCGCGCACGGAACTGCTCGAAACCAGGCGCTACTACGCCGCGCGCGACGAACCCGCCGCCGCGACGGTTCCAGAGCTTGCGCCAGACGACATTACCGACCACTGGTTCGACCACCGTGATCTCACGGCCTTCTTCGAGGAGTATCGCCGACCTGATCCGCAGCGTGCGCCGGCGGAAGCCGACTATCAGCCGCCGCTGTCGTCCGGCACGCTGGCGCATCTGTTCGAAGGTGCGCCGGACTGGTGTTCCACCCTTGTCGAAGGCGCCGCGGCGGCGCTGCTGCCCAGGTCGCACAGCCTCGACCGTGAGCCGGATGGAAGCCTGCCGACGGCGCGTCGCGGCTCCATGCTGGCGCGG
Source organism: Nocardia sp. NPDC051787 (assembly GCF_040681325.1). NCBI lineage: Bacteria > Bacillati > Actinomycetota > Actinomycetes > Mycobacteriales > Nocardiaceae > Nocardia > Nocardia sp. NPDC051787. The sequence goes on from NZ_JBFAYO010000020.1 coordinate 88,013, forward strand.
GCGCTGCTTGCGCACTGGAACAGTCCGTGGAATGACGAGAACCGGGAGGAGCCGTTCGCATCGGTACACGATGCCTACACCTGGGCACGGGACCAGGGCGACGGCGCGATGGTGGTCCTCGCCATCGAGAGCCACGAGACCGCCTGGCGCAACCGGGGGGTCGGCACCCATATTGCGCTGATATTCAATGTCGACGACGTGGTCATGCGGTTCGACCCACTCGACGTCCCCGCCGAACAGGCCGCCGCCGCACTGCTATCCGCCGATCCGATCGCCGCACTCAACGTTCTGCGTAACCACTACGCCCGCGAATACCGCCGAGGCACCTGGTGGATGGATTCGATCCGAACCTCGGAATCCGATGGGATACAGCTGCATGCACTCGATTTCGCCGAGGGCAGGGCGGTGCAGGGAATGGCCGAAGGTGACGATCCCCGTGGCGGGCCGGTGACGTTGCTCGGCGCACCCCTTGACCTGCGCAGCGGTCGGTCCGCGAGCGACGGCTTCACCGCACCGCATCCACCGGCATCTGCCGCCGGACAAGCGGACAGGGCTGCCGACGCGGCGACCCTGTCCGCTTACCCGGCGGCAGGCGGCGGTCTGTCGGTGCGCGGACCGGAATCGCGGGATGGCAATCCTGGCGAACGGGACGCCGATCAGACGGGCGTGAACCACGGCTGGCGCAGCCACGGGCATGCTTTCTCGGACCGAACCGAGCCGCTGTCCAGCGGACCGAGAATACGCAATCCGTATATGCGTCGGGGGACTGTCCGTCAGCCGCTGCGTGGGCCCGGTGGCGGCGGAACTGCGCATACCGGCCGCAGCCGCGCAACCGACACTGGATCCCTTACCGAGGAACCGGGCGCGACAAGCCCGGAAACGCAATGGCATCGTGGTGACCGGCACCAGGTCGACAACTCGATGGCCGCGTTCGTGTCGGCGATTCAGGCCGGGGCACGGGTGATCGAGCTGGATGTGCAGTACTCCGCGGACGGGACGCCGGTCATCTTTCACGACCCGCGACTCGGCAAGAACGTGAGCGATCCCGCGTACGTGGGTAAGCGGATCAGCGAGCTCACCGATGCGGAGCTGCGCTCGATCCGGGTCGACGGCGAACCGATCGCGTTCTTGGAGGATCTTGCCGACCACGTGCGGGTGTCAGGGTGGGACGGCACGTTGGCGGTGGAGGTAAAGGCTGTTCCGTCGTGGTCGGACGAGCAGGTGTATGCGCTTGTGCGGCGGTGCGTGGCGGTCCTGGAGCGACAGGGAATCGCCTACCGGATACTGGGTTTCGATGGGCGTGTTTGGTCGTACGCCGAGCAGTTGGCTCCGCATGTGCAGCGGGTGGCGCTGATATCGCCGCCGACGGCGAATGCGAAATGGATGGGGGCGAAAGGGGCGCCGTTCCTCTCGCGCCTGCGCATGTCCGCCGCGTTCGCGCTGCGCACACCACACACGCCCGGTGGGGACATTCCCGCTGCCGCACGGGCGATGGGCGCGACGATGCTGTCGATGCACTCTTCAATGATCACCGAGGAGTTCCTGCGGCAGGCCGCGGACATGAAAGTGGTCGCGTGGACAGTCAACGACCGCGCGGAAATGGTGCGCCTCGTCGACCTGGGTGTCTTCGCGATCACCACCGACTATCCAGACGTGCTGGCGGAAGTGCTGGCGGCCCGCGCGCTCACCGAGCCGGCCACCTCCGGGGCTCGGCGACCCCCCGCGATACCGAACCAGCGACCGGTGGAATCGCGGGCGATCGCCGATGTCCATGCTGGTGATGTTTCGCTCGTCCCACCGCTGGTGCGGGAAGCGTTGAGCGCGTGGATGGCGGACACCAAGGTGCCGCCGCGGGCGGACGACGTCGAGGGATGGCGGCGGGTGGCCGACCGGTTGCCGCGTGAATACCCCTCGCCGGGAAGCGTTGCGGGTGACCATGGCGCTCACGTAGAACGAGTGGCGCAGTGGTGGGTGTCGCTTCCCGAGGAACAGCGCGGCGCGCTGCTGGAATTCTGTCCGCGATCTGTGGGTAATGCCGACGGCATCTTCTACGACGTGCGTACTGCGGCAAATTTGGCTGTGATGAAGCAGGAACTCGCGGAGTTCCACGAACGCCGCGCGCCACTGAGCAACGCCGACCGCGCCCGCTTCATCAGCATCCAGGCCGCGTGGAGCGCGGTGGCGGACGCGGTGGCTCGTTTCGGACCGGACCTGGTACACGTCCTGGAATACGACAGCACAGCATTCGGCGGGTCCGGACGTGCGGTTGTCGCGATAGGCAACCCCGCCACCGCCGATCGCATCGGCGTTGTTGTTCCCGGCGTGCTGACCGAACTGAGGAAGCTGCCGACCGAACTCATGCAAGCCGGAAACCTGTATGTGGAGGCCAAGCGGCTGGCTCCGGATGCTGACCTCGCGGTCGTAGCGTGGGTCGGATATGACACGCCGAACGATTTCCCACAAATGGTGGGCACGGCGAAGGCATTCGAGGGTGCGCCGCTGCTGGCGCGGAAACTACACGGCCTGGAGGCATTCCGCACGTGGCAGGCCGGTCGGCCCGGCGGACGGCCGTCGCCGACGATTGCGCTGTACACCCACAGCTACGGTTCGGTGCTCGGCGCTGTCACCGCGGTTGAGGGGGGCCTGCCCAGCTCGGTGAAGGATTTCGTGAGTCTTGGCTCACCGGGTGTCCCGGTCGAGCACGCTTCGGACCTAGGTCTTCCTCCCGACCACGTGTTCGTGCTTGCGACCCCAGGCGATCCGATCGCCGAATTGCCGTCGGCAACACCGGGCAGGAAGGGACGCTATGCCGGACAGGGACATGGAATCGACCCGGCCGCAGAGTCTTTCGGCGCGATTCGGGTACGCGCCAACTCGCGGAGCGCCAGTGGTATCACCAAACACCTCAACTACCTCAGATATGAGGAGGGCGGCATGCCCTCCGAGTCGCTGCTCGGCTGTGCCAAGATCCTGGTCGGCATACCGCCGATGGAGGAGGACCACCGCCCCGCAGTACCGAAGCCGACGTTGCTCCAGAAGATTGTGACCCTGACGCCCGACCCCGCGGCCGATCGGGAGCTCGACTTCCACAGCGGCGCTTCGGAATTGCCGGAAGCGGACTCCGAGGTCCGGTACATGACGGCCGAGGAACGCAACTACCTGGATGCTCTGCGGTTCGCGGCGGCGAACTCTACCGACACGACCGATTACTTCGATCCGGCTGCGGCAAGCCTCCGAATGCGACAGTTTGCCGACCGCGACAGCGCTGCCGAGCGGCTTACACGAATGCCGGCCGGAGCGGTGATCGCCGGTGTCGACGAACTTGCCGACGGCAGCCTTGAGTTCTGGGCGATGGCGATGACGCGCAACGGAATTCGAGTCTACGATCCGGTGACCGGTATCGACTTGCCGTACACCCGAGGAGCCGCCTCAGGCGGCCGTAACAGCTACGGCACCGTGTACAGCCACGGAATCCCGGTGGCGGTCCCCGCAGCCCGCGTCGCCCACCCAGCCCGCTGGGGTGCGCTGGTGCCCTCTGCTGGGCCTGCCGGGAATGGTGCACCGGCGGGTGTCGACGCTGAGCATGAAATTCCTGAGGCATTGTTGCCCGGGGCGGGCCTTTCCCCCGAGGAGCGCGCGGAACTTCTTCGTGCCCTTGATGATTCCGATGGCGAGGCAGCCCAGGGCGGGGGTGACGTGTTCCGTGGGCTGGTGTCGGGGTCGCTGGATGGCTGGCCGGAGGGCGTTGTCGAACTGGCGGGCACGCTGGTTCAGGAGCTTGTGGACAACGGTCTGCCGCACGGCGGTGGTGGGCAATTGGCATTCACCGTCGCGGGTGAGTGGGGTGCTCAGCGGCTGGTGGTCCGGTTGACGACGACGGCGCTGCGTGCAAATGGTCAGGATGCCGTGGTCAGAATGGTTGGGCTGGTGGCGGACAGGTCCGGCTGGTATCCCGTTGATACGGAGGAGCATCCGTCCACCGTCGTGTGGTTCGAGTTGGATCGGCCCGAGTCCGATCCTCCGGGCGGGTCCGGCATCGACCTGGATGGTCCGAAACCGGACTCGCCGGACGGTGGGTGGTCGCAGGGAACGGATCCTGCACAGGATGAAGCCGACAACCTGGTGCTGGGCGAGGACGAGGACTACCTGCTGGCCGCCGCCGCGTTCGAGGCGAGGCATTCGGAGGAGCCTACGGATTTCGAACGAGCTCATGACGATGGGGTATCCGAGCGCGATTTGCCGAGCAGCGACGCGGGTACCGCGCCATCGCCACTCGAGACAGGGGAGAACGTTCGCTATCGATGGGGTCTCGGCGGCGGTCCTTTCCGGCTGTGGATGTCCGATATCCCACGGGGGCGCTCGGGTGCGGGCGACAGCGGCGAAGTCGAGCCGGAACCGCAGGACGCAGACCCCGTGGTGGTTGAGGGGGCCACTGCCACGGGTCCAGCTGCCGACCCTCGCCGGCGCGATTTACCGCAACCGGACGACGGCCCGGTCGATCGATCGAGTCACGCCCCGCCTGCTGATGACTCTTCCGGTGACGGAAGCGCCGAGAACAGGACGGGGCCGGAAGTTCCGGCCCCGGTCCTTGTGAAAGGCGCTGGTGCGGAGAGTCGCGGACGATCCCACGGCGACAACGGTAGCGACGCCGACATCGCCGGTCTGGTGCGGGCGGCGGGGGACGGTGATACCGCGTCGTTCGAGCAGTTGTGTCAGCGCTTCGAAAGCCGGGTACTGGCCCACTTCGCCGCGGCGGACGTCGTCGAGGGCGATCGCGCGGTTGCGGAGCGTCTCACTCGCAGAGTTTTCGAGCGTGCCAAGAGCGCATTCATCAACGCGCCGGAGGATCTCGATGTCGGGGTATGGATCGCAGAACTCGTTGCCGCTGAACTGAAGTGGTATCCGTTCCGCGAGCGTCTCGTCGAGGACATCTGTGATCTCGAGGAGATCGATCCCGTGGCCGCGCCGTCCCATCCGACGGTCAACGCAGTGCGTACCGCCTCGATCGAAGCCATGGAAGGCGCGCTCAATACGTTGCAGAACGGGTACACACTGCAGGGGCGGCACACCAAGCCGATCCTGGTGGCGGTGTATCGAGACGGGCGTCGCCTCAGCGATGTCGCGCGCCGGCGCAACGTCGACGTTCAGCACGCCGCGCAGTGGGTGGAATCGGGCGTCGGATCGTTCTTGGAGACGATCGTGGCGGATGTGGCTATCGCCGAGGGCTGGAAATCGCAGGGTCGGTCGATTCACGAGGCGGTGCCGGGGGATGCATCAGGGGATGAGGTGGCGAGTCCGGCCAGCGTCGATTCCGAGCCACCGCAGGTGCACTTGCCGCAGGAACCGGTTGCCGCGGAGACGAATGAACCCGGCCCTTCGTCCATCGAATCGCGTCGTGATGAAGGTCGGGCGACTGCCGGCATTCCGCCGACCACGCAGGCGGCCTGGCGATTGCTGCTCTCCGCGTACGAGCGCTTTCCCGCTGCGGTGGAGAAGGCCCTCGGCCACGTGGAACGCACCGACCGGTCCATTACGCGGGGCACCGTCGAGCGTCTGCTCCCGGCACTCGCATCCCATGATGCAGTGCCGCCCCAGCATCCCCTGATTCTCTCGGTCGTCGATCGGCTCGCTGGGCGGCTGACCGATGGGCACTTCGCCTCCCGTGGAGTCCGGATTGCGATCGCGCGCGCAGCGGTGGTCGACCCGGACAGTGAAGCGGTACACAGAGCGTTCTCATCGCTGGCTCCGAATCAGCAGTGGTACGTACGCGAGTATGTACTGAACGATCGAGACTTCGCTGATCTTGCCGCCGAGTTGCACCAGAATTGGAAAAAAGTCGAGAATTCTGGCACCCGGGCGGTTGGGGCCTTTGTCCGAAATCTGCTGGCTGAGGGCTACATTTGGCGTGGTGAAACCGACGATCTGATCGCGAAGGTGCGTTTCGGATACCCGCAGGTTCTGCGCGAAATGTACGAAAGGTGTGACGCCGATGAGGAGACGTGTCTGCGTTTGCTCATCGAAGGGCGACAGCCGGTCAGTGCGCTGGCTGACCAATTGGGTCGCTCCCGCGACGAAGCCACCGTGTTGTTCTTCGATGTTGTGCAACGGTTGATCGAATCGAGCGACGACCCCGGCACCTCGTATCGTGTCGTGCAGACCCGACCAGCAGGCCGTGTCCTGCTCGAAGCGGCCTTGTCGCTGATCGAGGTGACCCGAGCGGTCATGCCCAAGGTATTGCACTCCGCCATCACATGCCTTCCCGACAAGCATCAAGCCATCGCGGAAGGCTGGTTGCGCGGAGAGTCGTCGCTGGCGGGCTCGCGTCGCACCGCGGTGCTGCTGGCTGACCGGCTGGCCAGTGCTGAATCGTGGCGGGGAGAGAACCGCTGGCGCGTGAAGTACGCTCACGGCCTCGACGACGGGACTTATAGCGCAGCGTTCGAACAAGTCGATGCCGAATACCAGCGTTATGTGGACTGCGCCATTGCCCGCGGCTTGACGGTGGCGAAAATAGCCGAACACATAGGCGTGAGCGTGCCGACAGTGAATATAAAGCTGCGCGAAGGATTCCTGCGGATGATCGACCATCTGCCCGATCCGCCGACGCCGAGCGTGATCATCGCGGCCCGTCAGGAGCACCCCGAGCTCGTCGAGAGCTGGGATGAGCGACTCGATCCTGAGGAGCGGCGTTACCGGGCCGCTCATATCGAACCGCACGAATCACCCGACCACACCGGTGACGTGTTCGACACGACGGCGGATCTGGCCAAAGCTGTCGCATACCGGGCTGCCCGCAAGCTGATCGAGCCGCGCCTTGTGGCAGCACCGAATTCGGGCACGCCATTACCGCCGTTGAGGACGGACCATGCACCGACGGCTGCTGCGCGAGAGCCTGAACCGATTGTGGACCAACCGACGATATCGTCCGATGACGCTGGCGGCGCGCCTGCGTCGGCACCGGATAACCGTAGCCTGGACGAATTCCCTGACACCCGTGAGGTGTTGGCTGGCAACACCGTTGACGAACCGGCGGAACGGCCGATGTCCGGGCCTGATCGGTCCGTACGCCCGAACGCGCAAGTGCGGGAGAATGATTCGCCCGAGGGCAGGTCCGGCCTGCAAGCTGCCGCGGCAGACGTTGACGAGGACCGATCGGGACAGCATCTGGGTGAGGACGCGAACTCGGCTCGAGGCGCGGCGACTCGTCGGCAGCCTGTCGCGGGCAGATTGCCTGGCAGGGTGCCAGCCGACACCGACGTGTTCGGCGAGCTCTACCAGCGCACTGTTCAGGAAGTACGGCGCCATCTCGGTGGGGAAGTGCCAAGAGAACAACGCGCCGATATCGCAGCCGAAGTGTTTGTGCGGCTGCTCGAGCAGTCGCGTGCCGACGTCGACCCGGCCCGCGCTTCCCTGGACACCCTGGTGAACAAGATTGTCGCTGAGACCCGACGGACGAAATCCCGGGAGATTCCGACGGCTTGGCAGGATTCGACGGAACTGCCGCAACCTGCATCAACGGCCGAGCCTGGCGTCGACCTGGTGGCGGTAGCGGTCGCGTTCCGGTCGTTGACGGAGATCGAACAGCAGGTGCTGCGGTTGACCGTTCTCGGGTATTCCTGGACGGAAGTCGCCGAGCAGGTCGGCAGAACGCGTTCAGCCGCCAAGTCGATCGGTGCTCGCGCGCGTCGGAAGCTCAGGGAGCTGACCTCGCTATCGCATAGGGATGAACTGCTGTCCAGTGGAGATCCCGCAATGCATGCCGGGCAAGTGCCGGAGGAGTATTCGGCGCAACAGCCGTCCGCTGCCGAGGACGATCAAGGTGCCCGCGGCAGTATCGTGCCGCGTTCGGCGCGCCGCGATCTCGTCGATGAGGCCGCGGCGCTGATCGATATTGCCGGGAAGATCATGCCCGACGTGTTACTCGCCGCGAAAGAGCGTCTCCTCGGCGAAGATCGAGATCTGGTGGACCGGTGGGAGCTCGGCGAGGCATCCGATGCGGAGGCAGGTCATGCCCTGTGCTTCCTGGCGGATCGGCTGGCGAGCGTGCAGGAGTGGAAGCACGAATATCGGCGGCGCGTCGAACGGTCGTATCAGCGCGATGACGGATCGTATCAGGCCGCACTCGGGCAGCTCGATCCGGTACTCAGGCCCTATGTTGTGCACGCCATCGAGGGAGAGCTGAGGGAAGACGAGGCGGCCGAACTCATGGGCGTGCACCGGACGAACGCGCAATCGAAAACGGCCCGCGCCTTCCGCGAAATGGCTCAATGGTTGCCGGATCCGGGAACGCCCAGCGTGATAGTCGCCGCGCAGCACAATCATCCGGAGATCTTCGACGATTGGGCCGAACGGCTGGATGCGGAGGAGCAGCTCTACCGGATCTCGCAGGTAGAGCGGGGTGAATCGTTCCGAGCTACCGGAAGAGCCCTGGGAAAGTGGCACGATTACACAAGGGCTGTCGGCTATGCCGCTGCGCGCAAGCTGATCGAGCCGCTGCGAGTTGTGCGGCACGGCACGAGACATCGCGCGCCGGTGCCGAAGAACTATGAGGATGCGGTGTGGCGGTCGAGATTCGGTGCCGGGCCGAACCGGTTGTACATGTTCGATATACCACGCGGTCGTGTTTCCGCCGGTAGAGATAACGGCGGCGAGACCGGTGAGGGGAGAGAGCGAACGACTGGCAGACCAGATCCGCAGCCGCCCGATCCCGTTTCTGACGACCAGCACGTCGAGGAAGGGATGGTGCCGGATCACCCGGCACCGGCTGCTGTGTACGGCGAGCTCATCGAACCGCGGCCTGACGCGGCCTTCGGCGGTGATGGGGCACATTTGTCCGTTGGTGGTTTCGGTGCGGTAGGGGGACGGCGGCCAGGGATGTTGTGGGGTCCCGGTGCGCACCTTGGGTCCGGCGATGAGGCTGGCAGCGGCAAGGAAGCTCTGGCCTCGTTGTGGAGCGGGGGTCCGCAATTTCGCCTACTGGGAGGTCCGCGGCGGCGGCGGTGGCCGACGCGTTCAGGTGCGCATCCGAGGGGTGGTGACGGCGTGTCCGATACCGACGCGCCCCCACCTGATGGCTCTGCGCAAGACGGTGACACAGCTGGGAAAAAGCCGGAGAACCCGGCCAGTTCTTCTGTGAAATTGGCTGGTGACGTTGCCGCCGAACGAGACCGGTTGATAGCGACACTCGGTGCGGATCTGGATCGGATCGCGGTTCCGCTGCGTGACGCACTGGAGGAGATGCGGAGGATTCTGATCGAGTCCGCTAGGCAAGATGGCGGTGCCTATCCCGGGGCACTGCGCGATGCCTATGCCCGGGAGCCCGATGCCGTCCGTCTCGTGGCCGAGCTGATGGCGGATGAGGATCGGGAGCGATTGCTTTCGCTCGTGCAACGTCCGGGCCAGGGCGAACAAGCTGCGACGAGTGACGAAGGAGCGGGTTGGCTCTCTGCGTTGGTCTTCGCGACGACTGTGCTCACGTTCTTTCCGGACCCCGCCGGTCAAGCGACGAGTGCGCCGTTTGTGGAGTACGTGCTCGGCAGATTCATCGAACAGGTCGACCCGGATCTCATTCGGATTGTCATCCGCGACTACCCCGCCGATCTGCGAATGATTCTGGAGCTGTCCGTTTTGCGACCGGACAGCGACGAGGAGACGGTGGCGACCATCCGGGCGGCGATCCACGACGGACCCCTGTGGAACAACCCATTCGTTCACCTGTACACCGACTTGACCGGCGGCAGCACTCCGTCTGTCGAGGAGCGAGCCCAGTGGGACAAAGTCTGCCGAAATGCGATCTTCCACACCGGAAGGTGGCAGGCGTGCCTGCGTGAACTCGACGAAACCGACGAGGAGGCAGTCGATTTCCTGCTCGAGTGGTTGTTCGCCAACCGGTTACCGCGAGAACTGGCGCTGGAGTGGGAACTGGACGTCGCGGAGATCAAAAACCTGCACCACCGTGCCATGAACCAGATGCACAATCTGTTCACGAACTGGCGGTCGGAGTCGCAGCGCCGGAACGAGGGACTGGCCGGCCAGCCATTGACGGACGGTGAACGCACGCTACACCGGCACGGCGAGCCCATCGACGCGCTCGTGGACGGCCGCAGTGACGCGCACTGGAGCATGCGGTTCGCCGACAACCCGGACAAGCTCTATCGGTTCACCCGACTGGCGGTCGGCGTAGAGGAACTTCCGGACTTCGCGGCCCTCGCGATACGAGATGTCGACCTGCACCGGGTGGATCACAATCTGCTCGGCTATGGCGTGACACCTGTTGCCACGCCGTACTATTCGTCGGATCTGGCTGCTTGGGGAGTGCTGACCGAGCCGCCGAGCGCTGAATTGCCGGCCGCCTCGCGGGCTGGTAATACGACCGATCCCGTGCCCTTTGCGCGTTTCCTCGATCCGGTATATCGACAACAGATGTTCGTGCTGTTCTGTCTCACCCAACCCTGCGGTGGGGTGTCGATGAGCATGAGCGCCGACGGGCGGACGCCGACTTTCCGGTATCAGCCGTTCATGCTGACCGAGGACGGCGTGCCTCCCCGGTACGCGGAGTGGGCGGATTTCGTCCTGACCGGTTTGCGGCAACCGCTGTTGCCCGAAGTGCTCGAGCCGGTGCTGGAGATCGACCCCGACGAGTTCGCGGAGTCGCTTCGTCAGACGGCGATTCCGGGTCGTCCGTCGCCGCTGTCGGAAGCCGAGATCGAGCGCCGTGTGCGCATACTGGAAGAGATCCAAGAGCATGGGATGGTCACCGGTACGGCATGGCCCGAGATCGAGGAACTGGTCCCGACAGCGCTGACCGACGACCTCGTTCCGCCCGCCGCCGCGCTGCGGACGATGGCCGCGCACTGGCGCTCTCAGACGCACTACGCATACGAGTATGGCCCGCTCGGCGCTGCGGAACTCGAATGCTATTACGGGGTCATCTGGGAATTGGCAGAGATGCTCCAGCACGCCGCCGACGCGGAAGGAATCGTGATCGGCATCCGCCCCATGAGTGTATGGGGGACGGGTTTGCTGCGATTCGGTCTCACGCGGCCGAAACCGCAGAGCATCAAATACAAATCCTCTTCCATCGAGGATGTCGCTTTCGGCCGTCATCCGAGCCTGATCGGCCTGGTCCTTGCCGGCGAGCCGGTTCTGCCGCCGGTGCTGCCCGCGGATCCGGCCGCTCGGATCGCACTGTTCACCCGATTCGAACGGCGGTTGAGCGAGTGGCGGGCGGCCTGCGCACGGCCGGATCTCACCATCGATGAGCACCAGATCGTGCGCCGGGCTGGCGAGGCCGAACCTGTCGGTCCCGATACCGACCTGTACGAGTTGCTGTCGTACCCGGACATGATTCCAATCAAAGACCCGGCCACGTATATGCGGAAACTGACCAGGCTGAGGCTGGTGCACACGCTTCCGATCGAGCACGGCGCGCTACGCCAATGGGATCCGGCGGATGCGGCGGGAGCCGAACTCAAAAGGCGACTGATGGAGGACCATGAGCCCGGCGGGGTGCCGATAGTCTGGTTCATCCCGGGGCAGGAGTTCCCGTGGGCCGTATCCGGGGTGACGCCGGACGAGGGGCTGGCGGTCGGCGACATGCCGGCGGAGGTCATGGCAATGCCGATCGGTGCGCTCGCGCCGGGCGCGGCACCGCTCGGCGCTGCAAAACGTGTGCCGGAGAAGGGGCGGTTCACCAGGGGATGGTCGGGACGGGCCGGGATCGATCCTCTGGTTGCCGCCGATACCCGAGAGGCGCCCACAGGACCGGCTGACAGACCCGATCCGCAACCATCCGATCCCGTTCCTGACGAGCACCACGTCGCCGAGGAAGGAAAGGGACCGGATGACCCGGCCCTGGAGCGGGTGATCGCGGCCGCGTTGCGGGAGGGGAGGATCGATGCCCGGTCGGCGGAGTCATTGCGCAAGGCGCAACCCGAGGTCTCGGCGGACACTACCGAATCGCGGGATGGCAATGCCGCCGAACCGGACGGCGAGTGGACGGGCGTGCACCATGGCTGGCGCAACCACGGGCATGCTTTCTCGGACCGAACCGAGCCGCTGTCGAGCGGGCCGACAATGCCCAATCCGTACATGCGTCAGGGGATTGTCCGCCCGCCGCTGCGTGGGCCCGGTGATTCGGGGCAGTTCGCGCAGGGCGGTGCGTCATCGTCCTCCGATCCGGGCGCGATCCAGCCAGCGGATGAGCGCGTTCCCGAACCTACCGCTCCACAATCGTGGGATCAGCGCGGCGCCGAGTCCGGCGTACCGGGTATCGCCGCGTTGGCGGGGTGGGTGCGGGTGGCCGCGCTTGTTGCGGATGACCCGTACACCGAGCTGGTGTTGCGTGTCTTGGGTACGTTGCCGGACCGCGACCAAGCCGTGTTGTGGTACCTCGATGTCGAGGGTGGGACTCACGATGTGGCGGCGTCGGTCTTCGGCGTGCACGATGTCGCGGATCTCCGTTCCCGGGCCCGGCGGAAATTGCGGCAGGCTTTCGGGGCGTTGCCGCGGGGCGATCTGAACGATGACGTGGCCGATGTCCCTGACCCCGTGGATCTCCTGCGGGCCATCAAGCAGGACCCCGATCTGAATCGGCTACTGCCGCACAGCCGCAACGGTGTCTGGATGCTGACGCATGAGGCGATGGTGCGGGCCGATCAGGAGCATGAGTGGTCCCGGTATGGAAATCCCCGCGGTGCCACGGGATTGTGGCTGCTTCAGGATCTGAACCCCAATGCGGTGGTGACGCTGCCCGAGCGTGCACTGGGCTCGGCCGGGATGCATAGACTCGAGTCGGAGCGGCGGTCCGGAGGCCGGCACCGGCCGTACCGATCACCGGATGACGCCGAATCCTGGCTGAAGCGTCAGGATTCGGGGGCAGCGGTGTTGATGACCGACCGGTACGCCGACAATTCGGCGCACCAGTGGGTGGCGGCGCGCGACGGCAATGACGACGCCCGCGCTGTCGTGGTGTATCCGAACAAGATTCGCGGGGCGGTCCCGCATCTGTTCCCGCCCCGGTTCACCGAGGAGGCCGACGAGTACAGCGGTATCCCCGTCCGCGCCAATGGCAAGGCCCTGTATCCGGTGGATGAGGTGGATGATCGGGGCGCGGGTCTGGAATCGCGGACCGAGGTCATCGCATCACTCGGCCGGGTAGCGCAGTGGAACAAGGCCAGCCGGGCGCGGGTCGACGACGTGATGCGGTGCGGGGTGGACGGGATCACCATCGATCTCGTCGACATCGGTGATGTAGCGGTTCTGGAACGAATCGCGCAGCGCGCTATGACGTTGCGGTGGCAGGGAACGTTCACCGTAACGTTGCGCCCGGAAATACCCACGTTGAACGGGCCCTTCGACTTGGCGGACCGGACGGTGCAGATCATGGAGGCATACGGGCACCCGTACCGATTGGCCGGTCATCGCAGGGAGGTGCTCTGGTGCGCCCGGCAATTGACACCCGCGGACGTCGATGTCGTTGCCGTCTTCGAGCCCGGCGGGGAAATCACGACGGTCGACGACGCCCTGGCAGCGGGTGCGACGATCTTGTCCCAGACCAGCGGCCGGATGACCGAACAGTTCCGCGCCGAAGCCGGTTCCCTGCCGGTGTTGGTGCGCGACGCCGACGATCCAGACGTTGTTCGGGGACTGGTCGATACGGTCGCCGGAATCGTCACCAGCGAACCCGAACACGTGCGGGCCGAACTGGCACGGCGCGGTGAGGCGTTGCCCGCCTCTGTGCCGATGCCGTATCGCATTCCAGGGATTTCCGCCGTGTCCCGCCCGCAAACACGTGGCGGTGGCGTCGCCGCAATGCTCGGTACCGTCGTCGAGCTGTATCGGCGACGTGGCATCGATATCAACATCGACCTGCCATCAGCCGGGACCGGCGCAGTGATGAACGTGATCGAGCTGGAGCAGCGTGCCCGTGGCCGGATCCGTCACGTGCTTTCTGACGCCTCCACCGAGGCGAAGCTGCTCGACGCCGGTGTCGGGGCCACCGCGCTCATGCTGCGTCAGTATGCCCTGCCGATGGACGAGTATGGGGTTGCTACCGAGCCATACGTGATGACTGTCGAGGATTCCGGCGACGGTCCGGCGGTGATGGTGTACGAACTGGGTGCGGAAGAACCGGTCCCATACAGCGATTGGCAGCCCCCGCGCGACGGTACGACCTGGGAGATCTTCTGGGATTCCCTCGGCGCGGCCGAACTTCCCATCGCCCTCATTGCACCGGGACTCATCCGGCCGATTTCCTTGATCGGCCCATACCGCGATCCCCGAGCTGTTGACAGGCCAAATGATGATCTGCCGCAGTCTGATTCGGATCGATTCGGGCAGCCAGGCCCGAACCCCGGCGGGGCTGCCGCCGATGGGAATGCCGGCAAATCGGGCCCCGAAGCTGCGCCGCGCGAAACCGATCCGCCGCCCGGCAATTCAACCGGTGAAGATATCGCCAGTGATACGGAATGGCGGGATACTACGGCGCTTTCACATGTCGGGCCGGTGCCGCAGAACGGTGGCGGCGCGGAGCCCGGTGCGCGCCGCCAGCCCCCGGCGGACCCGCCGGACGACGGTGGTCGCTACCGAGGCCCAGGACCGCTGGGTCGCCCCGAGCCACCTCGGCGCGGTGGCCGGCACCCGCAACGCAAAGGAGGAATATTCGCGCGCGCCTCCCATCGTGGTGGAGGCGAGCCGCAGCCGTCGCGGGGGCCGGCGACCAACGCCGAAGGTGCGGAGACGGTGGAGGTCGAGACCCCTGAGGTGCTGGATCGGCTGCTGGCATCGATATCGCAGTACTGGGTGAGTGATGTACCCGCACCGGGGCTGGCAACGGTTGAAGCACTTCGCCTCCGGCTCGGGATGGGCACCTCGAACGAGGACGACGATCCCGAGGCCATGGAACGGGCCCGGTACGTTGCGGTTGCGGCGCAGCGGTGGTGGGAGGGGCTAACCGATGATGAAAAGCGCGCGATGGCACGCGATTATCCGGAGGTAATCGGCAACCTGCCGGGAGCCGATGAGCGCATTCGGCACAAAGCGAATCTCACGGTCATGCAGCGCGAACTCGACGCGCTCAACAAATCCCTCTCTCATGGTCGGTGGCCGAGTCGGATCAAGATGAAATTGCTGAAGCGGGCCAACGATCTCGAGGAGATGTTGAGTTCTGTGGCAGAATTCACGCGGGATGCGCGGCGCCCGAACATCAGATTTGCCACTCCGGTGTACGTTCTCTCGTATGTGCCTGGATCGGGCGGAGACCGGGTGGTGGTCCTGATCGGACCTCCAAATGCCCAGTCGCTTTCGTGGTATCAGCCATCGTGGTCGAATGCACAGATGCTCGGTCGGGAGATGGCGGTGGCGCAACAGCACAACGAGGCGACGGTGATGGCGTCGTTGCCGCCCGGCAGGCCAATGCCACTGCGTTCGGATTTGACGGCCGCGACGGCCGTCTGTCTCGATTTCACCCTGAACGCGGTTCCCTTTGGCAAAGAACGCTTCAGCGTTCCATTCCAGGCGGGCAAGGCTCTGGCCGCCGAGATAGTGTCGTACACCACGATTCGTCAAAGGCGCGACGGCGAGGCGCGACAGGGGGCACTGAAGAATTATCTAATCGGTTGGTTGATGGGTGGCTATGTCGTCGAGAACGCGTTACGGTGGCTCGGAGATGCCGGTAACTATTGGCAGAAGGCGGTACTTATCGACTTCTTCTCGGAGTCGAGCTTTGGTGCCGACGATGTGTATCTCGCAAGCGTCTACGGCGGTAATCTGACTCGTAACGGCGGGATGCTGAGAGCGGTGAATAAAGCCCTGGTTCAGTCCAACTATCCATTCGGCTACAGCGACCGCAAAAGAAATCTCTTGCGGCCGATGCAGGCAAACCTGGCGTTGATCGCGTCGGCTCGCTACGACGAGGTGGCTCTCGAAGAGTCGGATCTGTCGGAATACAGGCCGGGAGTGTGGGTCCGGATCTTGGCGCCTAATCAGTTCTTCTGGCCATGGCACGGTCGTGTCGGCCGCGCGAAGAAGCTGACGTCGGATCGCGACGCGCTGGCGCATGGCGCGGTGCCGGATCTACCGGCGACAGAATTCCTGAAGGAGGCTCTGCCGCAGAACTATCTGGTGCCGTTGATAGTGGACATCTTCGGAGTTTGCACAGGACGCGGTCTGCGGTTCGACCGGGCGGTCGGGATGACCGCAGTAAGCGAGGAGGAACTGGAGTCGGTGGTGGGCGGACGGTTCCGGCCATTCCATTCAGCTGACAAGGTCGTAGACTCCCGGCACGTCATCGAGCACCTTCTGGATCAGGAGAAAAACGGCGGACAAGTGGGTGCGGCCCTCGTGATCGGTAAGGACGGTCGTGGTGACGGTTGTCTGATGGTCGTGACCATCGAGGACGGTGATGCGAATGTCGTAGCTGATTCGCGGTGGCAGTCCGGCGCGACACCCGACTTCGAATGGCTGGCCGCGATTGTCGCCGACACCGAGGGCGAACTACTACATCCGATCGCGGATTGGGAACCGGCGCAACGGTTCGGCGTGCTGTTCGGGCCGGTGGTCGTCGGGGATGCTCCGTTTTCGAAGATTGGTACCGTGCTCATAGAGAGGCAGAAGCCGGTTTCCGCTCGGGCAATAGACGAGCAGGATGAAATTTGTCGCGTTCTGGATGATTTTCTCGATCCCAGCGACCACGACTACCTCGGGAGGCTGACACCGGAGGATCTCGAAAGCAAGTACGGAATCGCACTCGAAGAACAGCAGAAAATTCAGAGCCTTCTGGATTCCCTGGGGCAATTGCAGCTCGCCGTCTGGGATTCCAATCCGTATGCGGCGCGGTGGCGTGCCAGCGGGCAAGGTATTCCGAAACCTGCAGGGCTCTATGTCAAGAGTCTCGACCCGCTGGACTGGGTATTGGGTGCGAAATGGGAGCACCTCGGCAAGGTGGGGATCTATGAGCCGCAACTCCCGGCGTGGCTCGAGCGGGTTGTGACACCCGAACAGTGGTCGGCACTGAAAGATCGTGCGGCTAAGCGGCGGCTCGACTATCTCATGTGGAGCGAAGTTCCGCCAGCGGTTCCATACGACATTCGGATCGGCGCAGACGGCATATTCCTCATGCAGAACGATGACGGTAAGTGGCTGCCGGTCGTCTCCGATATCGACGGTGCCAAACTGTGGAAAGTCGACGGTTCCGAAGTCGAGCCCTTCGTCTACGACTTGGTCATGCAGATCCTGCACGAGAGGGGTATTCTCCAGCACGGTGCGACAGCGGGATGGGCGACCGAGGGCCTGCTCGAGGAAGCACTGCAGCGCAAACTGCTGGCCGAGTACGAGCGGATGAACACCTTCCGCCCGGGTGAGCCGCCGCGACGTGAGCGCAGCCCCCGCCCTGAACAGGCCGTTTCGATCGGAGATCTCCCGACACTCACTGAGCCGGCACTGACCAGCCAGACGTTCCGGTTTCACGCGCTGACCCGTCGGATCGAGGCGGCGCTGGCGAATCTGCCCGCGGGCTGCATTGCCGAGATGCTGCGGTGCACCGCGCGGAAGACCGGCTGGCGCGGTCTGAAGCCGTGGCTGCTGTTCGATTCGCCGATCGGGCTCGACGGGCACTACTCCGGTTGGCTGCCAACGGTTTTCGGTGCGGACTGGCATGTGGGCGGGTTCGATGGCTTCGGCGATGTCGCCGATTGGGTGATGACGCACGGTGGGTTGGTGAATGTGGTGGCCGGACGGCCAGGGGCGGTGCGGGCGGATAGGCAGGAAGGCCATGGCTGGTCGTTCTACTGCGAGGGCGAGGGGACCGACCGCGTCGTCTGGGTTCACGAGTGGACCGACGACCCCAGCGGACTGCCGGCTGATGCGCGGGATCTGGGCGGGGGAGTGTACGAGTACCGATACGAGGATCGGACGCGGTGGCCTGATGTCGGGGAGCCTGAGGTTGATCCTGCGACAGGGGAGAAGAAGTGCGTACTCGGTGGGATGGTGTTCCTCGACGGCGGTGTACCGGAGATCAGCCTGGCATCCGGCGGCTTGTCGAATGCGCAGGCGCGCAAAGACTTTCCGATCACACGAATGGGATCGGCGGCGGCCATCTCCGGCGGATCCGATGATCCCCCGGACCAGAGGGATGGTGGTGGCGTCGGTCGGGAGTCTGATGCGAATGCTGCCGGTCGCATGGCGAGTGAACAGCGCAGCACGGAATGGGCGGAGGCCGACATCGACCGTGAACAGGCGCTGGAGCGGTTGGCAGCCGAGTTCGAACGCATCGCGGTGCCACTGCGGGATGCGATCAAGAAGTTGACGTCGTTTTTGAAAGCTGAGCCGATCGACACTGACAATAGTGTTGTGGTTGCACTTCACAGGGCCTATGCCGCAGATCCTGAAATGGTTCGAACTCTTGCTGAATTGATGCCGGAGGACCAGTGCGAGGCTTTCCTGCGCGGGGTCTCCGAATCTGTTTACCGGGACGAAGGAGGATATTCGGGTGCGGCGGTTTCTTTCCCCCATGCGAGGTTCATGGCGCTGATGTTTCGGCTCCAGGAAGATGGTCCGCACCTGAGTATGTTGTTCCAAAAGCAGGTGCTGTCGCAGCTGGCTGCGCGAGTTGGCGATGAGGCACTCGGATCTCTGTTGGACGGTTGTCCGCCGGATCTCCGGGCGACCGCGGAGGAAATCCTCGATGCGGCCGGCGGCAGGTTCGCTGCCGCGATGGAAATAGCGATGCGGCGCGGACTGCCGGTCTGGGACAACCCGTTCGTTCATCTCCTCGCGGAGATCTCCGGCGGTGCGCGCCCTACCGGCGCGGAACGCGCACAGTGGGATTACCTCATGAAACGCGTGGGCCACAAACCAATCATGTTGCAGCAGTGTATCAACGAACTGGCGCGCGTCGATCGCGATACTGGCACTTTTATCCGTAATTGGCTCCTGGGGCAGCGTTTCCCGTATGAACTGGCGCGAGAGCGCGGTTTGACTCCGCAGCGGGTTCAGGAGTTGCAGCGACGCGGAATGCGTGAGCTACACACCCTGCTGAGGAGGCCGCGGCAGGAATCCGGATCGGCGCTCGATGCGTTGCCGGATCAGCCGTGGACCGCCGAGGAGATCGCACTGCATCGCCGCGCTCTTCGCCCGGAGGTGATTAGGAACACCAAGGTGAACATGGGGGACAAGAGCTGGTCCACTGCGATCGATGAGGATAGTGGTAGTCTTCTTTTGTCCGGGGTGTATTCATGGAATCCAGCATTCGAGAAGCAGGGTGGCCCGCCTGCCAGTGCTCCCGCCGCAAACGTCGTCTACTACCGCCTCGACCGCAGGCTGGGCTATCGGATCGCTGCGTTGGCGACTTTCTATTATCTCAATGATGAGCACAGGTGGACGACGCTGATGGATCCTCCTGGATGGTCCATACTGCATTGCGTAGATTATTTGACGCGCTGGGATATGCGACCAAAGCGAGTGTGGTATCTCGATCCGGTCCGTCGGCAGCAACTCGCGGTGCTGGACTACCTCTCGGGGATGTCCGGTGAAGTGCTGGCTGTGCCGGACATTGTGGATGATACAACCGGTCGTGCTTATCGGTTCCCACTCGTAACCGGGTTTGTGCAGGTCGCGGAAGACCAGGCTGAGAATATTCCCACTGAGTATCTCTCGGATGCCGTGATCAGCGCCCTCGGGCAACCATTGCTGCGGAACGTGCTGGAGCCTCTGCTGGAGCTGGATGAGACCGAGTTGGTCGAAATGATCCGAACGACAAGGGCTGCCGACCCGCCGTCGGAGTCGTATATCGACGGCGTGCGCCGGCGGCTACGGGAGATCAAGACTCTCGGGAGGATTACCGGAGAGGCATCGGAGAAGTTACTGCGGTCGGTGCCGGCTGCCCTGGTGGAAGGTATTCAAGCCCAATGCCGGAGAACCGAGGCGGAAAGCATCGGACGCGTGATCAACGCTGTGGCACGCACTTTCCGGCCGCTCGGACCGCTGACGCCGATCGGTGCCGAGGACCTCTACGGTGTCCCGATCGAGACGCAGACGGCTTTCCAACGGGTAGCCGACGAGCTCGACGTCACCATCCGGCTATGCCCCGTACAGCGGGACGCGACCGACGTGATACGCCTCGGCCTCGGGCGGGGCAAGGTCCGCAACGTCAAGTACAAAGCAGTGGACCTGATCGACCTGCTCTTGGGCGCCAGGAGCGAGGACCTGGGGAAGGTGGTATGTTATGAACCCCGAGAAGTTCCCGACGGCCTCAGCGAAGAACACACCCGTATATTGCAGCGGCGACGTGAGCAGCGAATTCGAGACCGGCAAGATGCATTGAGCCGCAACGATATCGAATTCGGGCCGCGGGGTGAGGTATTCATCGTCGGGCCGAACGGCAAGAGCGAACAGCTCTGTTCTGATGTGGACCTCTACGACATCGCGGACGCCGACGGAAATCCCATCACTGACCCATTGCGGGTGAAGCACGTCCTCGAGGTCCTGCACCAGCGCGGCCTCATCGAGCACGGCGATATCGTGCACTGGGCGCCGTCGACCCCGGAGGAGGCCGAACTCAAACGGCAGCTGATGGAGAAGTTCGGGCCAGACGGAGAGCGAGTACTCGCCATAGCATCTGGCAAACCTCCCGCAGGTGAAATTGGGCTCCCGCCGGAAGCTGGGGTGCCGATGCTGGAGGAATACAACCACAACCATGTACCCGAGTGGGTGGTGGCATCTGACTACCGTGGTCCGATGCTGCGTCGGCTGGCCGAGGAGCTGTCGGCCTCCGGGTTCGGGACTCGGCCGCCGGTGGAGCTGGCCGAGGACATCGAGCCGCGCGGTCCCGCTGCCGAGGCTGCCGCTCGCGACGCGGAAGCTGAGCAATTGATCGACGATGAGCCCTCGGTCGGTGAGATGCCGCAGGCGGTGATGGATGCCCCGGTCGGCGCGGGGGAACCGGGCGGGGACGACGCCGATGGTGGTGATCCCGCGGAGCAGGCGGATTCCGGTGGCGCGCGGGACGGCTCGTCGAGTCGGTGGGGACCGGATGCGTTACTGGGAATCGCGCCGATACGAGGGATCGGTCGACCCCCGCGTTTGTATTCGGGGCATCCGCACGGAGGTTCGCGCGCAGCGGATGGCGGATCGGAGTCGGATTCGGCCGCTGGCGGCGATACGGCCGCCGAGCAGCGGGCTGACGATGTTGCCGAGCTCGTCGGTGCCGGTGAGGATGTCGTGACAGGAGGGTTGCAGCGGGCGGACTTCCCTGACGGCCCTGGTTACCGCACGGACGACGCTGTGGGAGAGGGCAATTCGGCGCAACCGGACGTTGTCCCGAGTGCCGTCGACCTGGACCGTGCCGATGTGCTCGAGCTACTCGGTGAAGAACTGGAACGTGCTGTCGCCGAACAACGCGATGCCGTGCACTGGTTACAGGGGTTTCTGCGGCAGCGTGACGAATTCGAACTGGTCGATGAGCCGCGGGCGCGCGCGGCCATGGTGGTCGATGCATATCGTGCGGATCCGGACGCGTTCGAGCTGGCGATCGCACACTTCGATGTCGATGTGCGTGAGAGCCTGATGCGGCTGGTGGATTCGGACCGGGCGGGCTGGCCGGAGGATGCGGGAGTGCATATGCTCGCGATTCGGTTGTCCGAATGGGTGCCGCTGCTCGAGCTGGGCGGTCAGGAACTGGCGTTGCGCAGGGTTGCGCGGCGGGTGGGATTCGATACGTTCCGAATCGGATACGCTCACTTTCCGGAGCAGGCGCGGATGTGGATCGAGCACCGGATTTTGCGTCCGTACGATCCCGACGCCGTGAAACTCAATACCAGGCTGTTCCACGAAAAAGCGTTGTGGGAAGCCCGGCAAGAGGCGGTCACCGGGCTGTTCCTCGAGCTATCCGGTGGGGCGATGCCGTCGCCGCCCCGGCGCGACAAATGGGTGGATGTCGTACAGGGGCCGGTGTGGTGGCCGCACCTTTGGGAGCCCGCCTTGAAGAAGCTCGCCTCCGCTCACCCGGTGCATGCGGATCTGCTCGAGCAGTGGGTGGTCGGGCATTTGCTGCACCGGGAGATTGCCTGGCGGTGCGGGCGCGACGTGGACGAGGTCCGCCAGATCCTGGACGAGGCCGTCGTGTGGATGCATGTGCTGCTCGCCGACGCGAGCGCTGGAACGCCCGTCGGGCATGACTTGATCGGTGACGTTCTGGAGGGTGACGAGCCCGACATACTCGACGCGAGCCTGCTGCTCCTGGAACAGGAGTTCGTGCACAGCCACGGCGTGCCGATGACGGCCACCCCGGAGCGGTTGGAACGCCTCGGATTCCCGCCCGAGCAACAGAATGCCATCCAGCAGGTCATGGAAAGACACGGGATCGGGAGTATGTGGTTGCCCGGTTCGCCCGAGAGCAGCAGGTGGTTCCGGGCTGAGCGCGTCCATCCCCGGCCCGCCGATATCGATATCGAGGAACGCACCATTCTCGACTGGCTGCTGGGCGCGCCGTGGTGGAGTCTTGGCCTGGTCGGACCATTCGAACCGCGCATACCCGCGCTTCCCGACGGACTGAGTCTGGAACAGCAGTCACAGATGTTCCGCCTGCTCTGGGAGCGATTCGAGTATCGACGGCGGGAATGGTTGCGGTATCACGATGACGCCTACCTGGATCACAACCGTACTTATCTGGACTTCGATGAGCACTTCATCCTGCACGGCACCGACGCGTTGGGGCGTCGGCGGCCGATCGGCCGCGGCCCGGAACTGGCCGGGCTGACCGGGCCGGACGGGACACCGATCCGCGATGCGAAGGTGCTGCGGCGAGTACTTGAGGACCTGTCTGGCACCGCAGCGGTAACCAGTAGCGCCCGCATACAATCGGAGACGTTCGGGGCGCACTACGAGTACGCCGATAATGCGGCATTCCCTCCGTACAATTCGGACAGAAGCCGGAAGATGGCTTTCTTTCTGCCTGGCAGGGAGACGAGTATCGCAACCGCCGTCTGCCCATCCGAGGGGTGGCCCCGTGTCGGTAGCGTGCCGGTCGAAGCACAGCAACGGATCACAGTCGTCAAGGCCCGGTCGGAGCTACTGGCTCCGGACTACCCGCTGAGCCCGGGGGAACGGTTGATCCATGAGAAAGGTCTGCCGGTATTCGGTCCGTGGAGGGACCGGTCGCCAGACGACACAGACGGTGCCGATCCGCACGGGCAGATGTATCAGTTCGCCGACCGGAGCGCGTATGTACTTCGTCCGGCGACAGTCACTTTCCAGCCGTATGACGGTGCGCCCGCACTTGCGCTCGCGGTCCGTGATGTGGGTTACTCGTGGATTCACGAATTCCTTGCCGAGCACATCGCGGACTACACCGGTGTTCCGGCCAGTACCCTGTGGTATTCGGAGGACGGGTGGGGATCGCTCACCGAGAATCCGAACCGCATCGACGGTCGCCACGTGTGGGACTACCCAGTCGAGTACTGCGATGCGAGAGCTGTCGGTGATTTCATCGCCGGACTGTTGCGCGGTCCGGACGGCCGGGGCTGGTGCCTGCCGCCTGAAGAGCTTCTCCTGGAGTCCATTCCCGACGTGCGATCGGATTTCGTCGCCGATGCCGTCGGTCGGCCACTGGATGCCGGAACCCTGACGGCGGTGCGCGCATTGCGGAAGGTGCTGGCGGCCAGGTTGTCGGAGATCCGCACCGAGAGTGTCCAGCCCGTCGAATGGTCCGCCATCAATGGTGCTGTCCAGCGATGCGATGCTGTTCTGCGGGACGGCATGATCACCGAGGAGGCATGGCCGGAGTTCATCCGTATGCTTCCCACACCGCGAGCACCGCGCGGGCCGAGAGATATCAAGCAGATCGAGCGGATGATCGATCGCGCCAAGCTACCGGTGCGCCCGCTCGGGCCGCTGACGAGGTTCGACGCCGAGGAGTACTACGGTATTCCGATAGAACTGCAGCAGCAGTGGGAGCTGGCCTGCGCGGACCTGTCGCGGATCATCGGGCGGCCGGTCGAAGCGTGGCTGTGCCCCGCGAATGCGACCGGACTCGCGGAACTGCGGTCCGGCGCAGGGCACGCTAAGGAACGCGACGTCAAATACAAGAGCCTGGACCTGCTCGATCTGCTGCTGTGTCCCCAGCTGACGCGGGCCGACCTCGGCAAGGTGTTCTGCTACGAACCCGGTCCGATACCGGAGGGGCTCGGGGTGCGGTACGTCGAAATCCTGCGCCAGCGGCGGGAAGAGCGGCTGCGAGACCGGCGGGATGCACTGAGCCGCGCTGACCTGCGGCTCGGGCCACGCGGTGAAGTGCTGGTCGTCGGGAAGGACGGAAAGCTCAGACAACAGCGCCTCGATTCGGACTTGTACGGTCTGTTCTACCGTGGTGGTGTCGATATCGACGATCCGGTTCTCTTGGCGTTCTGCCTGAATTTCCTCGCCGAACGTGGCCTGATCCAGCACGGTGGTATCAGAGACTGGTACGTCGTTACCCGACAGCAATATGCAACTCGACACGCTATGGAGGAAAAGTACGGCCCCGACGGTGAGCACCTGCTGGGGATCACACCCGATAGGCCACCGTGCGGGATGCGTGGCCTGCCGCCGTTGACATGGGCATGGGTATCGCTGGTCGTGGAAACCGACCATGACGGTGTACCGAGATTCTCGGTGAAACCTGGTATTTCGAGTTCGGACCGGAGACGATCGGCCGCCGATGCGCTTGCCCGGTGGGCCGAGCTCGACGCCACAGTCGAGGAAGCGGAGCATCGTCCGCAGTCGACCGAATCGGCAGAGGCGACAGACTCGATTTTCGGCGACATGCCCGGCACCGTCGGCATGGCCGATGCGGACCAAGCCCTGCGATATGCGTGGATCCGTTTCGGCCGCATGGTCCGTAGCCGGGTGAAAACCGTTGTCGCGGACTGGCTCGACATGTGGCCGGGCACTGATCCGGTGCGCGACAGCGCCGAATACACCGTGAACGAGATCATCCGGCTGATCACCGAGCGGGCGCGCGCGGAGGTCGCCCGCAAACCGGTGATACTCGACGATCAGGTGTGGATAGATGCGCTCACCGAGGATCTGCTAGTGGAATACCAGGATTTCTGGCGCTGCCGCACCGCACTGGCCGAATTCCTCACGGACATTGTGCAACTGGGCGCTGCTGATCGGCGGGTGCAGTGGGTGCAGCGGCTGACGCTGACCCAATGGAAGACCGCGGTGCGGCGCTGCCCGACCCGTGCATTGGCCCTGAACGCGCTATATCCAGGCGCCCTGGAACTGCTGCTGTCACGGCAGCGGTCCGCGAATATCGCTGACTTCCTGGGCATTTCCGAGGCACAGGCGGAGAAACTGGTATATCAGGCGGTGCTGCGGTTGGCCGACCACGTCGTGGCGGTGGCCGCCGATCAGGGGGTGGCGGTATCCGATCCGGTGTCAGGGGATGCTGCGCCCGCCTTCGTCCGCGTAGATGCCGTACCGGAGGATGAATGGGGCATCTCGTTCGGCAGCGGGGATGCGCGGGAAACAGAGTTGGCAGATGCGGCCGCGCAGGGTGATGAACAAGCGTTCGAACAAACATGGGCCGGCGTCGAAACCCGGGTGTACGAGTACGTGTATCGTTGTGTCGATAGCAGTGAACAGGTCGCGCGTGAGCTGCTCTCCGAAATTCGCGAGTCCTGCCGTAGCGATATCCCGAACATGCTGGCGCAGCTGAATTTCGGCACGTGGCTGGGCGGCCACACCGTGCGACGGCTGCGAGACTACTTCGGATGGCGTAACTTCCGGCGACAGGTCGCAGTCAGATACGTCAACGCCACCCACGTCGAGACCGAACATCCGATGGTGCGCACCGTATTCCAGGCCGAAGAGCATCAGATACGGGCCGCGCTGGAGAATTTTGCCGGCAAACCGATCCTCCGGGAAGTCCTGCGAATGCGGCTGCGCTACCGATTCTCGGTCGAGGAGGTCGCGACTTGGCTGGGGATACCGGCTCGTATCGTCGACCGCCTCGAAAGCGAGGCCGTTCGGGTCTATGTCGAACATTTCGCCGACGCCATCGAGGACCGCGGCGGACCGCCGGAGAGTCGCGGTGATGAGTTCGAGTTGTCGGATCAGTTCGTGGTCGATGTGCTCACCGCCTCTGCCGGCCCCGGCCCCGCAGATGTCGGGGTTCCATTGACACCTGAAGAGGTCGAGCGGCTGTGCAACATCCCGGCCGCCGACCTCGCCGATATGCAGCGCATGGTCGATGCGCGCGGCAAAGGGATCGCTGTCCGGATCCCGAGTGTCTTCGGGGTGCCGTGGGTCAAAGCCGGAATCGCCCTGCCCAAACCGCGGTTCATCGCGGACCGGTTCATCAAAACGGTTACCATGCTGGATGTTCTGCTCGGCGCTCATCCGGGCAACCTCGGTCTGGTAGCGATCTTCGAACCCACCATGCCGGAGCGGCCCTTCCCGCCGTCCTGGTTGTCGGAGGAAGAGTGGGATCAGTTGTGGGGCGTGCTGCGGGCTCGCTACGAGTACCGCTCGCGGGAATGGCAGGAGCTGGCCGAGTCCGATGAGATCGACCGGGACGACACCGGTGCGCTGTATCTCATCAGTGAAGACAGCCGCCGCCGGTACATCACCTCGGACTACGACCTATACGCCATCTACAACAGTGACGGCACCATCGTCGACGACCAGGACGAATACGAAGCCGATGTGGTCTACTTCTGCACTTGGCCGGGGAGTCGGCACATGCATGGAACGGTCGTCCAGTTGCGTGGTTTTCATCCGGAGCATCCCGCGGTCAAACGTGGCCTACTCGCCGAACACGCCGAGGGCGGCACCCCGGTCCTTCTGCTCACGCCGCACCAGCCGCCGATGCTGATCTACGGCCTGGACCCCGACAGCGACCATATCCCCGAAGTCAGTCCGATGTAGCGTCCAAGGTATTGCCAATTATTCATGCTCGTATTGTTCGCAGCGTGCGATACTCGGCGGCGAGGTCCTGTCCGTGCGAACACGATGATGCTGATTTGCTCTGGGCTCGAGAGGATGTAAAATGTATTCGGGTCCTCTTCGGCGGGTATCCCCTTGCGGGTTTCGGCTAACGATCCCTATTGATCGTCCTTGCCGACCTCGAAACCCTGTCAACGTCAGCACATTCATGCCGGGACCCAGAATCGGCAGTTGGACGCGGTTCCCGGACCGGTTTCCGTTGTGGAACTGCGCCGTCGGAATTCGCGTTCGTCGCTGTGGAAGCGGTGGGTCCGGCTCCCGGCGGAGCTTGCGATGAGCGGGTTCCCGGCCATGCGTAGTGGATCTTCCGGATCGGACGACATCCCGTCGGGTGAGTCGGAAGTGACGTCGTCCCGGTCGATCGCACCGCCATGTCCGGCTCAACAGGACGTCGAGGTCGACCTTGCCGAGGCCGGCTTCGAGGTCGGGCCGTCAACGACCAGTCCGAAATAGGCGGTCGAATCGCGGATCACGCCGGGCGTCGCAGCTCGAGTGGTGCCACGGTGCTGCGTCTCGGCTGGACAGTTGAGCATCGACCCCCATCGCCGTCGTCAGTGATGGTATTCGCCGCCGTTGACATCGAGGCACGCCCCGGTGATGGCGCGAGCCATGTCGGATGCGAGAAAGACTACCGCGTCGGCGATTTCGTCGGGCTCGGGCAGTTTGCGCAAGTCGATCCCGGCGGCGGTCTCGGCGTAGACTTCTTCCGGGGTGATTCCGCGCTCCTGTGCCAGGTAGGCGAAATAGAACTTCACACTGTCGGCCCAAATATAGCCCGGTGCCACCGAATTCACCCGGATGCCACGGGGGCCGAGTTCACTCGCGAGGCTCTGCGCCAACGCCAGCAACGCGGATTTGGCCATCTTGTACGGGCCGAACGGTTGGCGGGAGTGCCGGAGCACGGAGGAGTTGATCATCACAACGGATCCGCGCGACTCCGCGAGGGCGGGGGTGAACAGTCGGGTCAGGCGTAGCGCGGCGATGACGTTCGTCTGAAATCCCTCCGCGACCGCGGTAAGGTCGGCCTCCGTCAGATCCATCATGGGTGGCATCGCGAAAGCGTTGTTCACCAACGCATCCACCCGGCCGAATTCGGCCGAGACCGAGTCGGCAAGACGCCGTGCCGAATCATCATCGTTGATGTCGGTCGGCACCGCGAGCACCCTCCGGCCCATCGCGTCGATCTCCTTGGCCACCTCGTCGAGCCGAGCGGCCGTGCGAGCAACGAGCACGATGTCCGCACCATGGCGGGCGCTCTGGATTGCGATCGCCTGACCCAAGCCGGGACCTACCCCGGATACCACAACAATTTTGTCCTGCAACAACACCCGAGTAACGCTAGCTCGATGCCCCACCGAGCTGAACCGCCGGTCGATCATTTTGCATTCCGCTGAGCTTGTGGTTATGGCGCCCAGCAGCTATTCCTCGAGGCAGCCGATCTGCGGGGCTCGGCGGGCCGATTGTGCCCGGTGCTGCGGGTAGAACTGCTGTGCCCAGGCACGGTACTTCGCGATGGGGCCGTCGCCGGCCGCGATTGCAGGGCGCTGGAGATATTTCTTCCGATTCCAGATCGGAATGTCGCGATCGAACTCGGCGACGACGATGCGGAATACGATGCGCTCCAGGAGCGCCTCCACCGGCCACCACAGGGCCCGGCCGAGCCGGGTCTTCCCCCGGCTGCACAGCGCGCTGCCGACGTGGGCGATCAGCTCGCGCTCGCCGATCGGTGTGCAGGCGACCAGCTGGCGCATCGACCATCCGCCGGCCGCGGTCGTCTCAACCAAAGAGAAACCCAATCCACTGATATGCACGGAGATTTCGGTGTCGATGTCCCCGATGAGCGGTGTCGGCCGGGCGAAGCCGACCGTTATTCGCAGGTGCGGACCATCCAACGTCAGTGGTTCGATCACCCGTACGCGCCCAAAGCGGTGCAGCACGCTCAAATGGCCGATGTCGACACCGTTCTCGACCACTTCCTGCGGGTGGCTGAAGACCTTCGGTCGCTTGAACCGCATCGGCCGCCAGCCCGGGTTGCCAGGCGGTGTGTCGATCTCCCACGGGGTTTCGCCGGGAGCGCCGTGCCAGACCATGACCAGGCCCGACACTTCGCGCAGCTCGAGCAGACCCAGCCGGGCGGCGGGCGGAGGCGCGCCGTACGGGGAGGAGGTGCAGTGACCGTCGGTGGCGAAGGTGAAGCCGTGGAACGGGCAGCGCAGTTCCTCGCCTTGCACGCTGCCGTCGCCGAGGTGTGCGCCGAGGTGCGGGCAGTATGCTTCGGCGGCGGAGGCGGTTGCGGAGCGGGTGCGGAAGACGACGATATCGCGGTCCATGAGCCGACGTCGTAGGACCGTCCCGGGCTGGAGTTCGGTGCAGAACGCCACGCCGTACCAGCCGCTTGGATACGGCGGCGGCGTGTCACGTGGTTCCCGGTCGGCGAGCGGATTTGCCTTGTCCGGTCGCCGGCTGCCGGCCGCTGTTCGGCTCATAATTGCCTCCTGGCTCAACAGGGCCCGCCACAGCCTCGGACGTACATCGCCGATGACGGGATGCGCGTGGACAGGGTGCGGGACAAATGGTGAATGTCGCCGAGTCGGCCTCGGGAAGACTCGTCTGCCGACCGGCATGCGCGGTTCGAGGGGATCGGGCATACCTGACCATCCTCCGGCGCCCTGTGTTGCGGATGCCGGAATAGTAAGTTGTGCCGCACCGGTGCGTTACGGTATGACCGGCCGCGGCGGAAGATTTGACATTGTCTTGAGTCGGCGGTCAATCGCTGACGGCCGATCTGGCATGTTCCCCGGATCTGCCAACCTCAAAAGAAGATAAATTCACACCCACCCGATTGTGCGATTCGCCGGGTGGTCATACGTTTGGAGTTGTCGGCACGAACAAAAGCAGTCGGCAGGTGCGCCACGCCCGATCATCACTGCCGGCTACCGGCGCGCGCAGAGTTCGCCATGCGAAGGGTTGGAAGTGAATTCGGCTGGTGTGACCCGAAAAGCGCGAACCGGCGCTGCGCACGGCGCGTTCCCGCCCGGTCCGAAAGAAACCCCTGTCCGCCAACTTGTCGAACTCGGTACCCGGCCGTACGCGTTCCTGGATCGCTGCCGGCGCGAGTTCGGTGAGGTGTTCACCCTGCGGCCGTTCGGTCAGGGGCCGATGGTGTTCTTCGGAGATCAGGAGTCGATCCGCTGGATCTTCACTCGGCCACGCGGCGCGCTTGCGCATCACAACGATCAGGTGGGGCTATTCATCGGAGAGCGTTCGGTGCTGTTCTTCGAAGGAGACGAACACCAGCAGGAACGGCGCCTGTTGACGCCGGCCTTCCATGGCGAGCGGATGCGCGCCTACGGCGACATCATGCGTGACGCCGCCGCGGCCACCGCACGGTGGACCGACGGCGCCGCGGTGGAGATCCGTCCGTACCTGCAGCGGATCAGCCTCGAGATCATCTGCCGCTGCCTGTTCGGTGACATGGACGAGGCGCGGAATGCGCGGATGCGAGACGCCGTCGAGTATTTCGTCGACGCGGCGTGGACTCCCGCACTATATCTGGCATCCAGTTTCATTCCGCCGCAGCGGATCCGGCGCTACTTCGACCGCCGATCCGCCGAGTCGGACCTCGGGTGGCTAGCCGGTGCAGCGAACCGAATCCTCCCGCAGCGCAGGCTCGCCCGCCATCGCATCGAGATGAGCCGGGCGGTGTACGAGGAGATCGCCCGCCGCCGCGGCGATGCCACGTCTTCGCTCGATCCCGCGCGGTATGGCACCGACGTGCTGGCCATGTTGTTGTCTGCCCGCGATGATGACGGCGCCGGATCGAGCGACCGCGAGATCCACGACGAGATCCTGACGCTGCTGATCGCCGGGCACGAGACGACAGCGACAACGCTGGCCTGGGGGTTGCATCACCTGGCCGGTGCTCCCGCCGTCGGTGAGCGGCTGTATCGGGAACTGCGTGCCGCGTTCCCGGACGGCGTGGTCGCTCCCGATCACATTCGGCGCCTCGGGTACCTACAGGCTGTCGTGAACGAGATCATGCGGTTGACCCCGATCGCGGTGGCCGTGCCGCGGCGTTTGCGTGAGCCGGCCCGCCTGGCCGGATACGACCTCCCAGCGGATACTCTGGTAGCGGCCAGCGTCTACCTTGCCCACCGCAGTGAACGACAGTGGGAAAGCCCCGACGAATTCCTGCCGGATCGCTTTCTCACCGGTCGCGCCTCGCCGTTCGCGTTTCTGCCTTTCGGCGGTGGCGTACGCCGCTGTATCGGTGCCGAATTCGCGAACTACCAGATCGGCATCGTCTTGGCGCAGCTCTGGTTGCACTGGCGGTTCGAGCCGGTGGCGGGATTCCGGGTGCGGCCGTATATGCGTGGAGTGACCGTGGCGCCCCCACCCCGGATGCAGGTGCGGGTCCACCGCCGTTAGTGCTGAATCCCGTTCGGGTACTCGATACCGGTCAGTCGTTCCGATTCGCGCCACAACCGTTGCTGTGTCCGCACATCGAGGGCCTGGCGGGCGGGCTCGGTCAGCACCGGATATCCCTTCAGCCCGAAAAGACCGGACGGACCGTAGAACTCGCCCCCGGCCACCTGCGGGTCCACGGCGGCACGCACGATTGCGAGTGCCCCGGCCGCCGCGGGCTGCTGTACCAGCGAGATCAACGGCTGCAGCGGCGGTGCGGTGACGAGTATCCGGACACCCGCAGTTGCGCGGTGCGCCCACTGGGTCTTGGCGACGCCGGGATGCGCAGCAACGGAGACCACTCTGGAGCCGGCGGCGGTGAGCCGCCGCTGCAGTTCGAAAGTGAACAGCAGATTGGCCAGCTTGGATTGGATATAAGCGAACATGTAGTGGTATTTTCGGCGCTCGAAATGCAGGTCGCCGAAGGCGATGGCCCCGTACCGGTGCGTGGCGCTGCTGACGGTGACGATCCGGGCCCCTGGAACGGCGGCGAGCCGGTCGAACAGCAAGCCGGTGAAGGCGAATGGGCCCAGGTGATTGGTGGCGAAGGTGGCCTCGAACCCGTCGACGGTGCGGACTCGCTGGACCTGCGTGGTGCCCGCGTTGTTGATCAGCAGATCGATGCGGTCGTGATTCGCCCGGATCTTTTCGGCGGCCTCGCGTACAGCGGCCAGTGACATCAGATCCAGTCGCACGACATGCAACTCGGCGGTTGGTGCGGTCTCGCGAATCCGGACGGTGGCGGCGACGGCCTTGTCGACGGTGCGGCAGGCCAGCACCACGGCTGCGCCGCGTTCGGCGAGAATCCGCGCCGTCTCGAAGCCCAAGCCGCTGTTCGCCCCGGTCACTACCGCCGTGCGCCCCCGGAGATCCGGCACATCGGCACACGTCCAGTCCGGTGTCGTCGTTCGACGACGCATTCGCCCACCTCCTGCCGCAGTACCCCGGGTAGGCCGCTCGGCCGCGTACTGTCGGCGGTTACCCGCTTTGTGCTGCATGCGCTGTCGCATCCGCGGCGGGTTCGGGTTCGAGCCGGACCGGAACCGACGTCGGACCGCCGGTCGCGATCTGCGGGCCGTACGGGATGCGATCCAGCTCGCAGGCGAGGCTCAGTCGAGGGAACCGGGTGAACAGCGTGGAGAGCGCTATCCGGCCCTCCAGCCGGGCGAGCGCCGCGCCGAGGCACACGTGCGCTCCCCGCCCGAAGGCGAGCGTGCCGCGGTGATCGTGATCGATGTCGAACACGTCTGCGTTCGGATATCGCTCCGGATCGAGTTCGGCGAGTCCGGTCCAGCAAACGACGCTGCCCGCGGGGATATCGACACCGTCGATCGTGACGTCGCGCAGCGGGTACCGGAACAGCGATGTCGTCGACGGGGAGCGATAGCGCAGTGTCTCCTCGACAACGTCGCTCCACCGATCCTCGGACAATGCTTTGGCGAGCTGGTGCGGATGGGTGCACAGTGCGATCACAGCGTTGCTCAACAGGTGCACGGTGGTGTCGTGCCCGGCGGCGATCACCAGCCACAGCATGCCGACGAGTTCCCCATCGGACAGCAGGTTGCTCTCGTTGCATCGCAGCAGGGCCGTGGTGAGATCATCACCGGGATCGCTGCGCTTCCGCCGCAGCAGCTCGGCGAGGTAGCCGATCATCTCCAGCTGCGCGGCCTGTACCAGGTCGGGCTTACTCACATCCGTCGTGACCCATTGCCGAAGCTGTGCCCGTTCGCCTGGCGGCACCCCGAACAGCTCGCAGATCACCTGGACCGGTAGCGGCGCACTGAAGTGGGCAACGAGGTCGAAGTCGCCGCTGCACGGGAGATTGTCGACGAGATCGCGGATGATCTGCCGGATTCGCGGCTCGAGCGCGGTGACCCTGCTCGCGGTGAATGCGCGGTTGATCGTCCCCCGCAGCCGCCGGTGTTCTGCTCCGTCGGTGTTGAGCATGTGCTCGACAAGAGCCCAGATACGCACCGGCGAATCGGCCGGGATGCTGCCGTCGTGCAGTGCCGGACATGCCTTCGCATTCTTGCTGAACAGCGTTTCGTCGTTGGCGAGGATTTCGGTGACTGCCCGTCGGCCGACGGCGACCCAGGCGGGCACTTCACCGGCAAGCTTTACCGGAACAACCGAACCGAGTTGCCGAATTCGTTCGTAAGTCTGGTAGATCGACTCACCCGAAGTGGGGATATGGATGACGGACTCGGTCATGAACGGATCCTATGCCGCACTGTCTCCGTGTGGTACCGGACGATTCACGATAGCGGAAATTTTGACAATGCCTTGAGCCGAAAAGTTCAGATAACTCCGGATTTCGACCGGATAACCGATGCGGTTCACGACCGGATCGCTGAGCCCGGCGTGTCCGTTCTCGTCATTGCGTGCGTGCGATGCTTCGTCGGGGGACGGCGGCGATCTGACGGGTAACGCGGTGGTGAGGGTGTCGGATCGAAGGCATCCCGGCTGGAAACCCCTGCCGCGCCGTCGCTGGCATCCAAGCTGCGTGACCCGGGAAGATCGTGCCGGATCTGGATGGCACAGATCCCACACCGCTACCGCTCCCAGGTGATGCGCCACTCGAGTGATCGTCGCAACGTCGTGCAATTCCCCGGTGCGGTAGTCGACTGCGCCGGACGCCACCACGGCGAAGTCCTCGGCAAAACTGATGCCGAATTTCCGACTACGGTTTGTCCGCGCGCGGCACCGATCAACCGCCCCTATGCAGTCGCCGATCGCGTAATTGCCCGTTGCCCGAAGCCCATCGGATCACGAACCCGATCTGCGTACCGATGTCGGTGGGAGAGCCGGAGCAGATCATATTGCGAAGCTCCGGTCGGGGCCGGTTCGTAGTTCCATGGACATATAGACCGCGCCGGCACCGTAGCTCTGTGGGAGGCTGACCTGGGGATAGGAGCGGTAGCCCAGTGGGGCCCAGAACACTTCGGTGCCGTGGACTGCGACGAGCGAGATTGTTTCGAATTCTCGGGCCGGTCCTTGCTCGGCGAGGTGGGTCAGGAATCCGGGCGCCAGTCCACGGCCGCGTAGTGATTCCGTGATGACCATGTCGTGGATGTGAAGATTGCGAGATCGGGCGACGCTGTTCTCTATGCTGCCCAATTCGGGGCAGCGGAAGCGCGGGTAGGGAAAGGCCAGCAGGTAGCCGCCGAATTCTCCGCTGTGTTCGAGCACGAAACAGGTAGTGGGGGAGGCGCGGCCGCGGGAGCGTAGGGCGTTGCGTCCTTCGGACAGGCCGCTGACGGAGTAGGCGCGTGCCTCCAGCGCCACGATGTCGTCCCAGTCGGCCTCGGCCAACTGCCGGATCCGGATGCCGTCGGCCATTCAGCTGCTGCCTACGGCGTTCGCGCCAGCACCGATACAGGTGTAGGGCAGTGGACGAAATCCGTTGAAGCCCTGCGTGGTGTAGGAAGTGGCGTAGGCGCCGCAGGAGAGCACCCAGACCGGGTCCCCCGATTCGGCTGCGCGGGGCACCTGGAGGAGCTCGCCATCGCTGGCGTATGCGTCGTCACTATCGCAGGTAGGTCCGGCAACCACGGCCGGTACGTACTCCGCACTCCGGTGGGTGGGAAACTCCATCCGGTACTGCAGCTGGTCCATTTCGTAGAGGCCGTTGAACTTCCCGCAGCTCAGATACAGCCAGTTCTGGCACTCGCCGCTCGGCTGATATCGTGACGACAGCCGGGCCACGTGGGCACGAATCGCGCCGTGGTCGGCCACCAGATGGCGGCCCGGTTCGATCAGAAAACGCAGCGGTGAGGGCGACATCTCGCGAAGCCGATCCATCCCTTCGCGGATGACGGCGAATATCTTGTCCAGCGGTGGATGCAGCGGCCGGCCGCGCCGGTCGAGATATCCGACGGCGGGCAGGCCACCGCCGAGGTTGATGTGGTCCAAGGCGATCCCGCGCCGATCCAGGACCTCGGCCACAGCAGCGAGTTCGTTCACCGCGCTGCGCCAGGCTGACGCGGTCATCTGCTGGGACCCCACGTGCACCGACAGGCCGGACGGTGTCAATCCCGCCGCGCGCGCGGCTTCCAACACCACGACAGCGGCGTCCGCGGAGCAGCCGAACTTACGACCGAGGCCCCACAATGCCCCGTCCCCGCTGGTGGCGAGCCGACAATAGACGCGCGAGCTCGGGGCGTGCACTGCCAGCGCTGCCACGTCCTCGACGCTGTCGGTCGCGAAGTCGCGGACTCCGAGCCGATACGCCTCGGCGATATTCGAATCGGACTTGATGGTGTTGCCGTAATGGACTCGCTCGACCGGCACACCCGTCCGCAGCGCCTGAGCGATCTCGCCCGGGCTGGCGGCGTCGAATCCCGCGCCCCGCTGTGTCAGACACGCGAGCACCTCGTCCACCGGGCACGCCTTCAGCGCGAAGCGTATCGAGACGCCGGGGAGTTCGCGCCGCAGCGTCGTGTACTGGGCTGCGATCCCGTCGAGGTCGAAGACGATCCGGTCGTCGGTGGCCGCTGCGAGGGCAGCACGTAGCGATGAGGTCTCCGAATTCAGCACAGCCCCAACTGGCTTTCCATCGATCCGTAAACCATTGCTGTCACGCCTGAGTCGCTGGTATCGGGCTACGGGAGCTTCCTGCAATGCCGCTGGCCGTCGTCCTTCAGGAACGACCATTCGAAAGCATCTTTGGTATTCGGTCCGTAAATACCGTCGGCCGCTGTTCCCGCAGCGCGCTGAGCTGTGATAAGTGCCGATCGAGTCTTCTCTCCGAATATGCCATCGGGGGCCAGATCTGCCGAGTAGCACCTGTTCAAGTTGTTCTGAAGTTTCACCACCCCGTCACCGCGATCACCTTGTCGCAATGTGCACGAATAGGAGCCCTCTGCCTTGTTGTAAGGGAGGTCGACCCGCCCCAAGCTGCTGTAATTCAAGAACGCGGCGTTGTAACAGATGTTCCGGTACGGGATGGCGGCCGCTGGCGCGGAGGTGGCGAGGTTCGGCCCCGCAAAGAACAGTGCAAAGGTTGCACTCGCAAACGCTGCTCGAATTACCTTGCTTCGCATCGTAGGTAAGCATCGAAGTTGCATGGTTTCTCCTTGCAGCACGCGGGATACTTCGGGGAGAAGGTAACATCTGGATGTCTGAGGCCGTGCTCTGCAATCCAAATTTGATCGTCCCTTGAGGTGGCATTCTCGGGCGAACGCTCTCGTCGAATATGTTCGATCCTGTAGAGCTTCGAGGGATACCATTCAGGAGCGGTGATCAATCGGTGAGATGCCGCAGGAGGTGATGGATGTCGACTTCGAGCGGATGCAGTTGGACGCGGTGCCCGGACCGGTTTCCGTTGCCGAACTGCGCCGTCGGAATTCGGGTTCGTCGCTGTGGAAGCGGTGAGTCCGGCATCCGGCGGATCGTGCGATGTGCGGGTTCCCGGCCATGCGTGGTGGATCTTCGACCTGACATGATGGCGCGATGCGCGATCTGACGACCCTGATCGAGGTGGACGACCCGGCATGGCCCGAGCTCTCGGCGGCGATCGCCGATGCCGCGGTGCGGGTGGATACGGCGGCGGTGCAT
Source organism: Nocardia sp. NPDC051787 (assembly GCF_040681325.1). Lineage (NCBI taxonomy): Bacteria > Bacillati > Actinomycetota > Actinomycetes > Mycobacteriales > Nocardiaceae > Nocardia > Nocardia sp. NPDC051787. The sequence continues at coordinate 125,015 of NZ_JBFAYO010000020.1, forward strand.
CCCGGCGTCGCCCACGCGACGTTGCGGCAGCTGCAGGTGACGGCGCGGTCGTATCTCGGGGGCCTGGTGCTGAATTGCGGCGGGCTCATGGTCGATGACGGCTGGGTGCGGGTGTACGGCAGTCCGCTGCCGGGCGATGCCTGGCAAATGCCGGGGTTCGCTCGGGTGAACGGGTTCCCGGTGGACGCTCGACCGGATGGGATGCCGGTCGAGGGGTTGGTCGTCGCCCACGATGTGCTGGGTGGTGTGTTCGTGCTGAACGGGACGGATCCGGCGGCGGCGGGCAGGCCGGGTCGCCCGGGCGAGATGATCTACTTCGCGCCGGAGACGCTCGGCTGGGTGGGCTTGGACTGCGGATACTCCGACTGGCTCGGCTGGCTGTTCGCGGGCGGGCTCGCCGATTTCTACGCCGACGTCCGGTGGCCGGGGTGGCGCGGCGAAGTGCGGCAAGTGAGTGCGGCGCAGGGTCTTTCGGTGGTCCCGTTCCTGTGGGCAGAGGACAGCGGGGGAGCGCCGCGCAGTCGCCGTCCGGTGCCGTTGCACGAATTGCTCGGCATGGGGCGGGAATTCAGCACACGACTTTCGGGTACCGATCCCGGATTCCTCGGGTTCCAGTAGGGCCGCTCTGTCACGGTGCGGACGAGCGCGGTCGCCTCGAACCTGCGGGTTCCGCCGTCGTCGAGCACGGCATGACGGTCGACGGACACGAAGTCTACGGCCCGTCGCGGTTCTTCGGATTGAAGGTAGATCCGGTGTCCATCCGCGCTGTCCGCTCGGCTCTGGACGTGGAAGTGCAACGCAAGCTGTGGCTGGAGTGCGAACGGCGGACCTGGGTCGTGCTTCCGCTGTGAAACGGAACAGGCTCCGGAAGCTCAAAGAAATGTAAGAAGCTGATATCCAGCTTGTTATGGGGGAATCGCGGCGACCAGAATCTGGCGAACGACGAGCATTCGAGCCGGGATGTGGACTGCCCTGCTCGTTGACCTGCCAGGAGGCATCCATGTCCCAGCCAGGACCGCCGCAGCACGACCCGGCACCGGGAGAACCGCCCGCCCCGTCGCCGACGGGGCCGTCATTGCGTAAGGGCGACGGTGGCGCGGCGTCCATGGCGCAGGCCGCGGAACCTGGTGCACCGCAAGGGCTGCCGCCCTCGGGTAGCGGGCAGCCGAACACCCCGCAGGGGCAGGCGTTCCCCGAGGGCGGCCAACCCTCTCCGCAAGGTCAGCCGTTCGCGCCCGGACCGGGCGAGTTCCCGCAGGGCCAACCGTTCCCGCCGGGCGGACAGCCCTTCCAGGGTGACCCGGCCCAGTTCCCGCCCCACGGCGGCCCGCATGTCCCGCCGCAGGGCCAGGGCTTCCAGCAGCCGCCTCCGTACGGGCAGCCGTGGCCGCCGCAGCAGCCGCGCAACGGGCGCGGCGGCGTGATCGCGCTCGTTCTCGTTCTCGTGGTCGTGGTGCTGGCCGGCGGTGGCGCCGGTGCGTATTTCGTATTCTTCCAAGACGATTCGAACAAGAAGCCGGTCATCGACACGTCCATGGATCTTGCTGACGCACCGATGGGCTGCGGTATCTTCACCGAGGCCGAACTTGCTCCGTTCATCCCGGGAGCGTTCACCACCGAGCCGACCGAGATCCTCGGCGGTGATCGGGACCACGAGAAGTCGGCGCAGTGCAGTTTCAGCAACCAGAAGACCCGCGCCCAAGGCCAACCCGTCGCGTGGATCATCGTGACCACCAAGCTGCTCAAGGCGAACCAGAGCCACTCCGGTGTGCAGAAGGCCAAGACCGAGCTGGGACGCCGACCCGGCAGTGCGGTTGGGGTTCCCGGCACCGACGACGATCGGTTCCGTGAAATGAAGAGCAGCAGGGGCAATGTCAACGATGCGGAGATATCGATCCTCTATCGCAACGTGGTCATCAACATCTCCTACCACTACGACGGTATGGGAGCCAACAAGTTCACCCAGCCCTTGATGAAGCTGTCGACGATGGCATTGGAGAAGGTAACCGGCTGATTCTGATCGGTGACGGCCGACCGGGCATCCCCTTGCCGGGTTTCGACTCCGATCCCGGCAATAATCCTTGCCGACTTCGAAACCCTGTCAACATCAGCACATTCATGCCGGGACCCAGAATCTGCAGTCCCGTATACCTGCGAGAGGAAATGATGGAACGGGCTGCTGTCCGCGGACCTTCGCTACCCATGATGGCCGCTGTCCAGCTCGTCATCGGCGGTGCGTATAAAAGTGTGCAGTGATGCAGCGAACGGGCGATACGACGCGAACCTGGCCGCCAGAGTGTTGACGGGCGCGTGGCGAGGTCTCGTCGAGGCGGCAGCCATTCGCGTCGAGGTCTGTGCGGGATCGACACGGCTCAGGCTCGAGGTGACCGCGGACGACTTCGCCTACGGTGAATTCACCGCGAATTCGCGGTATGCCAGGGTGGTAGCCACAGCCGCCACCGTATTGCTGAACGCGGACTCGGGTGAGTTTTTCCGGCCGGCTTACAGTCACGATGGCTATCGATTGGCGGGCAAGTGGGTTCGTCTCGATCCCCGCTGGGTCTGGGGGCGCCCGGATCCCGAACTCGGGTTGCCGTGGCGTCGCAACGGACTGAAGCGGTCGTTCCCCCAAGTTCTCGATGCACTGCGTCCGGACACGCTGGCCTGGGCCGTCGATCGGTTGCGGATCGGTGTCCGTACCAGGTCGGGCGGAGACGAATACGGCAGGCTGCATCGGCGCAACGTATCGATCGATCCTCGCCGTGGCGTGTTGCGAGTACACGTCGGTGACGTCCGTGGCGAATTCGCGCTCGAACCGCCGTACGATCCGCACTGGCTGGCCATGCGATGGGGCGCGGGAGAGCTGACGGTGCACGTCGAATCGACCGCGATCGATGCGCGTGCAGTGCACGCCCAGGTCTTCGACGTGCTGGGCCCTCCGGCGCCGCACGGCCCGGTCGCGACGAGGACAACGACGGGCGTGCACCGTGTTCCGCCGGTTGCCGCCCCCGGAGAGGACGTCTGGATACCGCCGGCCGAATGGCGGCGCAGCGCGGTGCCGTTCCGCGGAAGTGGCTCGTTGTTCGCCGTCGTCCCGCCGACCAGCACAATTCCGAAGGTGATCGGGGTACCGGAGCCCGATATCGGAGACGTCTTTCCGACCGGGCTCCACTGGAATCTCACCGTGCATCCACCCGAGGCCGTGGTCGAACAGCCTGCGCTGAGTCCGCTGGGGCTGGCGATGTTCCACGCGCTGGTCTCACCCGAGCCATGGATCGGAGACCCGGTCGAGCAGGAGGTTGATGCTTGGATAGCCCACTACGGGTTGCCCACCGCGTGTGAAGCGGCAACTCGCCTGCTCGGGCTGCGACCGGAAGGACGCGTCGAAGCCGGCGGCGTCACGATGTCCCAGCATGCGACCCAGATGTGTGACGACCATCCCGGCATCGCAGGGTGGATGCCGGTGTTGACACGAGTCCGCGAGCATTTGGCGGCCGCGGGGCAGGTCGACTACGACGAGGCGGTGGAGCGGCTTGCCGCGGTGCGGGAACGGTCGAACTGGCTCTGGGCGCAGATCGCGACGGCGTATCTGGTTCCGGAACGGCAGGACTGGGTGGACGCGGCCCTGCGGCACACCCCTCGCCACGAGTCCGGGTTGACTCCCTATCTCTTTCTCGGCCATTCGATTGAAGCACGCGCACAACTGGACCGGCTGCTCGCGGTGTGCGACACCCTCGTCGTCGAAGCCTGCCTGCCCAGCCTGGTCGACCGGCTGGGCCCGGAAGCGGCGGCAGCCATGGCCGAGTTGCTCGACGAAAAGATGGGCAGAACGCCGCCGCGATCGTCACCGTCGTTCGGGGTCACGGCCGAACAGCTTGCCGCCCTGCTCGCAATGATGCCCACGGAAGAGGCTTTCGAGCTGCTGCTGGACCGGGTCGACCACGAACTCATTTACGACGCCGTACGCCGCGCGGCCTCCCGGTTCCCCGGGCGTGCCGCACGGTTGATATCCCGGCGCGTCGCATCGGCGCCCGCGCCGATCCTGGAGTCGGTGCTGCGGTCCCACATCCGCGCGCATCCTGAACTCGCTACGGAAGCAGGGCTTGCGCCGGAGGACATCGGTGCGAACCTCCCGATCGCCACACCCGATGAGCTGCCCTCCATCCTCGCTGTTCCGCCGTGGACAGGCGCGCGGCGCCGGCGGCGGCCGCCGATGCGCGGACTGGGCCACAAACGTCCCTTGTCGTTGCGGTGGGTTCCGGGCGAGCAAGCCGAATGGGCGGACTGTACGAGCACAGTGCCGTTTCGGCGTCTCCTGGGCACTTTCGAAGAAGAAGCGCTCGACGACGTCATGCGCGCGGCGGCCGAAAGGCCGATCGCGATGGCGGCGACGTTGGCGCCGGTCGATGGCACGGACATCACGGAGCTGATGTTGGATGTGCTCATCAAGACCCGGGCATCGGATGTCGCGCGAACTTGGTTCGAGCGACACGCCGACTCGGCCCTGCACGACCTGATCCCGCTCGCGCTCGGAACCTCGCGGCGTCGTGTGGTCGCCGAAACCGCGCTCCGGATGCTGTACGACCGGGGCCACGCCTCGGCCATCACCGCGACGGCCGCGGAATACGGTAAGCAGGCCGCGGCCGCGGTTGGTCATATCGTCCGGATGGACCGGAATTTGGTTCTGCCCAGGCGGATTCCACTCGTACCCGACTGGCTCGACCTCGATCGCCTGCCCCGGATTCGACTGCGCGATCGGCATGCGGCCTTCCCCACGACCGCGGTCTGCGCCCTGGTGCGCATGCTGCGGATGTGCAGTCCCGGCGCCGACTACCCGGGAATCGCGACCGCTCTCGTAGCGGCCGACCCCGTGTCGCTGGCCGAGTTCGGGCGGGAGATGTTCGATGCGTGGCGCGCGGAAGGCTTCCCCGGATCGCCATACTGGCCCACGCACGCCCAGGCATTGCTCGGTGACGACGAGACCGCCCGCAGACTCGGCTCACTGATAACCGGATCGCTGCCGCTGCCCGTCGCCCATCGCGCACTCGATGCTCTCGTCCGGATGAACACCGAGGCGGCGCGAACAGAAATCGCCAGGATCGCGGATGTAACCGGCCCCGGACGGCTGAACAGACGCGCCGACCGGATGCGGTAACCGGCACCGGTACCCCGCTGTGCGGACCCGCCCCGGCGCCGGCATCCAACCTGGTGATCCGGGAAGATACTGGCAGGCTGAAACGCTCGCATAGTCCAGCAATACGATCGGCGGCGTCGTGACGTGGATCCCCAGCAGTGCAGGGCCCCGGCGAGGGCGGTCCCGGTCTCATTCGGAGCGATGGTGCGACTTCCGTCTCCGAATCGTTTGTGCGATAGCCATCACTGCGGAAAATATTGCCGTCGCGCCAGCCGTAATCGCGGAACTCGTGAGCTTCGCGGTGGAGAACTCGACTTTGCGCATCCCAGGCAGCGGGTATTGCCCGTTGCCCGAGGCCCATCGGATCACGAAGCCGATCTGCGTGCCGAGGTCGGTGGGAGGGCCGGAGCCGAGCATGGCACGTAGCTCCGGTCCTCTTCCGTTGAGATAGACCAGGGTGCAAGTGATGAAAACCGCCATGGCCACCGCGGAACCGGTCGTCAGGCGAGCAAGCGCTTCGGTGCGTGCCCAGAGGTTGATCACCGCGGCGAGGACGGTGAGGAAGATCGCGATGGTGGCGAGAATTGCCCACTTGCCCCCGAGATTGCTGTGGGCCGGCGGACTCTTCGACCAGAGGCCCACGAGGGTAGTTGTGATATGGGTTTGACCGAACGCATTGCTGTAGATGGTGCCGTCGGGTCCCCCGCTCGCCAACCACGGCTTGAACAGCAGGGTGAATGTGACGATGCTACCGGCCGCGGCACACAGGTAGCCCCAGTTCCCCTGGAGATAGGTCACGAGTGGCCGGACCCACGAGCGGCCCTTCGCGATGACGACGCGAAGTTTTCGGCCATCCGGGCGCCAGCGCCACCGCCAGCGCCTTGCCGCGGCGGGCTGTTGGTGACGATTCTTGCTTGCTTGCCAAGGAGTTGGCCGCGTCATTATTCTGCTCTCCGTTCATCGGCCGGACATCGGCAGCATGCGAGTTCACCTGATCCGAGCACGATGCCGGAGCGCGTCCGATCGAGCCTGCAAGTACGCACGTCGTGGCAGCTCCTTCAGTCGTTGACGGCCACGCTGGGGTTCGGCTCCGGCTTCGCCGCGGAAAGCGGATCCGCGATGTCCTCCAAGGACTTCCGTTCGGCGTTCACTCCGAAGAACCACGCGACCAGACCGCCGAAGATCATGAATCCACTTCCGACGAGGTAGCCCACCGTGAGCGGGAACCGGTCGGGGCTCGGGTTTTCGGCGCCGCCCACGAGGTGGCCGAAGAGAAACGGTGCGATGACGCCGCCGACGCCCTGCGCGATGGCGAAGAAGAACGAGATGGCTTGACCGCGCAGTTCCAGTGGGAAAATCTCGCTTACGGTCAGATAGGCCGAAGACGCACCGGCCGAGGCGAAGAAGAAGATTACACACCAGAGAAGAGTTTGCGTGGTGGCGGTGAGTATGCCGGCATTGAATGCCCAGGCAGAGACGAAAAGCAAGAAACCGGACCCCAAGTACGTTGCACAGATCATCTTCCGGCGGCCGATGCTGTCGAATAGCGGGCCGAGTACCAATGGCCCGACGAGATTGCCGATGGCGAACGGGAAGAAGTAGTACCCGGTGTGGTGGGCGGGCACGTCGTAGAAGTTGATCAGGACGAGACCGACGGTGAAGAAGATCGCGTTGTAGAGGAAAGCCTGGGTGGCCATCATCGTGAACCCGAGGAACGAACGGGAGGGATACTGCCCGAAGAAGATTCGCGCCATCCGAGTATATGAGAGCCGCTCCGAGTCGACGATGTTCAGGGCCTTGCTCTCATCGACCGGTGGCAGGTCGATTCCGCGGGCGCGTACCTGCGCCTCGATCTCGTCGACGGTCCGCTCGGCCTCCTCGGCCCGCCCGTGCGTCAGCAGCCAGCGGGGGCTTTCGGGAATGTGCCTGCGCAGGAAGATGATGATGAGACCGAGCACGGGCCCGATGAAGAAGCCGATCCGCCATCCCCAGCCTGTCGGGATGAGACGCTCGTTGAACAGAATCAGACTGGCCGCCGCTCCCAGCGCCGCACCACCCCAATAGGTGCCGTTGATCGCGATGTCGACCCGGCCACGGTACTTGGAAGGCATGATTTCGTCGATCGCCGAATTGATCGCCGTGTACTCCCCGCCGATTCCGGTACCCGCGATGAAGCGGAAGAAGTACAGTGACCATGCGTTCCACGAAAATCCGGCCAATCCACTGCCGATCAGATAGATCGCCAGGGTCAGGATGAACAGTTTCTTCCGGCCGAGTCTGTCGGTGAGCCGGCCGAAGACGAGTGCGCCGACGACTTGACCGGCGAGATACCACGACGCCATAGCGCCGACCTGGCCGGACGTCAGATGCAGTGCTTCGGCGTCCTGGAGTGGTCCGCCCATGCTGCTGACGATCTGGATCTCGATACCGTCCAGAATCCAGGAGACACCCAGCCCGACGACGATCAGCCAGTGGAACTTCGTCCACGGAAGCCGGTCCATCCGGGCGGGGACCAGGCTTCGAACTATCTTGGTTTGCGTTTCCGGCATGAAATGATCACCTCAGTTCCAGAAAATGTTGGTTCGCACGCAGGTTCGCGTCACCACGACGGTGTGAACAGCGCGAACCGAGAGGTCGCGAAGTACGGACGCGATGACCGAGGTCGGACAACCATGCGCTGCGCAAGGGCATGGGGCCGAGTCGATGCAACTCCCGAGGCCGGTGCTCGGCGCCCGGCGAACCGGACGCCGCGACCTGGGGCAGCGCAGCGGGATCGCGTCTCGACATCTGCAACTCGGCGTCGCTCCTCAGCGCCCAGCGCGCAACATGATCGCGCTCAGGCTATGTGGGTATGACTTATCTACCGCGCCATCATATGACGGTACGTTGGAACGTGTGACAGGTTACGGGATACTGGCGTCGGCCGATACCAGTTGTAGGACAAGTCTTTCCATGCACGTCGCAGTGCGCTTCACGCCGGAGGCCTCCTGTCGACATGCTTCTGGGTAGTAGGGAACGCGCCGTTATCTGACGGCACGATGCGTTGCGGATACCTCGGAGGTGCCCCCGCTCTGGCGGCAACCTTTCATCTACCTGGTCGGGACCTGGGTGCCGAATTATCAACTGCCACTGTGAATCGCAGGTCATGGCGGACCTTCGACGGCTCCAGTCAGCAGGTGGCTACCACTATGCGGCCGCAAAGAGATGGATTCTCGCCGGGCCGTAGGTGCGCGAGCCACCGTACAGCGACTTCCTCCAGTCGCCGAACGAGTAGGCGCCGGCGGACCGGCACCGGGCCCGGGATGGGGCCGACATGCCGGCAACAGTGAAGTTCGACTCCTCCAAGGTTTTACACTCACTTGAGTTATGTCTTCGACTCGAACCCGGTGACGCTCGCTTCGGAAAAGCCTGAGGGGCAGTAGAAGTCGCCGCCGGATGCGTGCGAGTCGATGTCGGCGCGTATGGTTGCCAGCGCTTCGATGGCCGCTGGTTGCTGCGCCCGAGTCCGATTCGAATATCAGCTTCCTGCTCGAATCGCCGTGCGTCTCATCGTAAGTAAGCATCGAAGTTGCATGACTTCTCCATACAGCACGCGGGATGATTTCGAGGAGGTGGCTTCTCGGGTCCGAGACTGTGCTCTGTATTCCAGAACTTTTGATCGTCCGCCGAGGTCGTGTTCTCGGGCGACCGCTCCTTCAAGTATGGGTGGGATTCAGGGGTCCTGCTCGACTGCGGCGATGTCGCCGAGTTCGCTGATACGGTCTGCATGGGTTCGCGGTACGCCGAGATCGAGGGCCCCAAGCACAAGCAGAAGACGCATTGGTGGGTCGGCCACCCCTGGTACTGCTATCTCCAGGAGATCGGCATGGCCGAGTACACGGGCGGTTCGTGCTGGTCAGCCGCGTTGTAGGCGGATTCGGCGAGGGTCTTAAAGGCAGGTAAAATTTGACAATTGGATCTCCGGTCCGGCATGGGCGCCGACTAGCGTCCATCAGGTGAGTGATTCGATCGGGTGGGACGCCATCGATGGCGCGTTACGGCAGCTGTACGGTGTGCCAGACCTCATCCTGTGACCGAACACCCCTGGTCGCTCGGTGGTCCGGACCCGCTCGACGGAATCAGCGCTTTGCGCGGATGGATCCGGTTCCGTACTGGCATTACATCAGTTATGGCATGTCCGAGCTGTACGCCAAGGAGTCCGGGGATGCGGCGGTCTCGGGGTGGGGAAGGCCGCCGAGGGCGGCAACGCGCCCACGCTGCTGCGGCGGCTTTGGTCGCGAATGCCGTTGTAAATCATCGATATCGACCGCGGCTCGCTGGTCGCTCCGAGACAGCGGAAGGGATTCCTTTATGTCCGCACCACCCGTCCTGCGCGGGATCTACCGTGACCTGCAGAAGACATGGGGTCCGGAGGACGGCGGCTACGTGTTCGAGAATGGGCCAGGGCCCGTCGACCGGCTCGATGTCCTGGTCTACCGCCCGACCGATACCGTGCCGATGACACTGTTCGCCACCATCGGAATGTCGGTCGAGGCCATGCCGTCGACGCCAGGAGCGGGTGGGGACCAGCGTGCCGAACTGCGGTTCGGTCGGCGTGGATCGCTCAGCCGGGAAGAAGAGGGGGCCGTCGCGAAGCAGCTTGCCAATATCGCGATCTTCCCGTGGAATGGCGGCAGTGGGCTGGCTTGGGGACATGTCGTGGGAATCGACAACGACTTTCCCACCTTCGCCGGTTGCCGGGCGGTCTTCCTGTCCGGTCCGCTCACCGAGAACAGTCAGGACTGCCTGTGGGTCGGCGATGATGTCGTGCGGATCCTCAACGTCGTGCCGATCACCGAGGACGAGCGCGCGCGGGCGCGGGCGATGCGCCCAGGCGATTTCATCTACGAGCTCATGGACGAGGTCGATATCTTCAGCGCCAGAAGCAATTCCGATGCTGCGACGTGATCGTCGGGAAGTACGCACTGCGTGTTGAGACCGCCTGAAGAATCCGTTGTGCCGGAGCGAGTTTTCGAGCATCCCGATGAATTCGCCGACGCGCTGAACCTGCTGATCGCCGACGCGGTGTGGGCGGTGGCGAACAACGGCGACACCGGGCCCGCCGCGGATCTTGTTGCGGCACTGGACCGGTGGTGCGCGGATCCGCTGGTGTCCAAGGCGGCGGCACTCGCCCTGAGCACGGTGGAGTTGCGGTCGTGGAAGCTGGCGCCCCTGCATCGAGCCCTGGTGCGGGTGGCTCGGGCCGCCTGGCGTGCGTGGCCGAACCGGTCGGATCTGGTGCAGGAGTTGCGCCGCAGAGCCGAAGTGGCGCATGAGGACGACAACAGTCTGGTGGCCGCGGATCTCTACGCCATCGCCGTCGAATTGTTCGACGTCCGGCCGGGCCAGGATCGAGCCGGGGCGCTGCCGCTGGTGGCCGACCTGTTGGAGGATCTGGTGGAGGTGCTCTCCGAAACCGGTGGGGATGGGCCGACCGAAGTGGCCGAGCTGATGTCGCGCGGCGCGGCCGCCGCCCGCTGGCGCATCGGCATACTCCAGGAACTGGCCCGGACCGATCGCACCCGGTATCTGCCATGGCTGGCCGACGCCCGGATGGCCGCCGTCGAGTTCGTGGCGTGGGTGGATGGCCGAGCTGCCGGTGTCGATCAGTCCGAGCGCGGGATGCACCTGTACCAGGAGTTGTTCGACTCCGCCGGTCTCGCGGTGCTGCCCCGGCTCGAGCATGCCTGGTCGAAGCACATCGCGATGCTGGACCGCGTCGGAGACGAGGGTGGGGCGGACAGATGGAAGCGGCGCCGCGACGACACGCTGCGTCGCCTCGTCTCCACCGTGGCCGATATCGGGTCGTCGCGGGAGCTGGCGACGTTGATTCGGATGCTGCGCGTTCGTGATATGCACGCCGAGGTGGTGGTCGTTTCGACGCGCGCCGTATCGCTGGCCGAGACCACGGCCGAGGACAAGGCCGGGGCGGCGATGGTGCGACTGGCCGAAACGCTGCGGCGGCACGGCGAGTATCTGCACCACGTCGGGCAGCGCGCCGAAGCCGTGCGGAGCTGGCACCGCTTCATCGAGGTGCGACAGCAAGTGTGCGACGGCTCGGTGGGCGTTGTCACCGCCGTGGCGGACGACTACCGCGCAGTCGTCACACTGGCGAAGAAACTCGGAGACGGGGCGGCGGCCGTCGAGTTCGGCGAAGGCGCGATCACTGAACTGTCGCGACTCGCCGAGTTGAACCGATCCGAACATCTTGCCCCGCTGGTAGACGAATTGCGGGCGCAGGCACAGCGATTGCGTGTAGCCGACCGCAGCGCCGAGGCATCCGATATGGCCGAGCGGGCGGTCGCGCAGGCCCGGACCCTGGTGGCGATGGACCCGCAGCGATACCGGCCGAATCTGAGCTGGGCACTGACCTGCGCCACCAGGATGCACCTGGGCTCCTGGCGGATGGCCGAGGCGGACCGCCGCTCGGGTGAAGCGGTTGAACTGATCGAACAGCTGGCTCGAGAAGAACCGGACAGTTACACCGCCGCGCTGGCCGGCGCCCTGCAAAATCGTACGGTGGCGCTGAACCACCGCCGTGATTATGCGCAGTCGCGGGAGACGTCGGAGCGGGCGGTGGAGCTGTACGAAGGTCTGGCGGTGAACAACGCCAAGCACCGCGCCTCGTTGGCCAATGTGCTCTGCACTCGCGCGCTCATTCTGTCGCACCTGCGCGAGTTCGATGCTGCTTTGGTCTGCGCGGTCCGAGCGGTAGACCTCTATTCGCAACTGGCGGAAAGCAATCCGCGAACCTATTTGCCGGAGCTCGCTTACGCACTGAACAAGGTGGCGTCTATTCACGAGGACATGGGGAACACCGACGCGGTGCGATCGACGGCGACCCGGGTGTTGGAGATCTGTGAAACCTTGCAGGAGGGCTCCATCCGGGACCTTCGGCAGGCCTCCGCGCTACATGGGCTGGTCCGCACGCTGACTCGCCTCGGTGACATGGCTGGAGCGCTGGCTTATTCGACACCGTTGCTGCAGATCCGGGAACGGATGGCTGCCCGTGACCCAGCGGCCGAGGAATCGGAATTGGCTGTCGCCCTTGGTAATCACGCGCTGTGCCTGGGTGGCTGCGGTCGACCTCGCGAGGCACTCGAGTACACGCGTCGAGCCTTGGCACTGTGGCGGCGATTGTCCGAATCCGAGCCCTACGCGTACCAGAAGCGGCTGGTCGGCGCCCTCGACCAACACGCGACAGGTCTGTGGGCAACCAGCCGGTCCGAGGAGGCGCTCGAGGTGTCGACCGAGGCGGTCGAACGTTACGAGCAGCTGCTGGCCGACGACCGCGACTTGTACCTGAACGCTGCTGCCATGTGCGTGGACAATCACGCGCTCCGGCTGGACAGCGTCGGCCGCGCCGAGGAAGCTGTCGCGACGGGGTTACGCGGGCTGGCCATGGCCGAGGAACTGGTGGCCCGCGATGCCCGCGCCTACCGTCGCCACCTCGGCACGAGTCTGATCAACCACGCGGTTCGACTGCTCGATCTCGGCAACGGCGCGGAAGCGCTCCAGTACACCACCCGCGCGGTTGCCCTGTTCGAGGAGCTGACGCCCGACGGCGCCGCCCATGCGCGGAGTCTGGCTCGGGCACTGCATCATCAGGCCCGCGCGCTGGAGCGCGTCGATCGGCAGGCCGAGGCGGTATCGGCCGCGGAAAAGGCCGTGCGGATCGTCGAATCCCAAGCTGCTGAGGATCGCCGGTCCAACCTCACGATACTGGCCAATACTACTCATGGCCTGGCCGTCCGGCTCGTCAATGCGGGGCAGTGGCCGCGTGGCCGGGAGCGATCACGGGCGGGAGTGCAGCTGTGGCAGGAATTGGCCGACCGTGATTCCGAGCTGCACCTGCCCGACTGTGCCGCAGTGCTCGAGTACCACGCCCGGTTCTGCCGCGACAAGAACGAATGGGCCGAAGCAGCAGCATATTTCGAGCGTGCCGCGGCCGCGTTCGAGGAGCTGACCGCGCGTGATCCGGCGCGGTATCGACGCGATTGGGCCCACGCCGTGGAATCCCACGTGCACGCTCGCTACCGACTGGGGGAGTGCAGCCGCGCTTCAGCGGAGGTCGATCGCGCCCTGTCGATCCGGCGGGACGCCGTTGCGGAATCTCCAGAGGAGAACGTGCCGTGGCTGGCGTCCGGCGAGGGATGGGCGGCACGGTTCCGGCTCTACCTCGGCGAAACAAATCTGGCGCGAGCACATCTCGAGCGAAGCGTCGCCCACTATCGCGCGCTCATCGACGCCGGACGAGACGTTCTGGCTCCGGAGCTGGTCTACGTCCACCGTCGGTACGCTACGAGCCTTTGCGAGAACGGGTTCCGCACGCAGGCGTCGATTGCGATGTCCGAAGCGGTGCGGCTGACACTCCACTTGGTCGCGACCGACCGCGCTGCGCACAGGTCCGGTTTGGCCGAGGCGTTGCGGGACCAAGCGTGGCTGCTCGCCGAGGCGGGACGCCGGTACGGTTCGGTCGCGGCGGGGCGTGCGGCGCTGTCGCTGCTGCAGGAGATCATCGGCGAAGGCGAGAGCGATCACCGTTGGCGCCTGGCCGATTACCTCGACTCGTTGGCCGACAGTCTGGCCGAGGTGGCGCGTTATACCGAAGCCCTCGAGCTGAGTGATCGCGCGCTGCCGATATGGGAGGAACTGGCGACCGAGGAAGGCGAGCCATCAACGGATTTGGCATGGTCGCTGTGGCACCGAGCTCGTTGGCGGACAGCCTTGGACGAGAGTGACATCTCGGTGCTTTCCCTTTCCCAGCGTGCTGTCGAGATCTACCAGCAGACATCGGAGACGCGTCCGGGCGACAAGAAGTATCTGGCCGGGGCCCTGGTTGATCACGCGCGGCACCTCGCTCTGGCCGGACGCCATCCGGAGGCAGTGGACCACAGCTCGCGCGCACTGGGATTGTGGGAGGTGTTGTCGACCGACCAGCCTCGGGTGCATCGACCAGGGCTGGCCGACTGCCTGCGCTGGCACGCCACTCATCTGGCGCAGCTCGACGAGCAGGATACCGCCATCGAATGCGCCTGGCGAGCAGTGGAACTGGCCGACGAAGCCGCCCAGCGAACACCACTGCGCTATCGGCCCGACCTGGCGGCGATCTGCGGTGCGACCGCACGGCTGTTGCACGACCGGAAACCGGACGAAGCCCGCGAGCTGGCAGCGCGTTCGGTCTCGCTCTACACGCGATCGGCCGCCGAGCACCCCGGGCTGTTCGGACCCCAGTTGCGCGAGGTGCAGGCCATGGTCAGTCAGTGGGATTCCCGCGGATGACGCACCATGGCAGCGGCGTTGCTCTCTTCCACGACTCCCGACAGTCCCCAGGTGATCTCGGTGGAGTGGGTGAACTGCGCTCGTCCGACAGAATAGTGAGGTGAACCTGTGGTTGCTACAGCGGCATCGGGTGTTCCCCGGTCGCCGGAGGAATTCGCCGATGAGCTGAGCTTGCTGGTAGCGGATGCGGTGTGGGGTGCGGACGCCACGGCGGTGACCGATCTGATTGCGGCGCTGGATCTCTGGGCAGATCATCCGCTGGTGGCACGGGCGGCGGCGTTGGTCGGCGCGACCGCTGCATTCGAACCGGAGCTGCAACCGCTGCATCGGGCAATCGTGCGGGCCGCGCAGGGCGAATGGGTCAGAGCCGAACGGCGTTCGGAACGTATCCAAATGCTGCGGTGGCGAGCGGCGCGGGAGCACGGCGAGGAATGCTCCCTGGTCGCCGCGGATCTGCTCAGCGCGGCCATATCGCTCTGCGACGAACAGGTTGACGATCGGGTCCAAGATCCGTCGCGGGTGGCCGAGTTGCTGTGGGACCTGGTGGCCATCTTCGAGGAGGCCACCCTGCATGATCCGGATGACGACGCCGAGGTGATGACCCGCGGCGCGGCGGCGGTCCGGCGGCTGATCGGGATCTACACCGAACTGGCCGAGGCCGACCGCGCCGCGCACCTGGGTTCGTTGGCCGAAGCCCACCTGACGGCCGTCGGATTCGTGGAATCGGTAGACGGCCACGCGGCCGCCTTCGCGCTATCCGAACGTGGTGTCCGTCTCTATGAGGAGTTGGCGGAGGCCACGGGTCTCTCGGCTGTCGGCGCGCTCGACCAATCGTGGTCGGAACACATCACCTTGGCGGGCCGCGGTGGACTCGAGGCCGCGGCACAGGAGTGGGAAGCTTATCGTTGCGCGCGGCTGCGCCACTACGCCACCACGATCGATCCTGCGGCGACGTCCCATGAACTATCGGATCTCGGCCTGCTGCTACGGCGGCACACCCTGCATGCCGAGGCGGTGACCGTATCCGCGCGGGTCGTGTCGATCGCCGAGGCGGCCGCCGCGACGGACGAGTCCGCGGTTGCCGACCTGGCTGAGGCGGTGCGCCGGCACGGTGAGTATCTGCACCATGCCGGCCGTCGCGACGAGGCCGTGGCGGCGTGGTGGTATTTCATCAAGATCCGGCAGCGCATTCGCGATCGCCCAGGCAAGGAAGATGTGACCGCGGTGGCCGATGGCTACGGTGCGATCGTAGCGTCGGCGGATGAGCTCGATGACGAGGACTCGGCCATCAAGTTCGGTTCCGGAGCGGTTCGTGAATGGTCCCGGCTGGCCCGGCGCCACCGGCGGCATCTGCCGGCGTCGGTGAATGCGCTCACCGCCCAGGCGGATCGGTTGCGTGCGGCTGGTCGCGGCGTGGCGGCGGCCGGTCTCGCGGAACGTGCCGTCGAGCAGGCGCGGGAGCTTGCCGCTATCGACCCGGAGCAGTACCGGCCGATTCTGGCTCAGGTGCTGACCTGCGCCACCGTGGCGCACCTGCACGTCTACGATGAGCGCGCGGACGCGAGCTCCCGCGCGGCGGTCGAGGTGATCGAGGAGATCGCCGCGGTCGAGCCGGACGGCTGTACCAGGGATCTGACCGAGGCTCTGCACAACCGCGCTCTCGCGCTCAATCAGGTCGACGACTATCGGCAGTCGAAGGTCCTGCTGGCGCGGGCCGTCGCATTGTGCGAGGAGTTGGTCGAATCCGATAACGACGACGGCGATCGCGCGTCATTGGCCGGCATGCAGTGCACGCGCGCCACCACACTGGCGTGTCTCGGTGACCTCGAGGAGGCGCTGGAGTGTGCGACCCGGGCCGAGACAATCTACGCCGAGCTTGCGGAGCGTGATCCGGACGCGCATAGCGCGGAGCTCGCGTATGCGCTCGGCAGGGTCGCGGCGATCCAGACCGATATCGGCAACGGCGACCGAGCGCGGGTCGCGGCCCTGCGGGCGCTGGAGATCTGTGACCGGTTGGCACCTGGAACCGACCAGGACGAGCATCGGGCCGCGGCGTTGCATGCGTTGGCCCGGTCGCCGATCCGGGATGGGCGACTTCCGGAGGCCCTCGACCATTCGGCACTGCTACTGGAGTTGCGGGAACGGATGGCCGCGCGCGACCCGGCAGGCGAATCCCCCGAGCTCGCGGTCGCACTGGGCAATCACGCGGTATGCCTCGTCCATAGCGGGCAGCCGCGCGAAGCCGTCGAATACGCGCGGCGGTCGTTGTTACTGTTTCGGCAACTGGCGCAATCGAATCCCGCTCCCTTTCGGGAGCGGCTCGCCAGCGCACTGGACCGGTACGCGCATTGCCTGGCCCAGATGCGCTGGCACGACCAGGCGGTCGAGATGTCGGCCGAAGCCGTCGAGCACTTCGAGCAATTGCTGGGCGATGATCGCGCGCTGTACCTGAAGTCCGCCGCGCTGTGTCTGGACCATCACGCGCAGCGGCTGGACGCGGTGGGCCACAGCGCGGATGCCGTGGTGGTCGCGGCGCGCGCCGTGGCTATGTTCGAGGAACTGGACTCGCTCGATGGTCGGGCGTATCTGGGGAGAAGCCTGCTCAACAGCGCCGGATTGTGTACCGACGTCGGGAGTTACGCGGACGCACTCGACCAGGCCACACGCGCGGTCGCGATATTCGGGGAACCAGCGGCCGAGCCGCCGGATCCCCGAGCGCGAGATCTCGCTGCGGCACTGCACAATCGGTCCTTCGCCCTGGATCGTCTCGGCCGCCACGACGAGGCCGTCGCGGATCAAGAGCGGGCGGTGCGTATCTGTGCCGCCGCGGCCGCACACGATCGGCGGCCCGCGCTGGAGCAGCTGGCAGCGGCCACATACAACCTCGCCTGCCGACTGGTGAACGCCGGCGATTGGCCGCGGGCGCGCGAGCATTCGCGGGCCGGCGTGCGGCTTCGGCAGGAACTGGTCGACGACGATGCCGAACTGCACCTGCCCGATCTGGCGCACGCACTTGGCGAACACGGCCGTTTCTGCGGTGAGCGGGGTGAATGGGAGGAGGCCGCCGCCCACCTCGAACTCGCCGTGTCGGCCTACGAGGAGTTGGCTTCCCGCGATCCCCAACAGTATCGGCTTCGATGGGCGGAGGCGGTACAGCAGCACGCGTGGGCGCGGTGCCAACTCGGCCAGCAAGGCCGAGTGCTGGCGGAAATCGAATGTGCACTGTCCATTTGGCGTACCGCGGCCGAAACGAATCCGCAGGCGCGTTCGTCGCTGGCCGCCTGTGCGGCGTGGGCGGCACGGGTGCTGCCGCACAATGGTGAACCCGAGCTGGCGGCGGCACAGCTGGAATACGCTGTCGGCCAGTATCGATCGCTGATCGTGGACGAATCCGATGAGCTGGTACCGGACTTGATCGATGCGTACCACAAGTACGCGACGAGCCTATGCGAGACGGGATGTTCGGAGCAGGCGGCGACACAGTTGATGGAACCGGTCCGGCTGATGCGTGTGCTGATCGAAAACGACCGTGCCACCTACCGGTTTCCCCTGGCCGATCTACTGCGTGATCAGGCGTGGTTCTGTTCCCAAGCCGGCCGGCGCCCGGAGGCCGTCGACGCGGCGCGGGAAGCGCTGGCGCTGCTGGAGGAAGAGCTGGCGCAGAACCCCGAGCCCAGTGACGAGGACCCCCGATGGCAGCTGGCCGAATTCCGCGTCGCCCTCGCTGACGCCCTGGCGGATGTGGGGCTGCGCACTGAAGCCCTCCGGTACCTCGACGACGCCTTCCCACTATGGGAGGAGCTGGCCGACGAGCACGACGACGCATCCATCGAGGTGGCGTGGGTGCTGCGGCATCGGGCGCGCTGGGAGGCCGATTCCGGCGTCGATGCTCGCACGGTGCTGACACTGTCGAAGCAAGCCCTCGACAGGTACGAACACGCTGGGGAGCAGCAGGAGGGTGGCGCCGAACTCGCCGGATCTCTTGTCGACCACGCCCGGCATCTCGCGCGAGCCGGGCGCTGCGCCGAGGCGCTCGACCATAGTTCCCGTGCGCTGGAGCTGTGGGAAATCATCGCCGCGAACGAACCGGCCGAGCACGGGCCCGGCCTCGGAGATTGCCTGCGCTGGCATGCCACCCACTTGGCAGCGGTCGGCGCGGATGAAGCTGCCATCGAATGTGCGTGGCGCGCACTGCAATTGGCCGAGAATGCTGCCGAACGGGCGCGGCTGCGCTATCTGCCGGACCTGGCGGCGGTATGCCGCGAGACGGCGCTGCTGTTGGGTGACCGCGACCGTGGCCAAGCCCGCGCCCTAGCGGAGCGCTCGGTGAGCTTGTATTCCGAATTGGCCGCAGCGGAGCCGGACGCATTCGCCGACCGCCTTGCCGCGGCCGAGCGTTCGGCCGCCCGAATATCCGAGTCGACTCCATCCGATCAGGGGTTTTCGTAGTCCGGCCCGCCGCCGGACTCGGCCTTTCGGCCGCAAGGAGCGCGGCCGCTGTGATGCAAAGGAACACCACCTGGGCGTGCTCTCGGAGACGCCGGTACTGCGCCGGCTCATCATCACCGGCGATTGCCGGATACGCCGAATGTGGCTGCCGCAGTATGTCGAATCGCTCGAGATCAATGTGCCACGGTCCGACCTGTCGGCGCTGGCCGGGCGTCCGAAGCTCGGGGACCTGACGGTGTCGGAATCGGCAGTGCGCGTCGAGGACCTTGGGGCGCTCGAGCAGGCCGGCTACGAACTCGACGGTGGCCTCGGCGATCGACACCACGGCCAGGCCGCCAGCCGGCCCAGGTTCTATCCCCTGCACCGTGCTGACGCTCTACTTGCGTGATGGTACGAGTGCGTCGACTTCGATTTCCACGAGCCAGCCCGGAACGACGAGGCTGACTTCCAATGTGGATCGGGTCGGTCTTGTGGGGTTGTGTTCGATAGGCTGCGTAGGCGTTCCGGTCCCCAGGGGAACCAGCAAGGTGGCGCCGGTGTCGAGGTTGGTATTGGCGAAGAATTGCCGGTATGCCCGGTTCCAGCCGGCGAAGTCGACTTTGTCGGCGCCGGGTGGCTTTGCCAGGAACGCGCGCATTGCTATCACGTCGGAGAGTTTCAAGCCACGGGATCGAAGGTTGGCTCTAATTTGCTCCAGCGCGTTGATGGCCTGCGCCTCGGTGATGGTGACACCTGATGGAAGCTTGCCATTCGCCAGCAGGCCGGCATCGATGTAGCGTTCCGGCGTGCCTTCCGGCGCGGTCGGGTTCAGGTCTTTCGGGCCGGTTCCAGCGGTCTTGTAGATTGCGGCTCCACTCGGCACTGTAACGCCGTCCGCGTACAACGCTTCCGGCTTGCCCTTCTCGATCACCGGAACGGCACCTGATACAGCCTCGCTCGAGGAGCCGGAAGTATCCGAACACCCCAGTAAGCTGCCTGTAGCGAGCAATATTGCTGCAGAAGCAACTATACGAAATGTCAACACGACAACACTTTCCCTTCGAGGTTGGCCGGCACCGATGCGAGCACAGACCAAGCACCGTCCGAGTTGACCGGCAACACGCTAAACGATTGTATTCCTGCTCAATCCCTTCCAGCTGCCACGACTGAGCTACAGCTCCGTAGCCCGGCCGCGATGACGCCCGGTCCGGCACTACATCACCGCCCGACGGCGGTGGGGCCGCCGCGAACCCCGGGCCACGAGGCCGAGCAGTCCGGGGCGACCGGAACGGAGCGGATTCGGTGGGACGAATCCGGTGCCTCTGCGGCCGGTTCAACGGCGTGGATCCGCCCGCTCAAATCTTCGTAAAATCAGCTGTGCCGTGCCGCTCGGCACTTGACGGTTGAAGAATAAAGTCGCAATCTATTTGCGGTCACGATCGTGATCAGTAGCTGGTGATTCTGTCGGCACAAGCAAAGGAGTGGAACATGGCATCCGGTCCCGAGAACCACGGCCCCAAGGACCAAGAAGGTCTGCCGCTGGAAGAGTTTCACATTTCGGCAGACGAGGCGGCAAGCCTTGAGCGCGCTTTCGGTTTCGTGACAGCCGATCGCTGATTTCCATCGAATGGCGCGGGGGGGGGGGTTACGGCCCAGCGGCGTTAGTGTGGCGGTTA